>JAZOBT010000067.1:0-6553 GCA_045596125.1 Acutalibacteraceae bacterium | reverse complement strand
AATAGTTTTTATGCAATTTGCCGTATTCTTTTCAAAAGATAAGGCGCTCAGCCATACTGCTGTGCGCCTGTGGGTGTTTTTTGTAACACGGCTGCCCGTCCGTCGGCATACGTTGGAATATCGGCGGAGAGGAGAATGGGTATGAGAGAAACGATTCCTTTGGCGATTGGTATGTTGCTGGCAGTATACGGGGCGGCGCAACTGTTGTGGCATCTTGCTTGCCGTTTGTTGTGCGACGACGGCGGAAACAACGGGTACTTAGTAATTCCGATGAGCGGTGATCGGGAAGATGCCGAATACCACGCGCGGCGTACCGCGCTGTTGCGAGGTTACGGTTTTCATCCGATCGTATTGGATACGGGATTGACCCCCGAAAGCGTAATATTGACAGAGGAAGTGTGCCGCCGTTTACGGGTAGATTTTGTTGCCGAAAAAGAATGGCAAAAAATGCTTGAAAATGCTTTACAAGAACCGAAAAGTGGGGTATAATACTAAAAAACGAAAATTTGTTCGGTTTTTATGAGGTAACAAATGGCGAATGAACAACGGCTTTGCGGTGTGGTTGAGCGCGTGGTGTTCCGCAACGAGGAAAACGGCTGGACCGTACTGGAAGTAGCGGACGCGGATGAATTTCATAAGGTGGTTGGATTTTTGCCCGCGGTACAAGCGGGTGAGCATCTGCAATTGGCGGGCGAATGGGTGGAGCACAACCGATTCGGTCGCCAGTTCCGTGCGGAAAGCTATGAGTATCGTTTGCCGACCGATACCGATTCGGTGTTTCGTTACTTGGCGTCGGGTGCGATCAAGGGGGTCGGGCCTGCCACCGCCGCTTCGTTGGTAGAAAAATTCGGCGAGGATACCTTGCGCATTATGGAAGAAGAACCCGATCGGTTGACGGCGGTACGCGGCATTACCGCCGCACGAGCGAAAAAGATCGCGCAGGCGTATCGTGAGCAGTTTGGACTGCGCGAGGTGATCTTGGCGTTTTCGGGGTATGGGTTGACGCAAAGCGAAGCGGTACGGTGCTGGAAACGGTGGGGCGCCGCCACGGTAGATACCGTGCGCAAAGATCCGTATTGTTTGTGCTCCTCGGGGTTGCGCATTGGTTTTGAACGAGCCGATCGTATTGCGATGGGAATGGAGCGCGTTGCGGATGACCCATTCCGTGTACAAGCGGGCGTTTTGCACGTGTTACGGCACAATTTGCACAATGGGCACACGTGTTTGCCGCAGGAAAAACTCGTAACCGCCGCGAGCGCATTGCTCGAAGTACGGGAGTCAGCAGTGACGGAAACCATTGCGGAAATGATTCAAAGCTTTACCGTGCGGGCGGAAACATTTGATGAGCGCACGTATATTTTCTTGCCGGATTTGCATTTGGCAGAGCGGTATATTGCGTCGCGGATTCGGTTGATGACGGGGTTTCATACCGCGATTACACCGCTGGTTGAACGGAATCTCGAAACAGCAGAGCAAAAAAACAATATTCATTACCAAACCCAGCAACGCTTGGCGATTCTTGCCGCCATTGAAAAGGGCGTTTTGATTCTAACAGGTGGTCCCGGTACGGGTAAGACCACCACCCTGCGCGCGATCATTATGTTGCTGGAAGGGTTGGGTGAACGGGTCGAGATCGCCGCGCCTACGGGACGTGCCGCGAAACGTGTAGCGGAGTTGACGGGGCGCGAGGCGCGCACCATTCATCGCCTGCTCGAAGTGCAGTGGGATGACAGTGATACGCCCGTGTTTGAACGCAACGAAAAGAATCCGCTGGATGCGGATGCGCTCATTGTGGATGAGATGTCGATGGTGGATACCAAATTGTTCGATAGTTTACTGCGGGCGCTGCGTCCCGGTTGCCGTTTGATTTTGGTAGGGGATACCGATCAGTTGCCGGCCGTGGGTGCGGGACGCGTTTTGCACGATCTGATCGAGAGTCGCGCACTGCCGATGGTGGAGTTGACCGAGGTGTTTCGACAAGCGTTGGAGAGCGATATCGTTGCCAATGCGCACCGCATTGTCAAAGGTGATATGCCGACACTGAACAACAAGACAGGGGATTTCTTTTTCCTGCCGCAACACAGTGCGACCGATACCGTGCAGACGGTGGTGGATCTGTGTACCCGTCGGTTACCCGCAGGGTACGGCACGGATGTGTGGAACGGGATTCAGGTGCTCAGCCCCGGCAGAAAAGGGGAGGTCGGCACAGTGCATCTCAACGAATTGCTGCAAGCCGAACTCAACCCTGCAGATGACAAAAAGCGCGAATGGCGGGGCGAGAACGGGTTGTTGCGTGAGGGCGATAAGGTGATGCACATTCGCAACGATTACGATATTCTTTGGACACGAGACACAGGCGAGACGGGGAGCGGCGTTTTCAACGGCGATATTGGTGCGTTGGAAGAGATCAATGTGCGGGAACAAACCATGCGTATCCGCTACGATGATCGAGTGGCGTTATACACGTGGGATCAAGCGCAGGAACTGGAACTGGCATACGCGATTACGGTGCATAAGAGTCAAGGTAGTGAGTTCCACACGGTAGTGATGCCTGTGTATCGCAATCCGTTGCAGTTGTGTTATCGCAATTTGTTGTACACCGCTGTTACCCGTGCGCAAAATGTGCTGGTGATGGTGGGTAGCCGTGAGACGGTGCGATCGATGGTGCAAAATGACCGCAAGACGTTGCGGTACACCGGCTTATCGTGGTTCTTACAGGATAGATAATGTTAAACGCCACGTCCGTCGGACGTGGCGTTTAACTTATATATACGGTTATCGGATGGATAATTCAAAGAAGAAACAAACGCCGTCGCTTGTGTTTTCGGCGCCGAACGGCATCGCGTGTGCGCGCATAATGGCAGATACGACGGATAATCCGATGCCGGTTCCGCCGTACGCGCGGGTGCGAGCTTTATCCACTTTGTAAAAACTTTCCCAAATGTGGGGCATATCTTCCTCGGGGATCGGATTGCCGGTGTTGCAAACACATACGCGTACCGTCTCGTGCTCGGTCGGCTCGCAGGTGATGCGAATTTCTCCTTGCGGAGTGATGTGGTTGAGCGCGTTGGTTAAGTAATTGGTGACCACGTTTTCAATTAACATCGCGTCGCCCCACACAAAGCACGGCTCGCTCGGGAGAGCGGGGAGAGGAAGTTGCTTTTCCTCGAACAACGGTGCGTAGCGTGTGAGCAAGCGCGACAGCAACTGCGTCATATCAAACCGATCGATAAGCAGTTCTTCGCCGCCTGCTTCCAACTGCATCAGCATCGTTAATTTAGAGAGCATTTGGGTCAATTTCTGTGCTTCATCTTCAATGACTTCGCAGTAGTAGGCGCGGCTTTCGGGATCGTCGGCGGCATTTTCGCTTAACCCCTCCGCGTAAGTCTGGATGAGGGCGAGCGGGGTTTTCAGTTCGTGCGATACATTGCGAATAAAATGCCGATGCGCTTCGGCTTGCTTGGCTTGTTGCTCCATATCGTGTTGTAACCGCAGGTTCGCGGTTTTGAGTTCTGACAGATTGCGCTCCAGCGTTTCGGACACGGTGTTTAAGCTGGTGCCTAGTTCCGCCAGTTCGTCGTGGCCGACAGCGGTGTAGCGATCGGTGAAATCCAGCCCTGCCATACGTTTTGCCATAACCGACAAGCGTTGCACCGGTTGGGTGAACGAGCGTGCCAGCAATACGGAAGCGATGGCACCGATGAGCAAGGTAATGATACCCGACCACAACAAAAATCGGTTGGTGATCGCGGTACCCGTACCCACGCCTGATAGGGATAACCATAACATCACATTCAGCCCGTCGGTCGTGCGTGCTGTGAGTGTCAGCCAATGTTCGCCCGTATCGGCTTGCGGGGGTGTACGGTTAGAGATTTCATACGTGCCGTTGGGTAGGGCCAAAGGCGACAAAAATGTGGCGCCGCCAAACAACGGCGGCGGTGTCCACTGTTGATTGTATAATACATGCGCATCCGACCACACAAGTGCGCCGATGCCGTGCTCAACATCGTATCCTTCTAACAAACCGAGAAGGGTGCGTTGCGACCGAGGGGCGCTGTTGATCTCGACGTAGCTTTGAACGAGTAGTTCGCTTTGCTCTTGTTCGTAGTTATCCAAAAGCGCAAAACTGTTGAGCAACCAGTTGATGAGCACTAAAATTGCAATACACAACGCCAGCACGGCGGTCACTTTACCCGCAATGGAACGAAAAAAGCCCTTGGTTGTGTTACCGTTCATCGTTATCCCTCAAATTTATAGCCGATACCGCGAATGGTCTTGATCATCTCGCCGGCATCGCCCAACTTACTGCGTAATTTTTTGATATGGGTATCCACCGTGCGGGCGTCTCCGTCGTAATCGTACTTCCACACGTTGTCGAGGATACGGTCGCGCGACAAAGCCAAGCCCTTGTTGGTCATTAAATATTCCAGTAATTCAAATTCCGTATACGTCAGTTGTACCGGTGTACCGCTGACTGTTACCTCGCGGGATAGGCGATCTACGTGCAAGAGCGAGGGCGCAACTTCTGTTTCGGTTTGCTCGTTGTTGCGACGTAGCACTGCTTCAATGCGGGCAAATAAAATTTTCAAACTAAACGGTTTGGCGATGTATTCGTCGGCACCGAGTTCAAAGCCTTGCAATTCGTCCTCTTCTTCGCTGCGCGCTGTTAACATGATGATGGGGGTGTTGTGCGTTTCGCGGATGGTGCGGCACACATCCCAGCCGTTCATCCGCGGCATCATCACGTCGAGCAAGACCAGATCGGGGTGCTCTGCACGGAACACCGCAAGTGCTTCAACACCGTCGGCGGCTTCCACGGTACGATACTCTTTGATGCGCAGATAGTCGGCAATGACACGGCGCATACGCATTTCGTCATCGACGATGAGAATGAGGGGGGAAGTATGCTTGTTCATTCGACTTCCTCCTTACGGTAGATCGATGACGATCTGTTCCGGCGTATGCCGCAAAGAAGCGCTGCCGGTTAAAATACCGATCATACTTTGATACAGCAGTAACGGATCGTTCAAAAAGCGGTCACGGACTTGCTCGGCTTGCAATTCGTCGCCTACCAGCAATTCGAATCGCAGTAACGGTGTGGTGTTACCCACCGAGCATGTTACCGTCCATCCGCCGTTCGGCGCAGGGGCGATTTCGGCGCGGTTGTCACGCTCGCTGTGCTGGCGCGCCAACAGGCGAAGCGCGGCATCTACCGAGCGTTCACGCAGAGTGAAAGGAATCATATCAGCCAGTGTGGTGGCGGCGTGTTTGCCCGACGCGGTTACCGAAAGGAGACCGCCCTCGGTTTCGGACAGGTTGCCGCGTTCCACCAAATCATCAATTGCTGCGGCGGCGTCAAAAAAATTGGCCATACCGTCACCGCTCAAAATATCCAAAATCGCAGAGCGGGGCAGGGGCTCGTAAATGCCGCTGAGCATATAACAGATCAAAATTTTAATTTCGTGATGAGAGTGCAGACCGCCGGGTTCTACGCCGGCCGAAAAAGCATCGCGTTGCATAATCGATCACCTCACTTTTTAGTATAACACACCTTTTGGACGTTGGCAACAAAAAAGCAAAGAACCGTTTTTGACAGTTCTTTGCTTTGCTTACCCTATAGTACCCGATAACGGAAACGAAAGAGACACTACGGTTGCGCCAAACAACGCCGCTTCTTCGGGCGAGTGCGTGATGAGTACGATGCACGCATCCGCAAACCGCTCGCGAAACGCCGCGGCAATGCGCTCGCGCAAAGCGGCGTCCAAGCCCGTAAACGGTTCATCCAGCAACAGCAGATCGCCGCCGTAGGCGAGTGCACGTGCCAATGCCACGCGGCGTTGCATACCGCCGCTGAGTTGTGCAGGATATTTATTCCGATCCTCATACAACTCCACCGCTTCCAGATAGGGGTGTATGTTTGCGTGAGGGCAGACCAAGGCGACATTTTGTTCCACCGTCAGCCACGGTAACAGGCGGTTTTCCTGGAACACCACAGCGGTGCGCACACCTTGCGGTGTAATGCTTCCCGACGTGGGACATTCCAATCCCGTCAACAGCCGTAACAGGGTGGTTTTGCCACTGCCTGAGGGGGCGCTGAAACATACCGCACCTTTTTGGGGCAGTGACAGTGAGAAAGTATCCAGTATCGGTGTTTCACCGTAGGCGAAGGAAACCTTATCAAGTGTCAACATGGGTTTCCTCCTTCCCCGCTTTGGCCATAAGGGCGTTAGTGACACGCAACAGCGCTTGTTCCAATACGATGCTGAGAGCGATGACCACCGCGGTCCACGCGAACACCTCGGGTGTTTCGAGCGTGAGTTTTGCACCCTGTAGCTCGCGCCCGATGGACAAGGCGGGACGGCAAATGACTTCCGCCGCGATACCCGATTTCCACGCAAAGCCCAAACCGTTAACGCCCGCCGTTAAGAAAAACGGCATCACGGACGGTACACTTATGTGCCAAAAGGTGCGCCAATGTCCGAGGCGGTACACGGCGGCAACTTCTTTGAGTTTGGGGTCGATGCGACGGATGCCCTGCTCGACATTCACCCAT
>JAZOBT010000066.1:0-5134 GCA_045596125.1 Acutalibacteraceae bacterium | reverse complement strand
GCTGGCCGTGCCTTTGAGTTGGCGGATATCGCAAAAGATAGTTTCGGTGTGTTTCTTGGTATGATCACAGTTGTTCTGTGGTATCGGTTAAAACAACAAAAGAAAGGAATCTAACGGTATGGCGTATCGTGTAGCGGCGTTGGATAAATTGATCGAACAATGGGAACGCCTTCCCGGGATCGGTCATAAAACAGCGGTTCGTTTGGCGTTTTCAATCCTATCTATGCCGACCGAAGAAGCGGAGCGATTTGTCGGTTCCATTGTGGATGCGCGTAAAAACATCCACGAATGCGCGACGTGTTGTAATTTGACAGACCAAGAAGAGTGCAGTGTTTGTTCGGCTGTTAACCGCGATGAAAGCACTATCTGTGTGGTAGAAGAACCGCAGGATGTATTAGCACTGGAGCGCACACGTGAATATCAAGGTGTCTATCACGTGCTGCACGGTACGATCTCACCGATGGATGGTATCGGTCCCGAGCAATTGCGTATCAAGCAACTGCTCACCCGCGTGGCGAATACTGATGTTACGGAGATCATTATGGCGACCAACCCGACGGTGGAAGGGGAGGCGACGGCGATGTATTTATCCCGTCTTCTCAAGCCGTTTGAGGTGAAAGTTACCCGTTTGGCGTACGGTATTCCCGTAGGCGGCGATTTGGAATACGCCGATGAGGTTACCTTACGGCGGTCTTTGGAGGGTCGCAAAGAGTTATAAGTATTGAGACGGAGGATTTGTTATGGCAGGCGAACGCGTTGCTATCAAAACCATTGCAGACAATCGAAAAGCCTTCCATGACTACTTTGTTGAAGAATCGATGGAGGCCGGTATTGAGCTGTGTGGCACTGAAGTAAAATCGTTGCGACAAGGTGCGGTGAACCTGAAAGATGCCTGGTGTGCGGTTGAAAACGGTGAACTGTTTGTTAAGGGGATGCATATCAGCCCGTACGAACAAGGGAATATCTTTAACCGTGATCCGCGACGTCCGCGAAAACTGCTGATGCACCGTCGGGAGATCTTTCGTTTGTACGGTTTACTCAAACAACAGCAAGGGTTGACCTTGATCCCGTTGTCCCTGTACTTTAAGGGATCTCGTGTCAAGGTGCAGTTGGGGTTGTGCCGTGGTAAAAAATTATACGATAAGCGCGAAGACGCTGCTCGCAGAGATATGAAACGCGAAGCGGAGCGCGCATTGCGTCGTGATTATTAAAGGAGGCTTTCGGATGAGTTTGTTATCCGTCGTGATTCCTGCCTATAACGAAGAAAATAACATCAATCTCGCGGTGGATCGCTTGTCCGCTGTATTGGAGTCTGCCGATATCTCGTATGAACTCATCTTTGTAGATGATGGTTCACGCGACAATACATATTCTTTGATTTGTGAGCGTGCTCGCACCAATCCGTCGGTGCGCGGTGTTTCTTTCAGCCGCAATTTTGGTAAAGAAGCCGCTATTTTTGCCGGTTTAAAAGAAGCCAAGGGTGATGCGTGCGTGGTGACGGATTGCGATATGCAATTTCCTCCTGAAGTAATCCCTCGTATGTTTGAACTTTGGGAACAGGGCTACGAGGTAGTTGAAGGGAAAAAACTCACCCGCGGCAAAGAACGCGCTTCGCACGGGTTATTTGCGCGACTGTTTTACCGTTTGATCGGTAGCGCGGTGGGGATGGATATGCAATCTTCCTCCGATTTCAAGTTGTTAGACCGCAAAGTTGTCGACGCTTTAAATTCATTAACCGAACGCGACACCTTTTTCAGAGCCTTGTCTTTCTGGGCGGGATTTCGCACGGCTACGGTGGAATTTGAGGTGGCAGAACGCGCCAACGGTCAGTCCAAATGGTCTGTGAAAGGCTTGTTTAAATACGCGATCAACAATATTACGTCTTTTTCCACAGCACCGCTTCGTTTGGTAACCGTGCTTGGCGGTTTGTTGCTCATCGGTACCTTTGTTTTAGGTGTCCAAACCTTGGTGAAGTTCTTTCTCGGTACAGCCGTTGAGGGCTTTACCACCGTTATTTTGTTATTGTTGCTGATCGGCGGATCCATTATGATCAGCTTAGGGATTATCGGGCATTATATTGCTCGTATTTATGATGAAGTGAAAAACCGTCCGCGTTATATTGTGGCGCGTCGTACCGAGGAGGAGACTGTCCGTGCTTCTGACACTTGATTTGGGTAATACAAACCTCACCATCGGTGTGTTTAAAGGGGAAGAACTGGTATGCGAATGTCGTTTGGCTACCGACCGTTCCCGCACAAGTGACCAATATTCGGTGGAATTGCTATCGGTATTGCGGTTACATTCCATCGAACCGACAGCTATTCACGGAGCGATTCTCAGTTCGGTAGTTCCCGGTTTGGACGCGGTTCTCAGCACGGCTGTGGAACGCATTGTCGGCGTCGAGCCGCTGCTCGTAGGCCCCGGTGTGAAAACGGGTATGAATATTCGGATTGACAACCCCGCCCAATTGGGTGCCGACTTGCTTGTCGGTGCTGTAGCGGCGGTTCACAAATACGGTGCACCGTGCATTGTATGGGATCTGGGTACAGCGACGACCGTTTCGGCGATCGACAGTACCGGTGCTTTCCGTGGCGGTGCCATTATGCCGGGTGTGGCAACCTCGTTGGATTCGTTGATCAGCAACGCTTCGTTGTTGCAACGCGTTCATATCAAAGCGCCCGATCGCGCCATCGGAACTAACACGGGTGATTCTCTGCGTTCCGGCGCGGTATTCGGTACGGCGGCGATGATGGAGGGTATGTGTAACCGTATTGAAAAAGAACTCGGTACTGCCGCAACCGTGGTTGTGACCGGCGGGCTGGGTCGCGAGATTGCCGCCGCGTGCGATCGCGAGACGGTGTATGACGGACGTCTGCTTTTGGACGGATTGCGTCTGATTTACGATAAGAACCGCGCCTGACGGTTTTTATAAAAATTTTGCGTTGCATCCCTTTGGGAGCAGCAGCAAGGAGTGTTACATATGGTATCAAAGAAAACAGTTCGTTTAACGCAGTTGTCTATTTTGGCTGCATTGATTGTCGTGTTGCAACTGTTGAGTTACGGCATCAAAATCGGCACTTTTAACTTGTCGTTGGTGCTCATCCCGTTGGTCGTCGGTGGTGCTTTATTTGGTGCCGGCGCCGGTGCTTTGTTGGGTTTGATCTTTGGTGTTGTCGTGGTTATCGGTTGTATTTCCGGTATGGATATCGGTGGAAATATTCTGTGGAATGTTGATCCGCTTCTCACAGCACTGGTCTGCTTGACAAAAGGTGTAGCCGCAGGTGCGGCGGGCGGTGCGATTGCGGCACTATTTAAAAAATGGGATAAACCTGTGCTGGGTGTTATTTTGAGCGCTATTATCGTGCCGATTGTAAACACAGGTTTGTTTACACTGGCGATGTGGTTCTTGTTCCGTGAAACGCTCATCAGCTGGGCGGCAGGGCAAGAAGTGGTATATTACATCTTCTTCGGTTTGATCGGTACGAACTTCTTGATCGAATTTGGTTTGAATCTGATACTATCACCGGTAACAGAGCGTATTGTTTCAGCGGTGCGCCACGTTGCGCGGTGAGAAAGGGCGTGCGCTATGAGCCGCGAGGATCTGTTTGATCGCCTGTTTTCTTATCGGTTACTTTTACCGTTGCAACCGTTCTGGAAACGGCATCGCGAAGTGCTGTTATACCTCTTTTTCGGTGGTTTGACAACGGTCGTCAGCATCGGATCGTTTTGGGTGTTTAACGATGTGCTGCACACCAACGAGCACGTCGCAAACACCGTCTCGTGGCTGTTAGCTGTTTGTTTTGCTTTCTTTACAAATCGCTTGTGGGTGTTTCAGGCGACAACCAGCGGTGCGAAGGAATTTGGAAAGCAAATGGCACGCTTCTACGGTGGCAGGATCGCCACTTTCTTAGCGGAAGAGGTAATCATCCTGGTGTTTATCACATGGCTGAATTTCCCCGCTTTAATCGTAAAGATTGTTGCTCAAATTGTGGTATTGCTGTTAAACTACGTTGTCAGTAAACTGTTTGTGTTTCGAGCAAATAAAAAGTAATAAATAAGCGCAGGATAAGCAATGCTTACCCTGCGCTTTTGTGAGATAAATTAAGAACGGCACGGATAAACCGTGCCGTTCTTTTGCATTATAAACTTAGTTTTTTGCCGTTTTGCGTTGGATGAACTTAACGATTTCCACGATCGGGATAACGCAGAAGCCGATCGCAATGGCAATGGCATACTCAACCAAGCTGACGCTGGCGAAACCAAATGCGGTTGCCAAGAAAGGAACTTCGCATACCAAGGTGGTAGCGGCGAGAGAACCGATTGCAGCCAAGTACAACACAGTGTTGTGAGTACGCATAGTAAACAAGCTGCCGCGTTGCGAACGCATATTCAAGCTATGGAAGATCTCCGCCATCGACATCGTCAAGAACGCCATCGTGGTACCGTCAGCGCTGTTGGTAGCAGCCCACATGCCGGACTCGATGAAGTGACCCACAAAGTAGGAGATAAGCACCAAGATGGAAACCAACAAGCCTTGGTATACGACATCAAAGCCCATACCGCCGGAGAAGATACCTGCTTTTGCATCACGCGGCTTACGGCGCATGATGTTGTGCTCTGCTTTTTCCATACCCAAAGCCAAGGCGGGGAAGCAGTCGGTGACCAAGTTGATCCACAACAGGTGAACGGGTTCCAAAATGGTAAAGCCCATCAAAGTAGCAACGAAGATGCTGATAACCTCACTCATATTCGAGCCGAGCAAGAACTGGATCGCCTTACGGATGTTGTCGTAAATACGGCGACCTTCCTCAACGGCACCGACGATGGTCGCAAAGTTGTCATCGGTAAGCACCATATCCGCCACGTTCTTCGTAACGTCGGTACCGGTGATACCCATGCCCACGCCGATATCTGCAGATTTAATAGAAGGAGCATCGTTGACGCCGTCGCCCGTCATAGCGGTGACAAAACCGGCACTGCGCCACGCGTTAACAATACGCGTTTTGTGTTCGGGCTGAACACGCGCATATACGCTGATGTTGCGGAATTCTTTTTCGAACTCCTCGTCGCTCATCTCGTTGAGTTGAGCACCCGTGATAGCACGCGTATTTTCATCCAAAATACCGAGCTCTTT
>JAZOBT010000065.1:0-2242 GCA_045596125.1 Acutalibacteraceae bacterium | reverse complement strand
CCATCAACACGGCAGTGGAAACCACGGGCTTCGCCCCGTATGAGACCATTGAAAAACTGTTGCCGTATATCGACACGGTGCTGATGGATATCAAACACACCGACAGCGCAAAGCACAAAGCGTTCACCACCCAACCCAATGAACGAATTCTCGAAAATGCTGTCAAAATCGCGGAAAATGCAAAAAAACTCATTATCCGCGTCCCCGTCATCCCCACGTTTAACGACACACCGGCAGAGATCGCGTCCATCGCCAAATTTGCCGCGGGGTTGCACGGCGTTACGGAAATCAATCTTCTCCCCTACCACCGTTTCGGCAAAGACAAATACGACGGCTTGGGCAGAGAATACTTGATGGGCGACCTGCCCACCCCGACGGATTCGCATATGCAAACGCTCAAATCCGTGGCGGAAGGGTACGGGCTCACCTGTAAGATAGGAGGGTAATGCGATGGAAAACGAATTGACAATGCAAGAAAAACTGCGTATTGTGCAAGAACTTGTCCCCGGTAAACAGATCACAATCGCACACGTGATCGCCAACCCCGACAGTATCTTGTACAAGAAACTCGGTCTGGATCCGGCAGTGGAGTATTCCAAGACCGCCATCGGCATCGTTACGATGTCCCCCGCCGAGACCGCCATCATCGCAGGCGATATCGCCATCAAATCCTCCGGCGTGGAACTCGGTTTTGTTGACCGTTTCAGCGGCACCCTCATTGTGACGGGCCGCATCTCCGACGTCGAGGCCTCCCTCAACGCACTGGTTGACTATTGCCGTGATGTGTTAGGCTTTACGGTTTGCCCCATCACCAAAACATAATGAAAAAACTGATTTTAATGGGTAGGAGCGAAAGCGGCAAGACCACCTTAACGCAGGTGTTGCGCGGCGAAGATATCTCCTACGACAAAACACAATACATCAAGTTTGAAAATCAATTGATCGACACCCCCGGCGAGTACGCACAGACCCATCATTTGGGCAGAGCATTGGCACTGTATTCGTACGAAGCGGATATGGTGGGGTTGCTCATCAGCGCCACCGAGCCGTATTCGCTGTTTCCCCCCTGTGTAACGTGTATGGTAAACCGCGAGGTTATCGGCATCGTTACCAAATGCGAGGAAGAGGGCGCCAACCCCGATCGCGCGGAAAACTGGTTGCGGCTGAGCGGTTGTAAAAAGGTCTTCCGCATCGATTCGGTCACGGGCTACGGTGTCAATGAATTGATCGGTTATCTCAATCAATAAAAATCTGACTATACAGAATGGAGCGATGGTAATGACAATGGATTCCCAAAACATCGAACTGATTGTCAAGCAGGTGCTTCAGGAAATGGGCGGAGCTGCTCCTTGCAAGAGCAAGACGGCAGGCACCATTCCCGCAAAGAGCCGCGCGGCAATGCTCACCTCTCTCGAGCATTATGACATCAAAGAGTTCCCCATCCCCGAACTGGGCGATGACGATGTTCTGGTCAAGGTAGAGGGCTGCGGTATCTGCGGCACTGACGCGCACGAGTTTAAGCGCGATCCCTTTGGCCTCATCCCGTTGGTTCTCGGTCACGAGGGCACGGGCGAGATCGTCAAGATGGGCAAAAACGTCAAAAAAGACAGCGCAGGCAACCCCCTCAACATCGGTGACAAAATCGTTACCAGCGCCATCTTTAAGGACAATGCCGACATCACAATGTACGACCTCAACAAGCAAAACGTCGGCGGCGCCGATGTGTACGGCCTCCTTCCCGATGATGACATTCATCTGAATGGTTGGTTTGCGGATTACATCGTTATCCGCGGCGGCTCGTCCATCTTCAACGTCAGCGACTTGAGCTTGGAAGATCGCATCTTGATCGAGCCCTGCGCGGTGCTCATCCACGCCGTAGAGCGTGCGAAGACCACCGGTCTTTTGCGCTTCAACAGCCGCGTGGTGGTGCAAGGCTGCGGCCCGATCGGTCTCATTTGTATCGCCGTGCTCCGCACGATGGGTATTGAAAACATCGTCGCGGTGGACGGCGAAGAAAAGCGCCTCAACTTCGCCAAAGAGATGGGTGCTACCGCTTCGGTCAACTTCAAAGACCACAAGGGCATTGAGGCACTCGCGGGTGCTGTGGAGAACGCATTCGGCGGCCACTTGGCAGACTTCGCGTTCCAGTGCACGGGTTCTCCCGTGGCGCACAGCAACATCTACAAGTTCATCCGCAGCGGCGGCGGCTTGTGCGAGCTGGGCTTCTTTATCAACGGCGGCG
>JAZOBT010000064.1:0-3049 GCA_045596125.1 Acutalibacteraceae bacterium | reverse complement strand
GGGGGACTGTCAGAACCGCGAGGTGACCGAGTCGCAACGAGAAGCTGTCGGCGGCAGCCGACTGAGGGGTAGTCTTTTACTTTTCTCTCCCTCCGTCTTTTTGCTTCGCAAAAATCCACCTTTCTCCCGAAACGGGCCCCTTTTGTCGGCTTCGCCGACATTTCCCCCTCCCGGGGGAATCGGCCTCATCAGAGGGAGGCAAGGCATAAACACTTTCTGCCTTTACCTTTGATTGCTACATTTTTTGTTCATCGCTAAAGCTCTATCCAACCACGCGACTATCGCGTGGTTTTTGTTTGTACGGTGGCAAGTAGGGGCGTTCGTTGAACGCCCCTACAAGATGGTTGTTTAAAAATGCTGTTGGTCGGTGGGGTTGTTGACGATGCCGAACGCGGTGAGGATCGGCAACAACACGTTGAGCAGGTTATCCATCGGCTCGCTGATGTCCACGCCCGTGAACTGCTTGACGCAGAAGACCACCAGTGCGGCAAGCGCCAGCCACAGCGCCCACGAGCGGAAGCGGGATGTAAATTCTTTCATTCGGTTTCCTCCTTTTTTTATTTGAGCACCGTCGCGATGAGCGCGCCCACCAAGGCACCCACAGTGCCTTTGATGAGCCACTCAATGACGGTGTTCCACCGCCGCATCGGTACGGCGGTGAGACCCTTGATATCGGCGTGCAGTTCCTCTACGCGGTGTTGCAATTGCTGCACGTTGGTGTTGGTGATCGCCACCGCCTTGGTCAGCGCGTGCAAGTCGCGCATTTCGGTTTCCAGATCGCGCAAGCGGTGTTCGGAGGTGCGCTCGCGCGCGTCCAGTTCGGCGAGCTTCGCCTCGATGTCCACGCGGCTCACCCCTTTACGATCTCGAGTTGGATGCCGTCAAAGGGGGCGTCGGTCTCGAGTGCTCCCCACGCCCGCCAATCGGCGGTGGCGGTATCCGTCACACGGGCACGGGACGTGTATCCCGCCGCGCCGTCGAACGAGAGTTGCAGACCCGTGATCGGCGTGCCGCGCACGCCCGCCCAACTACGTTTGCCGGTCACCCACGCGAGCCACTTGCCGTTTTGGCGCACACGGTACGTCACCGTGCCGCGCTCGGGGCGGATCTGCAAGGCGGTGATGGGTTTGCCGTAAATGCCGGCATAGCCGTCGGCGCCGTCGCCCCAATCGGTCACCCACGGCAACCACCGCCCGCCCACAAACGCGCGGTAGCGCACGGGAATGCGCGCGGGAATGGGCAGGTCTTTCTCCAAATACGGTGTGGGGTCGATGCGGGCCTTGTCGCGGCGCACCTCAAAATGCAGATGGATGCCGTAACTGTTACCCGTGTTGCCCATCGTGCCGATGACCTGTCCCTCCTTGACCGTCTCGCCGTGCCTGACTTTCACGGTGGCGAGGTGGGCGTACAGCGTCTCCCACCCGCTCCCGTGGTCGATTTTCACACAGTTGCCGTAGCTGGCGTTGCCGGTGGAGCCTTTGTTGTTCTTCTGCCCCGTTTGGCAAAAGTTGACCACCCCCGCCGCGTGCGCGATAACGGGTTCCCCCGCGGCGTGGACCCTGCCGAGGTCCACGCCTTTGTGTGTAGTCTTGTAGCCTTGTGTGATGCGGGTCTTGCCCTTTTGCAGTACTTTACTCGCCATTGCTTTGTACCTCCTCCGTAATGACGGGCGCGAAGCTTTCAAAATTGAAATCCAACGGGCAATGCATTTCCTTGAAATAATACGTGTAAGCCACTTCCTCCATCGTTTCGGGGTCAACTGTCACGCTATGGTCGTTCGGGTCGTACATTACATAGCCGTCATCGGCTTGTACCAACCACGCCGTAGGAACACCGTCCCGCAACTTGCGAAACACCGTCAGGTGCGGGAACGAAAATTCGGTTGCTTGTTGTAACGTCCAGTTTGCCATTATGTCACCGCCCATCCTTTATTGGTGGCAATCGCCAGTTCGTCGTTTGTGAGTTTCGCGATGTTGGTACTTCCAAGAATTAGACTCGGCGTTGTTGCAGGCGCTTGCCCCGCATAATCTTTCAAAGCGCGAATTACGCTCATTAAACTGTCGTGCGATAGTTTGGTACAATCGTTTAAGCTAAAGCGGTTGTTCTTTTGTGCTCCCAGCGTCCCCTCTATGGTGAGGTTTTCCAGTTTTCTGCAAACCGAAAAAGAGCCGTCCAAATCGTAGGTGGTGTCCCCGTTTAGCATCAACTTGTCAATGGTTACAAGTTCGCTCATTCCGCTAAATATTTGAGAACCGCTCGTATACGCCCTCATATCCAACGTGCCGAGGTGCGAGATTTTTGCGTAATAAAATGCTTTGTCCCACGATTTAGCGCCGGAAAAACTAAGTGACACGTTTGCGTTTTCCAGTAACTCGACCAAGTCAACAGCGGCAAGATCCTTGTGATAGTTAAACTCGCGGAAGATCATCAAACAAGTAGACGTTGCGATATCGTACTTCGGGCGAAAACAATCGGGTCTCCACCACAAAAACGCATAGGAATAATCCTCCCGCGCTCCTCCTTGCTGAAACTCGTCCCAAAACGCATCGTATTCTGCTTGTTTCCCCGCTTCAAACACCTTTTGCTGGTTTTCGGCAACCAACACCAATTTATCGGCTATACTCATTCGCCATCGCCTCCTACGAGGTTGTTTTGAATATCAATGATCCTATCGAGAGCCTCTTCGATGCCGTCTGTATCGCCGCCGTTTCCGGGGAGAGCGCGACCCGACACCGTGATTTCGCCCGCGTCACACGTCAACGTGTTTTCGCCCGCCAAGGCAATGATCGTCTGCGGTGTGAATTGACGTGTGGTGCCGTCTTCAAGGGTCAACACACCGCTCGGCCAGTGGTACGAGCCCGCGACCTCGCTGCCGAAATCCACGGTATAAGTGTCTTCCTGTGCGGCGGCTTGGCGGCGCAAAGTGACAGACGTGGGCGCGCTGTCGGTGAGCCCTTTGCTCAGACGCACCGCATCAGCGATATCCGCGGGCATCGCGACGTAGTCCACCAAGATCTCATAGGTTGCATCAAGTCGGATCGTAGCCATG
>JAZOBT010000063.1:0-26265 GCA_045596125.1 Acutalibacteraceae bacterium | reverse complement strand
AGGTTTCACGGCATTTTCATCTGCCGTTTCAATCCGGCAGCAACCGCATTCTAAAAGAGATGAACCGCGGATACACCCGGGAGCAGTATCTTGAACTGATTCGCTACGCGCGGCAGGTCGTGCCGGATATCGCGTTTACCAGTGATGTGATCGTGGGTTTCCCCGGTGAACAGCGCGAGGATTTCTTGGATACATTGTCGCTGATCCGTGAAGTGGGATTTGTGTCGCTGTTTACGTTTATCTTCTCGCCGCGCGAGGGGACACCCGCGGCAAAAATGTCCGACCCCATTACGGCGGAAGAGAAGACCGCGTGGTTCCAAGAATTGACCGCATTGCAAGAGACGTTATCCGCCGAGCGGTTGCAAGCCTTGGTGGGGACAGAGCAACGCGCGTTGCTTGAGACCGATGCGGGCGAATTTTTGGAGGCGCGTCTCGCGGAAAACAGCGTGGTGCGCGTGCAGGGAGATCCCGCGCGTTTGGGTGAGTATGTGACCGTGCGTATTACAAGCGCACGCAGTTATATTTTAACAGGTGAAATTATTTAAGGAGGCAATTCAAAATGGAACAGTTGTTTGAAATGGCAAAGGAATTGGGTCACGCGATCCAAGCGGATGAGCGGTTTGTGAAGGTGCAGATGGCACAGGCTGCCGCCGATGAAGATAAGGCGTTGCAGGAGCTTATCGGTGAGTTCAATCTGAAGCGTATGGCGATCAACACCGAAGCCGCCAAGGGCGAAGAGCAGGACGAAGCGAAGATGCGCACGCTCAACGAGGAATTGCGCGAGGTGTACGCCCGCGTGATGGCAAACGAGTCGATGGCGGCGTACAACGAGGCGAAAACCGCGCTGGATAAGCTGACCAACGGGATCGGCGCCATCTTGAATATGGCGGCGCAGGGCCTCAATCCCGACGAGTATGACGAACATTCCTGCGGTGGCAACTGCAGCAGTTGCGCAGGTTGCCACTGATCAAGGGAGACAGTAAACACGGGCAGGGGAGGAGAACGGTATGGAACCTACGCCGATGATGAAACAATATCTGGCGATCAAAAAGAAATACCCGCAGTGTATCCTGTTTTTCCGTTTGGGTGATTTTTACGAAATGTTCTTTGACGATGCGAAATTGGCATCGCGAGAACTGGAGTTGGTACTCACCGGACGGGATTGCGGGCAGGAAGAGCGCGCGCCGATGTGCGGAGTGCCGTACCACAGTTGCGAGAGTTACATTGCGCGGCTGGTCAGCCGCGGATACAAAGTGGCGATCTGCGAACAGACCGAAGATCCGACTACTGCCAAAGGATTGGTGAAACGTGACGTAGTGCGTGTGATCACGCCGGGTACGGTCATCGAGGGCAGTATGCTGGATGAAACGCGCAACAACTATCTCTGTACCGTGTTTGTGGGTGACGGATTTGCCGATGCGGGACTCTGTTTTGCGGATACCTCCACGGGTGAGATTCACGTAACACAACTCAGCGGCACGGATATCCGTTCCCGACTTATTAACGAATTGTCGCGGTTTTCGCCGCGCGAAATTCTGCTCAACGACGCCGCGGCATCCGATGCCGTGACGGTGACGTTTATTACCGAACGCCTGCTCGTACAACCCGAGCAGGCCGAAGCGGCGAGTTTTGATTATGCCGCCGCGGAAGAAGTGATCCTCGAGCATTTCCACAAACCGTCTCTGCAAGAGATGGAACTGGACAGCAAGTTTTCCGCGGTGCGCGCGCTGGGCAGTACGTTGCATTATTTGTACGTTACTCAAAAGATCGGGTTGGAGCGGATGGCGTATCTTGACGTGTATTCCGATATCCAGTATATGCGGCTGGATCTGGCGACCCGCCGTAATCTGGAACTGACTGAGACGTTGCGTACCGGCAAAAAGCACGGGTCGCTTCTCGGCGTGTTGGACCGCACCCGCACCGCGATGGGCGCGCGGATGTTGCGCTCGTGGGTGGAGCAACCGCTGTTGCATCCCGCCCAGATCACCCGCCGTCAAGGCGCGGTGGATGAATTGGTGCACGATGCGATGCGCCGCGAGGAATTGCAGGAACTGTTGTCGGAAGTGTACGACTTAAAGCGCATTATGACGCGGGTGGTATACGGCAGTGTCAACGCGAAAGAATTGCGTGCGTTGCACCACACCATCGGGCGGTTAGCCCCCGTGCGTCAACGGATGCAGGGCGTACATTCCACGTTGCTCTGCGAACTGCGCGAGCACATCGATCCGCTGGATGATGTGTATGATCTCATCGGTCGCGCCATTGCGGAAGATCCGCCCGCGACGGTGAAAGAAGGCGGTGTCATCCGTGACGGATACAGCGCCGAATTGGACGAACTGCGGCTGGATATGACCGACGGTACGGGCATTATCGCGCGTATTGAGGCACAGGAGAAGGAAAGCACGGGTATCCGCAATTTGAAAGTCGGGTACAACCGCGTATTCGGGTATTACATTGAAATTTCCCGCAGTTACGCGGGTGAGGTGCCGGAGCATTACATACGCAAGCAGACGCTTGCCAATGCAGAGCGGTATATCACGCAAGAACTCAAAGAACTCGAAGCCCGCGTGTTGGGTGCGAAAGAGCGTTCCATCGGGCTGGAATATGAATTGTTTTCCGAAGTGCGCCGTGCGGTGGCGGCGGAATTGTCGCGTATTCAAAGCACGGCGGAATCGGTGGCGACGGTGGACGTGCTGTGTTCGCTTGCCGAGGTGGCGTTGCGGCATAACTACGTGTGCCCCGTCATCGATCTCAGTGGGGAGTTGACCGTGAAAAACGGGCGGCATCCCGTGGTGGAAGTGTTGCAAAAAGCACCGTTTGTGCCGAACGATGTGCAGTTGGATAACCACCGCAACCGCGTGGTGATACTCACAGGCCCGAATATGGCGGGTAAATCCACCTATATGCGCCAAACGGCGCTCATCACGCTGATGGCGCAGATCGGCAGTTTTGTGCCGGCAGAAAGTGCGACCATCGGATTGGTGGACAGCATTTTCACCCGCGTGGGCGCGTCGGACGATCTGGCGTCGGGGCAATCCACGTTTATGGTGGAAATGAGCGAGGTGGCGACCATTCTCAAACACGCCACCGCCAACAGTTTGATTATTTTTGACGAGATCGGGCGCGGCACGTCCACGTACGACGGTATGAGTATCGCGCGGGCGGTGCTCGAATATGTGGCAGACCTGCGGTGCCTGGGTGCCAAGACGTTGTTTGCCACGCATTATCACGAGTTGACCGTGATGGAAGACGTGCTGGACGGCGTGCAAAATTACAGTGTTGCCGTTAAACGTCACGGTGACGATATCACGTTCCTGCGCCGCATCGTGCGCGGCCCTGCCGATGAAAGCTACGGTATTGAAGTAGCCAAATTGGCGGGTGTACCCGACGTTGTGGTGGCGCGCGCCAAGGAGATCTTGAAAGAGTTAAATGAAGAAGGTGTGGCGATCCGCCCGTTGCCCGTGGCAACCGAGCAGGATGACGGACAGTTGTCGCTGTTGCCGACGGCGGATAACGACCTGCTTCGTCGGTTGCGCGAATTGGACGTGAATGTCTTGACGCCGATCGAGGCGATGCGGGTATTGTACGAACTCAACCGTGAGGCGCAAGCCTTTTAAACAAAGGAGGTGGCACGATGGCTAAAATTCAAGTATTGGACAAGCATACGGCCGAGCTTATCGCCGCAGGCGAGGTGGTGGAGCGCCCGTCATCAGTGGTGAAAGAGTTGGTGGAGAACGCCATCGATGCCGGTGCGTCGCTTATCACGGTATCAATACAAAACGGTGGTGTAACCGAACTGACGGTAACGGATAACGGGTGCGGTTTTGCGCGCGAGGATGTCCCTACGGCGTTTTTGCGCCACGCGACGAGTAAGATCCGCACCGAAGAGGATCTGGCTACCATCGGTACACTGGGTTTCCGCGGCGAGGCGCTCGCGTCGGTCGCGGCGGTGGCGCGCGTGGAGCTGGTCACACGCACCGAGGAAGAACTGGAAGGTACTTACTACCGCATTGAGGGCGGTGAACAGGTGGAACTGCGGGACACGGGCTGTGCGCGCGGTTCGACAATTTGCGTGCGGGATCTGTTTTATAATGTCCCTGCGCGTATGAAATTTTTGAAAAAAGACGTGGGCGAAGCCAATGCGGTGGCGGCGGTAATGGATCGTTTGGCGCTGTCGCATCCCGAGATCTCGTTTCGGTTTATCCGCGAGGGACGGGAAGAAATGCTCACCCCCGGTGATAATAACTTGTATTCGTGCATCGGGTCGGTGCTGGGGCGTGAATTTGCCAAAACGCTGATTCCGCTGGATTACGCCTTGGACGGCGTGCACGTGCACGGGTATATTTGCCGTCCTACCGCGCCGCGCGCCAATCGCACGATGCAGCATTTCTTCATCAACGGGCGGTATGTCAAGACCCGCACCGCGATGGCGGCGCTGGAGCAAGCCTATAAAGGTGCGGTAATGGTGGGGAAATTCCCTGCGTGTGTGCTGAATATCGAAATGGCACCCGAGACGGTGGATGCCAACGTGCATCCCGCCAAGATCGAGGTGCGGTTTGTTAACGAAAAACCGGTGTTTGATGCAGTGTATCACGGTGTCAAATCGGCGTTGGCGGCAGACGGTGCCCCGAAGCAGGCGGTGTTGTCCGCACCCGTGTACCCGCCGAAAGAAGAGGCGCGTGTCAGCGCGCCGACGGCGCATCGTATCGCGCAGAGCGTGCAAAAAACGAATGTGCCGCCACCCGCGCCGTTGATACCGAAGCCCAAAATGCCGGTGATGATAAAGCCCGCCGTGACGGGCACATTGCGCGAAGAACCGCCGTCGATGGCATCGTTTTTTGAAGTGAAACCCGAGCCGAAGCCGGAGGTGAAAGCGGTGCCCGCACCGCCTCCCGCGCAAGAAGTGCTTATCGACGAACCCGCCCCCGTGCGTGTGGTGGGCGAGGTACTGCACACGTATATCGTTGCCGAGTGGCAAGGGGCAGTCTATTTTATTGACAAGCATGCCGCGCACGAGCGGCTGATCTATAACGAACTGACGCAGTGCGAGCATAACGATGCCCAGTTGTTGCTGGCACCCGTGACGGTAACGCTCAGCAGTGAGGAATGGGCGGCGCTCAGTACCGCGGGTGATGCCTTGCGCGAAGCGGGGTTTGACACCGAAGAATTCGGCGGGCGATCGTTGCTTGTTCGTGCTGTACCGATGGTGCTTTCGGGTTGTGATATTGCCGAAAGTCTGCGCGAGATCGCGGGCGGCTTGGCACAAGGTCGCCGCGACATCACCACAGCGCGCCGCGAGTGGATCTATCATTCGGTGGCGTGCCGCGCCGCGGTCAAAGCGGGCGACAGCAGTACGCCGCAGGAATTGCAGCGGTTGGCGGAACGCGTGTTGTGGGCGGAGGATATTCGCACCTGTCCGCACGGCCGACCCGTTTGCTTTGAACTGACGGCGCGTGAAATTGAAAAACAGTTCGGGAGGATCGTGTAAATGATACCTCTTGTTGTAATTGCGGGGCCGACGGCATCGGGCAAGACGTCGTTGGCGGTGGAAATCTGTCGTCGCTTGGGCGGCGAGGTGGTCTCTGCCGACTCGATGCAGGTGTACGACGGTTTGCGCGTGGGTACGGCGCGGCCGACCGAGGAGGAAATGGCGGGCATCCCGCATCATTTGATGGGTTTTTTGTCGCCCGGTGCGTCGTACAGTGTGGCGCGGTATGCCGCCGCGGCACACGAGACCATCCGTGAGGTGCACGAGCGGGGGAAATTACCCGTGTTGTGCGGCGGAACGGGGTTGTATATTCAAGCGGTGGTGGACAACCTACAATACGAAGAGCAATCCGGCGACCGCGCGGTGCGAGAGGCACTCCTTGCCCGTGCCGAAGCGGAGGGAACACAAGTGTTGTTGGACGAGCTTGCTGTGATCGACCCGCTTACGGCGGCGCGACTGCATCCCAACGATCGCGGGCGCATCGTGCGTGCACTCGAGATCTATCAAACCACGGGGCGTACCATCACCGAGCAAAATGCCGCGTCGCGTAATCGGCCGTCGCCGTACGATGTGTGCGGGTTGCGGCTGGAGTTTCGCGATCGGGCAGTGTTATACGACCGCATCGATCGTCGCGTCACACAGATGCTTGCCGACGGTCTGGAGGACGAAGCGCGGTGGCTGCGCACGTTGTCGGATACCGATACGGTGCGCCAAGCGATCGGGTATAAAGAATGGGAACCGTATTTTGCGGGCGAGCAAACGGTGGACGAGGTGGCGGATGCCATTCGTCAGGGCAGTCGCCGCTACGCAAAGCGGCAGTTATCGTGGTTCCGCCACCAGCCGTGGATGACGTCGGTGTATGTGGATGACGGCGATGTGTTGGAACAAGCGATGCAGTGTATTATGAACCGAAAGGAGAACGGTGTCGGATGAATCCCATTGTTAAGCGCGTATTGGCGTTTGCCGCCGCCGCGCTTCTGCTGGTGTATATCGGGTATCAGGGCTATATGATATTGGTAACACCCATCAAGACCGAAACGGTGTTTCGTGCCACGGCGTACCAGACGTTAGAGACGAAGGGCATCGTGTACCGCGACGAGACGGTACTCACGGAAAGCCCCAAGGGATATTTGTTTTATACGGTGCAAAACGGCGGGCGTGTGTCGCGGCGCGGCAAGATCGCGGATGTGTTTGCCTCACAGCAAGATGCGCTTAAACAACAGGAACTGGACCGTTTGGATGAGGAGATCGCGTCGCTTTCTTCCATCAACGCGCAAGGAATATCCAACCGCGCCAATCTGACGGCGATCAATCAACAGATCGGTGATACGTGGCTGTCGGTGACGGCGAGCGCGCAAGCCAAAGAGATCGTGGATATGCAATCGTTGCGGGCGCGGTTACAGACGTTGCTTAACAAGCAACAGCTCACCATCGGCCGTGTGGCAAATTTTGACGAGCGATTGAACGCCCTTCGTGCCGAGCGAAAGTCGCTGGCCGCCTCGTTCCAAGCGGCAACATCGCGTGTAAATGCGCCGGTGGCGGGGTATTTTATCAGCCAATTGGATGGGTATGAGAACCTTTGCGGCACCAAAGGTGTCACCGATCTGACGGTGGGCAAGGTGCAGGACGTGTTGGGAACGACACCGCCGAGTGCGCCCGCGGGGATCGGTAAGATCGTAGAGGATTACGAGTGGTATCTTGCGTGCGTACTGCCGATCGCACAGGCCGCAGAACTCAAAGTGGATGCGTTATTGGAAGTGCGGATGCCGTTTGTGACCAGTGAGGTCATCCCGATGCAGGTGGAGGCAATCAATAAGGATACCACGGGCAACGCTGCGCTGGTGCTCAAATGCACACGTATGGATCAGGCACTGTCCACGGCGCGTGTCGAGCAGGTGGAGATCCGCTTGCAGCAGTTTAACGGGATTCGTATCCCCGACAGCGCGATTCACTTTAACGAACAGCAAGATCCCGGCGTGTATGTGCAGGCGGGTAACGTGTTAGATTTCCGCCGCATTCGGGTGTTGCACCACGATGCCGCCGAGTCGTATACGGTGTGCGAGATCACGGACGAAAAGGGATATGCGAAGTTATACGATAAGATCGTGGTGAAAGGAGAGGATCTGTATGACGGTAAACTCGTACGATGAGGTACAGTTGGTGCGCGATAATTTGGCGCGCATTGAGGAGACGATCCACGCGGCGTGTGCCGCCGCGGGGCGTCGCCGCGAAGAGGTAACGCTGATGGCGGTGACCAAGACGGTGCCGGCTTCCCGCATCAACGCGGCACTGGAAGCGGGGATCACGCACATTGGTGAAAACCGTGTGCAAGAGTTCCTTGAAAAGCGCGATGCGCTTCATCTGGACGGTGTGCAGGCGCATTTGATCGGGCATCTGCAGACCAATAAGGTCAAGCGCATTGTCGGGCAGGTGGATATGATCCAATCCATCGACAGCGAGCGGTTGGCGAGGGCGGTATCGGATGCCGCCTTGCAAACACCGCAAGGATATGTGGACGTGTTGGTGGAAGTCAACATCGGGGATGAAGAGTCCAAAAGCGGTGTTCCCGCCGAACAATTGGAAGAATTGTTGCACACGGTGGCGGGTTTTTCGGGTATTCGGGTGCGCGGATTGATGGCAATTCCGCCGATTTTGGATACAGAAGCCGAAAAAAGAGCGATTTTTTCTCAAATGCACAAACTGTTTATTGACATTCGCAGTAAAAATGTAGATAATATAAGTATGGATATTCTCTCAATGGGTATGTCGGGTGATTATGCGGAGGCGATCCGTGAAGGATCAACGATGGTACGTATCGGTTCCGCGATCTTCGGTGCAAGAGATTATAAATAAGCAGGAGGAAACAACCATGGGTCTTTTCGGAAAATTGCAAGATCTGCTGGGCGATGCAGAAGATGAGCGCGAGGTAACGGACGAAAGCGCAACGGAATTGGTTTCCCGTTCCGCGGAGCGCGCGGCGGACGACACGCGCAAGAGCAATAAGGTCGTGAACATTCACGCGACTGCGCAGTTGCAGGTGGTACTTGTCAAGCCGGAGCGCTTTGACGATGCCAGCACGATTGCCGACCACCTCAACGCCAAGCGCACGGTGGTGCTGAATTTGGAGTCTTCCAACAAGGATGTGGCGCGCCGTATTCTCGACTTCTTGAGCGGTGTGGCGTATGCGAACGACGGCCAGATCAAGAAGGTCGCCAACTGCACCTACATCATCACGCCGTACAACGTCGGTTTTATGGGCGATCTGTTGGACGAGCTGGAGAACAATGGCTTATATTTCTGATGCATCCGAAGAGGACGCGCTTCTGCGTGCCCGCATAGAGGATGCCTGTCATCTGTGTGATGTGCGCTCGTGTCCCCGATTTGTCGGCTTTCTGGATGAACACCGACAGGCGGTGGCACGAGCCGTCTTGCGTGAAAAGGGGTTTACCGATTTTCTGTTTTTCGGCGGTTATGAGGGCGCGGAGCGCACGATTTTGGGCGTTTTTCCGTCGTTTTTGCCGCCGGATACGGCGCTGTTTCCCGTGCGGGCGGTGGCGTTTCGTTACCGCGATTCGGTGACGTTGTCCCACCGCGATGTGTTTGGCGCGTTGCTGGCCGAGGGGATCCGTCGGGATAAACTGGGCGATATCGTGTGCCGCGCGGGCGAAGCCGTGGTGTTGGCAGACGAGGAATTGGCGCCGTTTTTGGCAGAGTCGGTGACAAAGATCGGGCGTGAAGGCGTCAAGGCAGTGTACCCGTACACGGCACAGATCACGGTTAAGCACGAGTTTCGTGAGTTGCAGGACACGGTACCGTCGCCGCGGCTGGATGCGGTGCTCCGCGTGGCATTGCGCACGTCACGGGAAGAAGCGGCGCGGCGGATTGCGGCGGGAGCGGTGTCGGTGAATCATATGCCGACCGAGTCGGTATCACTGCCGATCAACGAGGGGGACATTCTCTCGGTGCGCGGCGCAGGGCGGTTTCGCGTAGCACAGATCGGGCCGCCTACTAAAAAAGGACGCTTGTTTGTTCGTGTGGAACAATTTTTATAAGGGGGAGTTTCTTGTGTTGACACCGGAGGCTATTCGCAACGTAGAGTTCAGCCGCGGCCGTGGCTATCGTGCGGACGAAGTGGATGATTTCATTGACGCCTGCACCGAAACCGTGGAGCAACTGTTGCAGGAAAAAGAAGAACTGAACCAAAAAATGAAGGTGCTGGCCGAGAAATTGGTGGAGTACCGCAACGACGAGGACAGTATTCGTTCGGCATTGCTCAGCGCGCAGCGTGCGGGTGATGCCACACTGCGCGAGGCGGAAGAAAAAGCCGCCGCTTTGCGTGAGCAAGCCGAGCGCGAGGCACAAGAGCTGCGTGCGGCATTGCTGCAAAAGATCGAAGAGGAAAAGAGCGAGCTTGCACGTGTGCAACGCGAAGTTTCCGATTTTAAAGAGAAGATGCTTACGCTCTATAAGCAACATTTGAAAGTGATCGAAATGTTGCCCGAGCAGGAAAAAGAGGAACCCGTGGCAGCCGAGCCGGTACAACCCGTCGCAGAGGAAGCTCCGCAAGTGGTGGTGCCGACCGATGACGATGAGGTAAAACCCGTTTCGGAGGAAGAACTCAAACCCGTTTCGCGATTTACGGATCTTAAATTCGGTAACGACTACGATATCAGTGCCGATGAGGATGACGAGGAAGAACCAAAATCTCGCGGATTGCTCAAAAAGCGTAGAGGATAATATAACAGTGCGTTAAGGAGATAGAACCATGCAACAGCAGGATTACAATCAGACTTTGAATCTGCCCAAGACCGAGTTCCCGATGCGAGCCGGTCTGCCGCAACGTGAGCCGCTTTTCTTGGAAAAGTGGGATACGGAAAAAACGTATGAGGCGTTGATGAAGAAAAACGAAGGTAAACCGCGTTTTGTGCTTCACGACGGCCCTCCCTATGCCAACGGTAACATCCATATCGGTACGGCGCTCAACAAGATCATCAAGGATATGATCGTGCGCTACCGCAATATGGCAGGCTATCAAGCGCCGTATGTGCCGGGTTTTGACACGCACGGTCTGCCGATCGAACTGAAAGCGCGCGCCAAGGCGGGCGTGGAAAAGGCGCTCTCGATGTCTCCCGTGGAACTGCGCGACATCTGCCGCGATTTTGCCGAGGGTTACGTTCACGATCAGACCGAGCAGTTCAAACGGCTCGGTGTGCTCGGTGATTGGGAAAACCCGTACCTGACGTATGCCCCCGAGTTTGAGGCGCGCCAGATCGAGATCTTCGGCGAGATGGCGACCAAGGGCTACATCTACAAGGGTCTCAAACCCGTGTACTGGTGCCCTGAGTGTCGCACCGCGTTGGCGGAAGCGGAGATCGAATACGGGGAAGATCCCTGCTATTCGGTGTATGTGAAGTTCCCCGTCGCCGACGAGCGCGGCGTGTTGTCCGCCAAGGGTGTTGACCCGGCAAAGACCTCGTTCGTGATCTGGACCACCACCACGTGGACGTTGCCCGCCAACTTGGCGATCTGCCTTGGCCCGACGTTTACGTATCAAGCGGTGCGTTGCGGTGAGGAGAACTATATCCTTGCCGAAGCCCTCACCGAGGAGACGCTCGCCGCCGCGGGTATCACCGACTATACGGTGCTCGCTACCTTTACGGGCGCGGAGCTTGAGTATATGACGGCGCGCCATCCGTTCCTCGACCGCGAGTCGCTCATCATTGTGGGTGACCACGTCACGCTGGAAAGCGGTACGGGTTGCGTTCACACGGCGCCCGGTCACGGTGTGGATGACTTTAACGTCTGCAAAAAGTATGAGCAGATCGGCATCGTGGTGCCGGTGGACAGCGAAGGCCGTATGACCGAAGAAGCGGGTTCCATCTGCGCAGGCATGACAACTGACGAAGCAAACAAAGCCATTGCGGTACATATGGATAAAACGGGTTCGCTTCTCGCGATGAAGAAGATCGTTCACCAGTATCCGCACTGCTGGCGTTGTAAGAAACCTGTGTTGTTCCGCGCGACCGATCAATGGTTCTGCTCGGTAGACAGCTTTAAGGATGACGCGGTGCGCGCCATTCAGGATGTGAAATGGATGCCCGCGTGGGGCGAAGATCGCATCACGTCGATGGTGCGTGAGCGCAGTGACTGGTGCATTTCCCGTCAGCGTTTGTGGGGTGTGCCGATCCCGATCTTCTATTGCGAAGAGTGCGGCAAACCCGTTATTGACGGCGAGTTTATCCGCTGCGTATCGGAACTGTTCCGTCGTGAGGGCTCCAACGGCTGGTACACGCACGAGGCGGATGAGATCCTGCCCGAAGGCGCCTCTTGCCCGCATTGCGGCGGCCATCACTTCCGCAAGGAAAGCGATATTATGGACGTGTGGTTCGATTCCGGTTCCACCCACACTGCGGTGTTGAAGGATCGTCCCGAACTGACCTATCCCGCCGATCTGTATATGGAAGGCGCCGACCAGTATCGTGGTTGGTTCCAGTCCTCGCTCTTGACGGCGGTGGCGTGCGACGGCACGGCGCCGTACAAAGCGGTATTGACGCACGGCTGGGTCGTGGACGGCGAAGGCAAAGCAATGCACAAGTCGCTGGGTAATGCCATCGCTCCCGACGAAGTTATCAAAGATTACGGCGCGGAGATCCTGCGTTTGTGGGTCGCTTCGCTGGATTATCGCGTGGACGTGCGTTTGTCCAAGGATATTCTTAAGCAGTTGTCCGAAGCGTATCGCAAGGTGCGCAACACGGCGCGCTACATTCTGGGTAACCTGCACGACTTTGATCCCAATACCGATTGCGTTGCGGATGATCGTTTGATGGAGATCGACCGTTGGGCGCTGATGCGCTTAGAGCAGGTGGTCGCCGAAGTGCGCGAAGCGTACGAGAACTACGAGTTCCACGATGCGTTCTACGCCATTCACCACTACTGCGTGGTGGATCTGTCCAACTTCTATTTGGATGTGTTGAAAGATCGTTTGTATGTCGAGGCGGCCGACGGTGAGAAGCGCCGCGCCGCACAGACGGCGATCTATCGCATTTTGAACGCGATCACGCGTTTGTTGTCGCCCATTTTGGCATTTACGACGGAGGAGATCTGGTCGTTTATGCCGCACACCGCGGAGGATGACACCCGTTCGGTACTGCTCAACGAGATGCCGACGGCACAGCCGGTGGCGGATGCCGAGTTTGAGGCACGCTGGGCGCATATCCACGCCATTCGCGATGACGTGCAAAAGGCACTGGAAAACGCGCGTAATGCCAAGGTTATCGGCAGTTCACTGGAGGCGAAAGTCGCGTTGTACTGCTCGGCCGAGCTGTTGCCGTTCGTCAAGGCGGCGGAAGAGATGTTGCCCACTGTGCTCATCGTATCGCAGGTGAGCGTTTGCGGCGAAGGCGCGGGCGACTTTACGGGCGACGTAGAAGGTTTGTCGGTATCGGTGGCACACGCCGACGGCGGCAAATGTTGCCGTTGCTGGTCGTACAGCGAAAGTGTGTCCGACGAGGGCGAGCACGCCGGCCTGTGTGCCCGTTGTGCCGCGTTGATGAGCGAGTAAGGAGGGTCTGTATGTTCCAAGCCCTGATCGTGGGCGTGACAGCGTTGTTGGTAGGGTTGGATCAGTTGACCAAATGGTTGACCGTGGTGTACCTGAAAAACGGCGAACCGCTGACGGTGATCCCGAAAGTGCTGGAGTTTACGTATGTGGAAAACGAAGGCGCGGCGTTCGGGATGTTGCAAGGCGGGCGTTGGTTCTTTGTGGTGCTCACCGCGATCCTGATGATCGCCTTGGGCGTGTTCGTGCTGACGGGGCAGTTCCGTCGGTTTCGGATGTTTAATATCAGCGCCACCCTGGTGCTGGCGGGCGGTATCGGCAACTTGATCGACCGCGCGATACAAGGCTATGTGGTGGATATGATCCGTGTCACTTTCATCGATTTCCCCGTATTCAACGTGGCGGATTGCTGTGTGGTGGTCGGATCGATACTGCTGCTGATCTTCTTCTTATTCTTCTATGAAGAAACTACACCGGCGGAGGCTTCCTATGGAAACGAGACTGACCGTCCCTCCGGAGGCTGAGGGAGAACGCGCCGATCGCTTTTTGTCGACGGCGATGGATATCACCCGCGCCGCCGCGCAAAAGTGGTTGGAGCAAGGATATGTTACGGTGAACGGGCGGGCGCTTACAAAAAGCGCCCGTCTGTCTGCACATACCGAACTTACGGTGGTACCGCCCGAACTCAAACCGTGTGAGGCCAGGGCGCAGGACATTCCGCTGGATATCGTGTACGAGGATGCGGATCTTTTGGTAGTGAACAAACCCAAAGGGATGGTGGTGCATCCTGCGGCGGGTAACCCCGACGGTACGCTCGTCAATGCGTTGCTCGCGCACTGCCCCGAGGGGTTGTCGGGTATCAACGGGGTGATGCGCCCCGGTATTGTGCACCGCATTGATAAGGATACCAGCGGCTTGCTCATCGTTGCCAAAAACGATTGCGCCCACCAAGGCTTGGCGGCGCAGATCAAGGAACACAGCTTCACCCGCGAGTATGAAGCGGTGATCGTCGGGCATTTGAAGCAGGCGGAGGGCACGGTGGATGCGCCGATCGGCAGACATCCCGTGCATCGCAAAAAAATGGCGGTGACCGAGAAAAACAGCAAGCACGCGGTGACGCATTACCGCGTGCTGGAAGAGTATGCGGGCTATTCGTACGTGCGGCTCAAGCTGGAGACGGGACGCACGCACCAGATCCGTGTGCATATGGCGTATCTGGGTCACCCCGTGGCGGGGGACACGGTGTACGGCGGTGCCAAGCAACCCGCGGCGTTGTGCGGGCAGTGCTTGCACGCGCGGCACATCGGGTTCGAACACCCCGTAACGGGCGAGTGGTTGACATTTGACAGCGGCTTGCCGCCGTACTTTGAAGCGTTTTTGGAGCAATTAAGGCAATAAAAAACATCCGTGACACTGTCACGGATGTTTTTTGCGTATTTAGATCGCTTCGCCGAGGTGGGTTTCCACAAACTCGATGATCGGGGTGGGATCTTCCAAACTGTGCGGATGGTGCCCCATCATCGAACGGCACATCACTTTCATCGTACCACCGTTTTCGCGATAGAAGTTTTCCAGCACTTTGCCGTTTTCGAGGTAGATGACCACTTTATCTGCGTTGCCGTACAACATAATGATCGGAATTTTGTGGTCGATGAGGGGTTGCATATTGTCGATGGGACTACCGCGGAACGACACCAGTGACCAACGGCTGAGGTTGTAGGTATCGGCGATCTCGCGATAGAAAGTGTCGGCGACGGGTTCTTTCATTTCGCCCAGACCCGCCAAACTGAGAATGTTGAGAACCGGGGCATCCAGATACAACACATCAATGAGTTCGGGATGCGCGGTTGCCAAACGAGTCGACATCAAGCCGCCGCAACTCATACCCACGGCGATGCCGCGGGTGTTGAGGTTGTATTTCTCTGCAACGTAAGCGAGGAAACGGGCGGAGAGTTCCACCTCGCTGTCGGGTGCCCAACGGGTCTCGTGATCGATAAAGCAAATATAATAGCCGCGACCGACCATCGCTTCCTCAAAGAACGGGAACGCATCAAAGTATTCGGCCTTCCAGACCCAGCGGCCGTTGGACGGCACGGTGGGGTGAACAACAGTCGCTTTGCGACCTTCAAACAAGAATTCGTCAATAACGCAATTGTCAAACATAGTACCGACTCCTTACATTGTAAACTGCTTTCATTATACTTGCGGGTGGTGGGATTGTCAAGCGTATGGCCCTTTTTTAAGAAAAATCGTCCAAAATGTGATATAAAATCGTGTTAGAAACCAAAAATCCGTCCCGCGTTAAGCGGATTCCGTCGCCATCACACACAATGAGCGACGATGGCAGTGCCGCGGCTCGTTCGCGCCATACGGGCGGTATGGGCGAGTTAAAACGGGCGCGGTACTCTTCTTCGCGGAGTCCCGCCGTCAGCCGTAAGCGCAACATCGCGTATTCCTCAGGCGAATTTTCGGCGATGGCGGTGGGATCGGCACATTCGGCTTTAGGTTCGCCGCCGTCTAAAAATGCGGGTAACGAGCGCGGATAGGCAAACCGCTTGCCGTCGTAAAACGAGTGCGCCGACGGACCGATGCCGAGATAGGGGTCCAAGTTCCAGTATTTTGTGTTGTGGCGGCTGTGATAACCGTTGCGCGCAAAATTAGAGATCTCATACTGATGGTAGCCGTGGTGCTCCAATGCTTCGGCGGCGGCGTGATACAGCGCCACCGTCGTATCCTCATCGGGGAGCGGCGGGGGATTTTGCGCAAACGGGGTGGCGGGTTCCAGTTTCAGCAAATAGGCGGAAACGTGGGTTGCCCCCCACTCAGCACAGCGTGCGGCGGCGGTACGCACCGCCGTTTCGGTTTGATCGGGGGTGCCGAGCATCAGATCAAGAGAGATGTTCGTAATACCCGCGTTGTGTGCCGCACGCACCGCCGCCGCGGTATCCTTGGTAGTGTGGCGGCGCCCCAGCGTGTGCAGTCGCGCGTCTTCCACATCCTGCATACCCAACGACACGCGGTTGCCGCCCGCTTTTGCAAAAGCGGCAAGCGTGCGGGGGAGATCGTCGGCGGGATTGGCTTCGAGTGTGATCTCAGCGGCATCGTTGATACGAAATGCCTGCCGCGCGGTAGTCACAATACGGGCAAGACGCTCACCGCCCAGCAGCGACGGTGTGCCGCCGCCGAGATACAATGTATCCGCAACGGCTTCGGTGCGTGCCGCCCACGTGTGTATGGCGGCGCACAAGGCGTCGGTGTAGGCATCCCACTGCGCGGGGGTCGAGACCAGCGAGTAAAAGTCGCAATACGGACACTTCGATGCACAAAACGGGATGTGCAGATATAAGCCGATGGGCATCACGCACCCTCCTTTCGGTCAGAAAAAAAGCCGCGTTGCCGCGGCTTTTCGGGATGTAATCAATCTTCGTTGTCGAAGAACTTGTCGTGCACGGCCAGCACTGCGCGTTCGGCGTCTTTGCGCTCGATGAGCACCGAGATTTTGATCTCGCTGGTGGAGATGGTCTGGATGTTGATGTTGGCATCCGAGAGTGCCTCAAACATCTTGGCGGCGACGCCTTCGTGCGTTTCCATACCCGCACCGACCACCGAAACCTTAGCGAGGTCGGTGTTGCAGGTGATGGATTTCGCACCGAGGTGCTCACAGTACTCTTTCAGCGCGGCAACGGTCTTTTCGCCGTCCTGCTCCGGCACGGTGAACGAGATATCCTTGGTGCCGGCACGGCCGACGGATTGCAGGATGATATCCACATTGACGTGTGCTTGCGCAACGAGCGAGAAGATCTTAAAGGCAATGCCGGGGTTATCGGGCAAGCCGACAATTTCGATACGAGCGATGCTGGTGTCTTTTGCGACACCGGTGATCAACATTTTTTCCACGTTGGTAACCTCCTTAACTTTGGTGCCGGGTGCTTTGACGAGACTGGACAGAACTTCCAGTTCAATGCCGTATTTCTTTGCCATTTCCACCGAACGGTTGTTTAAGACCTGGGCGCCCAGCGTCGCCAGTTCCAGCATTTCGTCATGGGTGATCTCATCGAGTTTGCGTGCGCCGGGAACCTTGCGCGGGTCGGCGGTGTACACGCCTTGCACGTCGGTGTAGATCTGGCACAGATCGGCGTGCATTGACGCGGCGATCGCCACGGCGCTGGTATCCGAACCGCCACGGCCGAGCGTGGTGATATCGTCGTATTTGTTCAGGCCTTGGAAGCCTGCCACAATGACGATCTTTTTCTTGTCGAGTTCGGCGCGGATGCGTTCGCTCTTGACCTTTTTGATGCGCGCCATCGAATACTTGGAGTTGGTGCGGAAGCCCGCTTGCCAACCCAGCAGCGAAATCGCGGGGCAACCCAGCTTTTCGCACGCCATGGCGAGCAAGGCGATGGAGATCTGCTCGCCGGACGAGAGCAACATATCCATTTCGCGTTTGTTCGCGTTCGGATCGATCTCCTGTGCTTTGGCGATGAGATCGTCGGTGGTGTCACCTTGTGCGGAGACCACAACGACCACTTCGTTCCCTTGTCGATACGTATCGGTTACGATACGGGCGACGTTCATCACGCGCTCCGCATCGGCAACGGAACTGCCGCCGAATTTTTGTATGATCAACATAGTGTATATCCTCCTTTGGGGTTACAGCGCCGCAATATGCAGGCGGCTGAGTAACGTTGCGTTGGTGAGAGATGCCAGTTTTTCTTCCAGATCCGCTTTGCACACAACGGGGGTACGCACCGCCACTTCATCCGTCGCCATACCGTTATAAGTGACGGGAGTGACATCGCCCAGCGTATCGTGCAGGCAGTTCAGCAGGGCTTGCTTATCCGCGGTACGGAAACGAAGCAGGAAGGCGTAGCTGTCGGTCTGTGCATCGAGCACGTACGACGGGTCGCCTGCGCCCCAGAACAGCGGCTTGCGGGATTCCAGGTGACGGGCTTCGTCAATGACGTCCGCCACGACAGCCGAAGCGGTGGGGAGTTTGCCCGCGCCGCGGCCGTAGAACACGACATCGCCGATGGCGTTACCACGCACCATAATGCCGTTGAACACGTCGTTGACATCCGCGAGCAAGCTGGTTTTGGGAATCAACATCGGGGCGACCAAGCAGTGCAATTTATCGTCCTGTTGGCGCACGCGGCCGATGAGTTTAATGACACAGTTCAGCGCGTCGGCGCAACGGACATCGGCGGGGGTGAGGTTGGTGATACCCTCGGTCTGTACTTGATCGGGGTACACGTGACGGCCGAATGCCAGCGATGCCAAAATGCAGATCTTGCGGCAGGCATCGTGACCTTCCACGTCGGCGGCGGGGTTGCGCTCTGCGTAACCGAGTTCTTGTGCCTCGGCGAGTGCTGAGCCGAAATCCGCGCCGTCTTGCACCATACGGGTGAGCATAAAATTGGTGGTGCCGTTGAGGATACCCGCGATCTCGCACACTTCGTTGGCGGCGAGGCACTGATCCAGCGGGCGTAGGATCGGAATACCCCCGCCCACGCTTGCCTCAAACATAAAGTTGACGTTGTTGTCTTTGGCGGTGGCGAGCAACTCATCACCGAAGGCGGCAACCAGTTCCTTGTTGGAGGTTACCACGCTTTTGCCCGCGAGCAAACACGATTTTACAAATTCGTACGCCGGATGCAGACCGCCCATCGTTTCGACCACGATGCGGATCTCCTCGTCGTTCAAAATATCGTCAAACGACGTGGTAAATAAGTCGGCATACGGCAGGTCGGGGAAACTGCGCAGATCCAAAATGCGCTTGACCTCAATCGCGTCGCCTGCTTTATGGGCGATGGTCTCGTGGTTTTGACGAAGCACTTCCGCCACACCCGAGCCGACGACACCGTGCCCTAAAATTGCTACCCGAATCATAATGATACTGCCTCTCCTTTCGATTCAAGAACGGCTCAGCCGTATATGCTGAACCCCCGCGATGCGCCCCAGTTCCTCCAAAAACAAATCGATCGGAACCGACATGGTATCGCTTCGCGCGCACACCGTGGCTTTCGCCGTGCCGCTTTGGGGGGAGTCTTGATTGACGGTAAGTATGTTCGCACCTGCTTTGGCAAACGCGGATAACACGCTCGATAACACACCGGGGCAATCCTGCAACACGAGTTCCACCGACATGGTTGCCGGCGTGGTTTTGCCGGCGTACGGTGCCACGGCGCCCCTATACTTATAATACGCGCTGCGTGAGATACCGTGCAGACGAGCCGCCTCGCTGACCGAGGTGACCTTACCGGCGGCAAGGTCGGCATCGGCCGCCAATACACGGCGGTACACATCGGGCAATATGTCCGCCCGAACCAGCACCCACTCTTCGGCTGTTGACATAATGTGTCCACCACCCAAAAACAGATGTACAAATAATGAAAACACTATATCACAGTTGTTCGTGAAAATCAAGAGGAATTTTCGCATTTTTTTGGAAAATTTACAAACAAAAACCCTCCTCGTGAGAGGAGGGTCAAACGATGCGACTTACTCGGCATCCGTGGCGGGGGTATCGCTCAAAATCGAGTCGCCCGCGGGCGTGAAATTGTTGACGGGGTCACCCGCGTGGGCGGTACACTGTTCGGGCATATGATCGGGTTTGTACACGCCGATGCCGGTCTTCTTGCAACCGGTGGTGGCAAGCAAGCCTGAATCGTAGCAGAACGTGGCTTCCACCGTGGTGCCGGCATAGGAATCGAACGTGGCGGGGGTGAGGTCCTTGTGCAGGGCGGTCATCACCTTGTTCCACAGGTTGCGCGCCGCGGAGGTCTGCTTGCTGGTGAGTTCTTGGTTTTTATCGTAGCCGAACCAGCTCGCCGCCACGTATTTCGGCGTACCGCCGACCAGCCACACGTCGTTATTCTCCTGCGTGGTACCGGTTTTGGCGAACACTTCCCACTCTTTCCAAGAGCCTTTGAGCGAACGCGCGGTGGCACCGTAGCTACCTTGGACGACGTTTTGCAGCAAGCGGTTCATAATATACGCGGAGTCCACGTCCAGTACTTGCACGTTGGTGGGGCCTTTGGTGAGGATTTCTTTGCCGTTTTGCTCTACGCGGGTGTAGGAATACGGCTCGTTATACACACCGCCGTTGCCGAAGATCTGATAGGCGGCGGCGATCTCTTTGGCATACACACCGTTGGTAAGACCGCCCAGACCCATCGGGGCGTAGTCGATATCGGTGTGACCCTTGCTGTCGGAGGTGACCAGCGAGCTGATCTTGAGCGAGCCTGTGAGGAAATCGAAACTGCGTTGCGGGGTCATCGTTTGCAACAACTGTGCGGGCACCGTGTTCATCGACGATTGGATCGCCTTGTCGATGACCGTCATACCGCTGTCGGTCGGGCGGCTTTGACCGTAGTTCTTCGGCCATTTGGTGCCGTTTGCCAACGTGATGTAGCAGTTGCGCACGGGGGACGAGAAGTTGATGAGATTGAGTTGCACCGCCGGAGCGTACACGGCGATGGGTTTCATTGCCGAACCGGGCTGGCGCACCGATGAAGTGGCGCGGTTGAGCACGCGGTTGGCGGTCTTTTCGCCTCTGCCGCCCACCACCGCGACGGTTTTGCCCGTGTAATCCAACACGTAGATAGCGGCTTGCGGTTGCTCTTTATCGCTTTCAATTTTGGCGGGGAAGTTTTCGTCGTTGGTATAGACGGCTTCTGCCTTTTTCTGCAACTCGGGGTCTTCGCAGGAATAGATCGTCAGGCCGCCGTAGAACACCATATTTTTGGCGTGTGCTTCGGTGTAGCCGTAGGTCTTCATCAGATCGGTGGCGACCTCGTCGATCAGCATATCGGTGTAGTAGTCGTACACCTGGGAAGAGTTGACACTGCTGGTAAAGTGCAGTTCCTCGCCGAGCGCTTGATAATATTCATCGGTGGTGATGAAACCGAGTTCGTGCATCTTATACAGCACCGTCTGCTGACGGCCGATAAGCGCTTTGGGATGCGTGTAGGGATTGTAACGCGCGGGGTTGTTGGTGATGCTGGCGAGTACCGCACATTCCGCAAGCGTCAGCTCCTCGACACTTTTGCCGAAATAGTACCGCGCACCCGCGCCGACGCCCTCGATCTCACCCGTGAGCGGGATGATGTTGAGGTAGGCTTGCAGGATCTCGTCTTTGGTGTAGTACTCTTCCATCTCGATGGCGGTAAAGATCTCGGTGACTTTACGCTGGATGGTCTTATCGTCATAATCGGTGAGGTTTTTGACCAACTGCTGTGTCAGCGTGGAGCCGCCGTACTCATTATCGTTAAAATGCAAAATGAGGTTGGCGAACGCGGAGATGGTACGTTTCCAGTCCACGCCGTAGTGCTCGTTAAAACGCTCGTCTTCAATGGCGATCACGGCGTTTTGCAGGTTGACGGGAATGTCGCTCAAGTTTTCCCATTCGCGCTGAACACCCGCGATGCGCTGGTATTCTTTGAACGTGCTGTCTTTGTCCTGCACCATCACGATGGAGGTCTGGTTTTCGTTGATGAGATCGACATCCGGTATGGCGCCCTGTCCGTTGAAAGACGTGGCGATATACACCGTGAGCACACACGCCACGATGCAACCGGTGATGACACAGATGAGACCCACCGTGAGCACGCCCTTGCCGAGGAGCGACAAGGCCCGTTGCAGACGCGAGCCGGCAAAGTTTTCTAAAAACGCAGGTTTGCGAAAGGTCATAGCGTTTCCTTCCTCCTTTGGTAGATACAGAACTATATTATAGCACAACGCGCCAAATGTCAAATGTCAATTTTGTAAAGAATAAATGAACGGGTGTCGCCCACACTAATAGACAATATGAGCAGAAAGGGCGACGGTTATGCCGAAAGACGAAAAAGAACGCGATAAACGCTGGTTTCCCGTACTCATCGCGTGTGCGGTGCTCATCGGTGTTTCGATGTGGGTGAGTGTGCTGTTACCGCGAAACGGGCCGACGGCGGCGCGTGAAGTGACGACCACTGCGACCACAGCGTCGGCGTTCCCGCAACAAGTGGCGGTGCGCGACGGTGTGGTGGTGCGCCTGAGTGCCGACGGCGAGCGGGTGTTGGAGGTGTATGAGGTGTACGCCGCGGCGTTGCCCGCCGAGGAACAAGCGCGGTTGCAAGCGGGAATTACGGTGAATAACGAGCAAGAATTGTACGCACTGTTAGAAAATTACACCGGTTGAGAGGAATACTGTATTTTTCTCTTGCCCTATGGCGAAATATGTGCTATACTAGACCAAATATAGAAGTTGTTTCCTATCGGAGGTTACGGTATCGTATGGCACAGGTGTTACAGGGATTTGAGGAATTGGCGTTGCGGCCCGAATTGATGCGGGCTTTATCGGCTATGGGCTTTACACAAGCCACGCCGATTCAAGAGCAGGCGATCCCGCCGTTGCTCGAAGGGCGCGATGTCATCGCCAAAGCTCCCACCGGTACCGGCAAGACGTGTTCCTTCGGTATTCCGCTTTTGGAGTGTTTTCGCCCCGATTGTCACGATATTCAGGGCATTGTCATTTGCCCCACGCGCGAATTGTGTATTCAAATTGCGGATGATTTGAAGCAGTTGGCGGCATTTACGCCGGAAATTCACATTGTGGCGTTGTACGGCGGGCAATCCATTCAACGGCAGATCACCGCGCTGAAAAAAGAGCCGCATATCATCGTGGCGACGCCGGGGCGCTTGCTGGATCATATGAACCGCGGCACGGTGTGGCTGGGTAACGTGTACACCGCCGTGTTGGACGAGGCGGATGAAATGCTGAAAATGGGCTTTATCCGCGATGTGCGTAAGATCCTCAATGCCACGCCGAGCGATACGCAGGTCGCGTTGTTCAGCGCTACCATCTCCCGCGAGGTGATGGATGTGGCGTGGGAGTATCAACACGACGCGGTGGAGATCACGGTGGAGCCGAAGGGCGACGATCGCCCGCGCATCGTGCAGTATGCGCTGGAAGCCGCCGTGAGCGATCGGTTGGATCGGGTGTGTGCGTTGCTCTCTTCGTTGCAACTCAAGCGGTCGATGATCTTTTGCAACCGCAAGAGTACGGTGCAATGGTTGGCGAAGCAACTGCACAATCGCGGTTGTTCGGTGGATTGCCTGCACGGTGATATTCCGCAAGGACAACGCAACCGCGTGATGGAAGGATTCCGCAAAGGCAAGTTTGAGATTTTGGTTGCCACCGATGTGGCGGCGCGCGGTATCGATGTGGATGACGTGGAAGCGGTGTTCAACTACGATATCCCCGACGAGAATGAGTATTACCTGCATCGCATCGGGCGCACGGGACGCGCCAAGCGTCACGGGATGGCGATCACGTTTATTACGGATATGGATCAGTATCGGATGCGCGACATCCGCAAATATACCCGCTCGGATATTATGGATATTACCTTAAATGAGCAGGGATACCCCGTATGCGCCGACGGCTCACCGTTTACCGGCGCGGCAGAGCGGCGAGAGGAGGGCAAGCATGGCGACAGGACGTGAGAATACGCGCAACTTTTGTATCATTGCGCACATTGACCACGGCAAGTCCACGCTTGCCGACCGTATTTTGGAACATACCCGCGCGGTGGCTCTGCGCGATATGGAAGATCAGTTGCTCGACAGTATGGATCTGGAGCGTGAGCGCGGCATTACCATCAAAGCCCACGCGGTGACGGTGTCGTACGACGCGGCTGACGGGCAAACGTACATTTTTAACCTCATCGACACCCCCGGCCACGTGGACTTTAACTATGAGGTGTCCCGTTCGCTGGCGGCGTGTGAGGGCGCGATTTTGATCGTGGATGCCTCGCAAGGTATTGAGGCGCAAACGCTCGCAAACACCTATCTGGCGGTGGAGCACGGGCTGGAGATCGTGCCGGTCATCAACAAGATCGATCTGCCGTCTGCACGACCCGAAGAGGTGCGCGCCGAGATCGAGGATATTATCGGTATTGATGCTTCGGAGGCGCCGTTGGTATCCGCCAAATTGGGCACGAACATCGATCAAGTGTTGGAGGCGGTGGTCAAAACCATTCCCGCTCCCGTGGGCGACGATGAGGCCCCGTTGCAGGCGCGTATCTTTGATAGTTATTACGACAGTTATCGCGGTGTTATCGTGTACATCCGCGTGAAAGAAGGTCGCGTGCGGGTGGGGGATACCATTCGTATGATGGCGACGGGTGCCACGTTTGATGTGGTGGAAACCGGTATTTTGCGTGCCGGTGCGCTGGAACCGTGTGAGGAATTGCGCGCGGGGCAGGTAGGGTACATTGCGGCGTCCATCAAGACGGTGAGCGATGCCCGCGTGGGTGATACCGTTACGCTGGCGAACCGTCCCGCACCCGAGCCGTTGCCGGGTTACCGCAAGGTCAATCCGATGGTGTTCTGCGGTGTGTTCCCCGCGGACGGCGCGCATTATCAAGATCTGCGTGAGGCGTTGGAGCGGTTGCAACTCAACGACGCGTCGCTGACCTTTGAGCCGGAGACGTCGGTGGCACTGGGATTCGGGTTCCGTTGCGGGTTCCTCGGATTGTTGCATATGGAGATCATTCAGGAGCGCTTGGAGCGTGAGTATGATCTGGATCTGATCACCACCGCACCGAGTGTTATCTACCGTATCACGTTATCGGACGGGACGGTGCAGTACATCGATAATCCCACCAACTACCCTGATCCGACGACGGTGTCGATGGCGGAAGAGCCCATTGCCGAGGCGCATATCCTTTCGCCGACGGAGTATGTGGGCAACATTATGGAATTGTGCCAGCAGCGTCGCGGCGTGTTCCGCGATATGAAATATCTCGACGAGACGCGGGTGGATATCCACTACGAATTGCCGCTCAATGAGATCGTGTACGATTTCTTTGATGCGCTGAAATCCCGCACACGCGGGTACGCCAGTTTTGATTACGAACTGAAAGGTTACCAAAAGTCCGAACTGGTGAAGCTGGATATCTTGCTCAACGGCGAGGTGGTGGACGCGTTGTCTTTCATCGTGTTTGCGGGCAGTGCGTATGCGCGCGGGCGGCGGTTGTGCGAAAAGCTGCGCGACAACATTCCGCGGCAGTTGTTTGAGGTGCCGATCCAAGCGGCCATCGGCGGCAAGATCATTGCCCGCGAGACGGTGCGCGCGATGCGTAAGGATGTGCTTGCCAAGTGTTACGGCGGCGATATTACGCGTAAGAAGAAGTTGCTGGAGAAGCAAAAAGAAGGTAAAAAACGTATGCGTCAGCTCGGCAGTGTTGAGGTGCCGCAGGAAGCGTTTATGGCAGTGCTTAAATTGGGTGACGATGAATAACGAGGAGGAAAAAACCATGGTCAACACAAATGCAGGAGAAAAGTTTTTGAAGGAAGGCTTGACGTTTGACGACGTGTTGCTGATTCCCGCCGAATCGGATGTGTTGCCGGCTGACATTGATCTCGGCACGCAACTGACCAAGACCATTCGCTTGAACACGCCGGTGATGACCGCCGCGATGGATACCGTAACCGAAGCGCGTATGGCGATCGCCATTGCTCGTGAGGGCGGTATCGGTGTGGTGCATAAGAATATGACCATTGAGGCGCAGGCGGATCAGGTCGATCGCGTGAAGCGTTCGGAGAACGGTGTTATCGTGAATCCGTTTTTCCTCTCGCCCGATCACTTGGTATCCGATGCCAATGAATTGATGGGCAAATATCGCATTTCGGGTGTACCGATCTGTCTGGAAGGCAAATTGGTGGGTATTCTCACCAACCGCGATATGCGTTTCCTGACCGATTTCAATCAGCGCATCGGCGAGGTGATGACCAAGGATAACTTGGTGACCGCGCCGGTGGGCACGACGATGGAGGATGCACAGGAGATCCTGCGCCGCCATCGCATTGAGAAGTTGCCCATCGTTGACGAGAAGGGCTATCTCAAGGGTCTTGTCACCATCAAGGATATCGAGAAGGCTGTGAAATATCCGAACTCCGCACGTGATTCCGGCGGTCGTTTGCTGTGCGGTGCCGCCATCGGTACCACTGCCGACGTATTGGAGCGTGCCGCGGAACTCATCAAGGCACAAGCCGACGTGCTGGTGCTGGATTCGGCGCACGGCCACAGCCACAACATTTTGAATTGCTTGCGCAAAGTCAAGGCAGCGTATCCCACGATGCCTGTCATTGCGGGTAACATTGCCACCGCTGCCGCCGCAGAAGCCTTGATCGAGGCGGGCGCGGATGCGGTGAAAGTGGGTATCGGCCCCGGTTCTAT
>JAZOBT010000062.1:0-11198 GCA_045596125.1 Acutalibacteraceae bacterium | reverse complement strand
AACCTGACTGTTGAAGTTTTTCTGCAACTGCATCTTCAATCTTGACAAGGTCATCATCAGTCAGATTGTCAAAGTCTAATTTCAGACCCAAAGACTGAATGAATTTTCTTTGTTTTTCGTTGAACATAATCAATCCCCTTTGACAAAAATAAATGATACTAACCTGTTATTATCTTGATACTAACCACCCCAAATTTCTGTGGTTTTGTAGATGTTCAAAATCGTTCAAACCCTTGAAAACACTGGGGTTTCAGCAATCCTAAAAATGAACTAATATATTATATCATATTTCTGCATTTATTTTAATTTCTATAGAAAATACTGTGGTAACACATACTGTTTTTGCGAGAGTTCAAGCCTGTTCTGAGAAAGATATCTTTTTTGTACGCGCAAATCGAAAACTAAAATTTAGCCCACAAAAGCAGAAAAAACCCTGATAAAATCAGAGTTTTTCTGTGGCTATATCTTTTTTGTAGCCCTTTGATGGTGGGGGAAGGTGGATTCGAACCACCGAAGTCAGTGACAACAGATTTACAGTCTGCCCCCTTTGGCCGCTCGGGAATTCCCCCGCGTTAAACGCAAGACCAACTATACCACGTAACCCCCCGCTTGTCAAGACCTGATTTTCAAAATTCCGCAAAACTTTTTTTAATAACCTATTTCAAATCGTGTTTTTTTCTGCTATACTAAGTGGGAGTGATGATTTGCCGTGAAAACGGCAGAAGAGGATGTGACAGTATGTGCGGCTTTTGCGGATTTACCGGACAGGTCGTTGACCGCGAACAGCTTTTACGGACGATGGCGAGCAAGATCACCCATCGCGGCCCCGACTCGGAAGGGTTGTATATGGACGATACGCTGGCAATGGCATTTCGCCGTTTGAGCATTATCGATCTCGAGGGCGGCAGCCAGCCCATCGAAAACGAGGACGGCAGCAAGGTGTTGATGTTCAACGGCGAGATCTACAACTATCGCAAATTGCGCGAACAGCTACTCGCCGCGGGGCACACATTCACCACCGAGACGGACAGCGAAGTGCTGCTCCACGGATTTGAAGAGTGGGATACCGGTCTGCTCGACCGCGTGCGCGGTATGTTCGCGTTTGCCGTGTGGGACAAGCCCTCCCGCTCGCTGTTCTTGGCGCGCGATTTCTTCGGTATCAAACCGATGCACTATGCGCTTCTGCCCGACGGGCGGCTCGTATTCGGCTCGGAGATCAAGAGCCTGCTTGTGCATCCCGACGTGCCGCGTGAATTTAACGAAGCGGCACTGGACAACTACCTTTCCTATCAATATTCCGTACCGCGCGAGACGTTTTTCCGCGGGATCTTCTGCTTGCAACCGGGGCACTATCTGCGGTATCAAAACGGCGAAGTTACCGAAACGCGGTATTGGGAAGCGACCTTCTCCCCCGACGATTCCATGACACTGGAGCAAGCGGTGGATCAGATCGACGAGGTGTTCACCGATTCGGTAGAAGCGCACCGCATCAGCGATGTGGAAGTGGGTTGCTTCCTGTCGGGCGGTGTGGATTCCTGCTTTGTTGCCTCCTACTTCGGCGGGCAAAAGGCGTTCACCGTGGGATTTGATAACGGTGAGCATTACAACGAGACCAACTTTGCCGCCGAACTGGCGCAAGAGGTGGGCATTGAGCATCACCGTCATTTGATCACGCCGCAGGAGTACTGGGAAGCGTTGCCGCAGGTACAGTATATGCTGGACCAGCCGCTTGCCGATCCGTCGTGCGTGGCGTTGTATTTCGTTTCCAAGCTCGCATCGCAGTACGTGAAAGTGGTGCTGTCGGGCGAGGGCGCGGACGAGTTGTTCGGCGGGTATCGCATCTACCACGAGCCGTTCTCGCTTAAAGGGTATCAGCGTCTCCCCCGTTTCCTGCGTCGCGCGTTGGCGGCGCTGGTGCGGGCTGTGCCGTTTGATTTTAAGGGTAAATCGTTTGTCATCCGCGGCTCTAAGTCGCTGGAAGAGCGGTTTATCGGTAACGCGTATATGTTTACCCGCAAGGAAAAGGAGCGGTTGCTTAAATCCATCCCCGCCACCGAGCCGACGGCGCACACCGCCGCGTTTTATGAGCGGTGCCAAGGGCTGGACGATGTGACGCGCATGCAATATCTGGATATCAACCGCTGGATGGTAGGCGATATTTTGCTGAAAGCCGACCGTATGAGTATGGCGCATTCGCTGGAACTGCGCGTGCCGTTTTTGGACAAGCGGGTGTTTGAGGTAGCGTCGCGCATTCCCGTCAAGCATCGCATCGGCGGCGGTACCACCAAATACGCCATGCGATTGGCGGCGCGGCGGCATATGCCCGAAAAGGATACCGCGCGGCCGAAACTGGGCTTCCCCGTACCCATCCGCGTTTGGTTAAAACAAGACGAATATTACGCCATCGTGAAAGAAGCGTTCCAAAGCGCCGATGCTGAGCGCTTCTTTAACACCGAGGTGCTGATGTCCTTCCTGAACGAGCACTACGCCGGCAAGCGGGACAACAGCCGCAAGATCTGGACGGTATATATGTTCCTCGTGTGGTATCGACAATATTTCACCGAGGAGTAATATTTATTCACGATTTTGGTTTTTTATTCTGTAAAAAACTTGCAAATCGACTCGAAAAACGGAAAAAGGCGCCTCTGCGCCGCGGTTTTGCCGCGTGTGCAGAGGCGTCTTCTGTTTGGTTGCACAAAGTTTTTGCAAAAATGCGGGGGTGGTGGCTGAATGATTATACACCCCAAAAATGCAGAAAAGAAAAAAATGCTATAGCGACAACCACGAAAAAATATCAATATTATAAAAGTTTATTCTATTATGAAGTTGTATTTCTATGTATATTGCTCAAAAACAGAAAAACACGGTTGTATCGACACGGTGGAGAGGCGTGACCGCCCTCTCCACCGCCTCTCTTGTACAAATTACACAAAAAGCGGGTCTTTGCGCGGTTTGACAAGAAGCGATTTGTTGGGTATAATCGGCAAGGTCGTGGGAAATACCGCATACAGCGGTGTCCGCGGCATATACTGACGATAGGAAACCACAGCAAAAGAAAGGAATCAGGTGTTCTATGAATAAACTGAAGAACCTCTTTACGCAGCACGTTTCCCGTGTTCCGTCGTTGTTTGTGCAAGCGAAAGATGTTGTCCGTCAGCATCCCGCGTGGAGCGGTGTGGCGGCCTTGGTTTTACTGAGTTTTGTGATGTTGTTTTCGGTGACGGCATCGTTATCGCCCGTCACGGTGGACGATGACGGTGTGACGCGCACGGTGCTGACCTTGTGCCGCACACCCAAAGCGATCCTGGCAAGTGCCGGTATTTCGCTGGCGGATGACGATGTGGTGACGGCTTCGCTGGACGGGCCTGACAAGTACATTTGCATTGAACGCGCTTTTGATGTGAGCATCACCGTCAACAACGGCGAATCCACCATTGTGCGTTTGACCAACGGCACGGTGGACGATGCGCTCAAGCTCGCGGGGGTCAAGACCGACGCGGGTACGGTGACTAACATTGCGACCACCACCCCCTTGACGGACGGACTCAATATCTGCGTGGAGCAACTGGACACGGAAGAACGCGTGGAAACGGAAGAAGTGCCGTTTGTCACGACATATAAGTACACGGAAGACCAGCCCGTCGGCAGCCGTCAAGTCATCCAAGCGGGTGCGGCAGGCGTGAAAACGTGCCGTTACCGCGACTATCTGCAAGACGGCGAGGTCGTGCGCAGTGAGTTGCTTTCGGAAGAATTGACGAAGCAGCCTGTCAATGCCGTGATTTTGGTGGGACAAGGCAAGGTTTCGGAGATGGCTTCGCAATTCCCGTTGGATGAGAATGGATTGCCGAAGAATTACAAGACGGTTTTGGAGGGCAAGGCGTGTGCCTACACCGCCAAGCCGGGTGCCAAGACCGCAACAGGTACCATCCCGAAGGTTGGTACGGTGGCGGTCAACCCCAAGATCATTCCGTACGGGTCGAAACTGTTTATCGTGTCCAACAACGGATACGTGTACGGCTATGCCACGGCGGAAGATACGGGCGGCGCGCTGATGAAAAATGCCATCATCGCGGACTTGTATATGGATACCGTGGAAGATTGCTATGCATTCGGCAGACGTAACGTGAAAGTGTATATTTTGGAATAAGAAAAAGCCTGACGCTGTCAGGCTTTTTTATTTTTATAAAACAGTTCGCGGGTGCCGACGTAGAGGAGTAAAATGCCGAACAGGCGGCGCAACAGGTCGGTATTCATCACCGACGCGACCCACGCCGCGGCAAGCGAGGTGACCGCACCCGCGAGGACACACCACCACACCGCGCGAAACTCCACGCGTTTATGGCGTATATGCGAGACAAGGGCGGCGGGGGCGCAGGCGAGAAAGTACAAGAGATTGGTGCCTCCGGCGGCGTATTGGTCCACACCGACGACGGCGGTAAGGTACAAAATGAGCAACGAACCGCCGCCGATGCCGAAGCCGCTGAGGATCCCCGTGAGAGCACCGACCGCGATGGCGAGAAAAATACTCACAACAGCAACACCGCCCGTATGCCGCCGTATAGGAGGAGAATACCGAACACGCGATGCAAAAACGCCGCCGACACGCGCCGAAACAGCACGCCCGACAGTACGCCGCCCAGTGCGCCGCCGACGAGGTACGGCCAGACACCGCCGAGATCGATGCCGCCGCGCCACCAAAAGACGAGCAGTGAGACAGGCGACAACAGAAAAATGATCGCGACCGACGTGGCGAAGGCGTGTTTTTCTTCCATTTTGGTCCATTTGATGAGCAGCGGCACCAAGAACAGACCGCCGCCCGAACCGAACAAACCGTTCGCCGCGCCCGCCAGTGCGCCGGTGATAAGATACCGCGATCGATGGTTCATCGGTCTTCCCCCCTTTTGGGGTTAGTGTGCTTGGGCGCGATGCATTTTATACACAAAAAACGGAGATCCGCTTTCACCGGATCTCCGTGTATCTTACTTATATCGTTTACTGTCAACCAAAAATCACGTGTGCTTAGTACATGGGAATCACCTTTTCTGTATCAGAATACGATTTGTTTCTCCATCTTGCCCACGGGACTCACCTTGACCTTTCTTTTCGAGTGGTTGAAAACAGTTAGCGTTCTAAAACTTACTAAGCCATTGGACTCACCTTTATCATAATCTCGTTAGGGTTGCTGCTGCTTAGTTCACGGGACTCACCTCTTTGTTTTCTGTCTCGTTCTGTCTTTCCTTTCGTCATCTATACTATAGCACAGGTTTTGGCTATTGTCAATACTTTTTGATAAAAAAGTTTGAATTTTTTATGCATAATGTTGGCAGACACATTCGACAACTTTTGGCTTGACGAAACGGCGAAAAAAAGGTAATATTAGTATAGAGAGAGTAAAGGAGAATGTGAAATGTCTGAGGAATACGGAAACGATCTCGTCACGGTAGTGGACGATGAAGGCAATCAACATCAGTTTGAAATTTTGGATGCGATCGAGACGGATACAGGTCGTTATGTCGCGTTGGTGCCGGTGTACGACAACCCCGCCGATCTCATCAACGACGACGGCGAACTCGTCATCTTGACCGTGAAAGAAGAGAATGGTGAAGATCTGCTCCTCCCCATTGAGGACGATGAGGAGTTTGAAGAGATCGCCGGTATTTTTGAAGAGCGGTTGGCAGACTTGTATGAAGTCGAAGAGGTCGAACAACCGAGCTAAGCGTTGCCCCCTGCTCTGTTCGCGGACCGTCCCCCTATAACCCTACTACAGTATGATTACGGGAGCTGTGCTCGCGCGGCGGATTGCAGACCTCCTCGCTTCGGCGGGACGAAGGGAGCGTGAACCCGTGCGGCGGGCACCCACCTGCTAACGATAGTAGCAGGTTATCCGGGGGATATTACGGCAGGGCGGGGCTTACACAAGACAAAAAATGAGGGATGACCACTCGGTGGTCATCCCTCATTTTATTATTCGGTGACTTCTTCTGCCGCGGGGGCTTCCAAGGCTTTTTTGCCGAGGATCTCGGGCAGTTGCATACCCGCCATGGCAAACACATCTTGCAGGGGCGGGACGGATTTCATCATACCCGACAGGAAGTTTGCGGTAGCGTTCTTACCGTCGGTGCTTTGGCCGTTATCCCACACCGTGACCTTATCGATCTTGATGTTCTTGATGGCATCCACCTGCACACGCATCAGATCTTCAAGCTTATCCGCAATGAGCAGTTTGAGCGCGGCTTCGGCGTCGCCGCCGGCGGATTTGACGATCTCGGCAAAACCGGCCGCCTGCTTTTTGAGGATCTCTTCCACACCGCGGGCTTCGGCTTCCATCTTGGCATAGATCGCGTCGGCTTCACCCTTCGCTTTGCGACGGATCTGCTCGGCTTCGGCTTCGGCTTCAAGTTCGAGCTGGCGCTTCTTGGCTTCGGTGTGCACGATGATATCCGCTTCCAAGGTGGCTTGCTCTTTAGAACGTCTGGCTTCTTCCGCCGCTTGCTCTGCCGCGTAGGATTCTTCGAGCGCTTTCGCGGCTTGGATCTTTTCGGCGGTGGTGGCGATCTTGAGGGCTTCTGCCTCGCGTTCTTTCAGCGCGGCATCCGACATCGCGATCTTCATCTTAGCTTCGTTTTCACCCTGAATGGCGATGGAGTTCGCCTCGGAGACTTTGATACGCTGATCCATATGGGCGTTCGCTTCACCGATCGAACCGTCTCTCTCCTGCTCGGCAACGCTCTTCTTCGCGTCGTTGATCGCCTTCGCGGCGGCTTCCTTACCGAGGGCGGCGATGTAACCCGATTCGTCGCTGATATCGGTCACGTTCACGTTGATAAGGCGCAGACCGATCTTCTTGAGTTCGGTTTCCACGTTGCTGCTGACCGCCGCCAAGAACTTATCGCGGTCGGTGTTGATCTCTTCGATATCCATCGTAGCGATGATCAAACGCAGCTGACCGAAGATGATGTCCTTGGACAGTTCTTGAATCTCCGAGAGTTGCAAGCCGAGCAAGCGTTCGGCGGCGTTTTGCATTACGCCCGGTTCGGTCGAGATACCGACCGTAAAACGAGAAGGCACGTCAATACGGATGTTTTGACGGGACAACGCGTTTTTCAGATCGACCTGGATGGAGATGGGCGTCAGATCCAAAAAGGCATACGATTGAAACACCGGCAGAACAAATTCCGCACCACCGTGGATACACTTGGCACTGCGATTGGTGCCATCCTTGTTTTTACCGATCGAACCGTAGACCACCATGATCTTGTCGGACGGGCATTTCTTGTACCGTGAGCACACCCACACCAAGAAGGAGACAACGACAAGCACGATGCCACCTACCAAAAAGACAGTTCCCGATCCCATAAATCATACCTCCACTTTCTGTTTTTTATATTTGAACTTCCTAAGTTCCGCTGTTATTTGCGCTTGACCACCAGCGTGGTCTGACCGCTGAGACCGGTCACAACGACTTCGCAACCGGTGGGGATCTCCGCCGCTTCATCGGTGACGGCATCCCGTTCCACATAACTGCCCTGCAACAGGACATTGACCTTCCCCTCGCCCGTGCGCGAGGCGGGCACGGTGAGATACACTCTGCCCGACACGCCCAACGCGTTGCGGTTATCGAGGGTACCGTCGCTGCGCAGGCGCATCACCGCGCGCATCATCACGGCGAGCAGTACCATCATTGCTACACCGGCGGCGGTGGCGACCACGATGGTCAGCCACAAGGCGACACCCGCGGTATCCATCACCAGACCGACCCAACCGAACACCACAGCGAAGGCGATGATGCCGCGCACCGTAAAGATACGCAGACCGTCCAGCCCCGACGGGTCGGGATCCATAAACTCTTGATCGAGAACACCGTCGCCGTCGAGATCGAGATCGGCGTCTGCGCCGTCAAGCGCATCCGCTCCGATGCCGATGAGCATCAGCACGGTTTGTATGAGCAACACCAACGAGGTGGGGATTGCCACACACGCGAAGATCTGCGATATTACCGATAAAGATTGCCACCAAGCTACCATATCCTACACCCCTTTATATTAGTCTAACTGAGACAGCAGAACCTCCGCCTCGCGGCGGGACATTGACGAGTAATACGCGTACATCATCACCTGTAAGATCCTGACCAGCCGCCGTTTGGCACCCGGTATCGGCTCGACATACGATTCTGCCGCCGCTTCGGCGGCACGCTGTACCGCGGCTTTATCGCGCGCGGCATCACCGCACACCGCAAGCATACCCGTGTACATATGATACAACTCGCTGTCGGGGATGACATCGTCTCTCTCGTCGTTCAGGCAACCGTTGAGGTAACCGAGCAATGTGCAAATGCGATCGATCTGAAACGATTCCCGCAACAGATTGATAATAACTATACGCGCAAACTGATTTTTAGAATACAAACGATGAACAGGTGACGAAACAAATCCGCGTTTGACCCAGTTTTGTATGCTGTACGGCTCCAGCCCCGTCATCACCGCGACTTGCGCCAATGTGACGCCCCCCGCGGCAAAGATCCCGTCAAACAACGTGCGTGATACCCCTTTGCCGAAGGCGGATATCTCAATCGTCGTCCCCGGAAGTGTCGTTCCCATCGTATCACCTCCCGTGTAAGTTCATTTTGATTGTATCACACGGTCGTGTGATTGTAAAGAGGGTTTTTAAGATTTTTTAAAAATTTTATCAAAAAAATGCCGACAGAGCGCTCTGTCGGCATCAAAGAGTGATAACAGCGGTTTATTCGGCGGTTTTGCCGTGGTACGGGAAGAGTTTGACGTTGATGAGCCACGCGATGAACACGCCCATCAGCGTTTGTACGGAACGCAGAACCGAATACGCAATAGGTTCTCCATCGGAGTGCGAGATGATGAGGATGATGAAGATGGCGGCGGCGAGGCCGCAAAAACTGCGGCAACCGACCAGTTCCGCGACGCACAGTACCGCGAGGGTTCCGACCAAGATGACCGCCATTTCGATGGCGATATGCGCCCACGGAGCGGTGACCAGCGATTGCAGGTACACGCTGAGGATAAGAAGCGGCAAGCCCATACCCAACGCGGTAAAGGTGGTTTTGAGGCGGAGTTTGCCGAAGTCCACGGTTTTTTCAGACGATTCGCGCATTTCGATCACGCCGTAGATATAAATGTAAATGGGGTGTAATTCCAGCGCAGGTACGAACACACGCACCAACTGCCACGCCCAAAAACCCACAAAGATGGCGAGTACGCTTTTGAGTTTGCGCAAACCGATGTGCGGCAAATACGAGGCGACGCGTTTGATCTTATCTAACATCATTGACTCCTACCTTTACGGTTGATCGTTCACCGGCAGCAGCGGCACGTAATCGATGGCTTCGGCGACGGGTTCGCGCATCCACAATGACGGGGTGACGCGCAACGTAAACCCGCACCCGTTTTCCGCGCCCCACGCGGACATATCCGCGCGCGGCAGGGCGTATGCCGCCATGATCATCATAATGACGCCGCCGTGAGTGCATACCACGGTGTCGGTATACCCTTGTTTCATCGCGGTCTCGACCAGCGATTCAAACGCCGACGAGACGCGGTGCTGAAACACCGTGGTATCTTCGCCGCCGGGGATGGTTTGCAATTCGCCCGACAGCCAGCGGCCGAACTCCTCATCGTCGCGGAGTTCTTCGGCACTGCGACCGTCCCACACGCCGAAGTCGCACTCGGACAAACCGTCCAGAGCGGTGGGCTGACAACCGGGGTACAGCACCTCCAGCGTTTGGCGGCAACGCAACAAAGGGCTGGTGAAGAACGCATCGGCACGCGGGTAGAGCGCCGCTTGTTTTTTATCCAACAGATCGCGCAGACCGTACCCCGAAAGCGGCAGATCGGTCTTGCCGATATAGAGGCCTTGTTCGTTGCCCTCGGTGAAACCGTGGCGAATGAGATGAATTTTATAACTTTTCATCGCTATTTTCCTCTCAAAATTGAAATTTATACTTTACAAATGGTATCAAAGCCGTTATAATCAATAACGCACCGTATAATTTGGGAGCATTTTCGACAGGAGTTGCCGTTATGAACACGACATTCCCGCGCGTACTGACATTGTTACGCAAGGAGCGCGGCATCAGCCAAAAGCAAGCCGCCGCTGAACTGAAAATTTCACAAGCACTGCTTTCGCATTACGAAAAAGGGATTCGCGAATGCGGGCTGGATTTCGTGGTGCGCGCCGCGGATTTTTACGGCGTTTCCTGTGACTATCTGTTGGGGCGCACGGCGGATAAGTCGGGCGCGGTCATCTCGGTGGAGGACATTCCCGAGGGCGATCCCGCCGCCAATGACAGCCATATGTCGGGCAGTGTGTTGCCCGTACTGAACAAGAAGTTGGTGCTGAATGCCGTCAACTTATTGTTCGGATTATTGCAACGGTATGACAACAAGGAGTTGACTACCGAACTGACAACCTACTTAAATTTAGCGATCTACACGATGTTCCGCGCGTTGTATGCGGCGGACAAGCGTAATTCGGCGGCGCTCTTTTCGATACCGGCAGAGTTGTATCAGCCTGCCTCAACGGGAGCAATGGGTGTTTGTGCCGCGCGTGTGGCGGCACTGGCGCCGCAATCGTTGCCGAACCAGCAAGTGCCGGTGCTGTTGCCGAATGAACTTGCAAAAGTGTATCCGCTCTTCGCTTCGTCTATGCTGAATCTGCTGAAAAACGCAGAACATAAACTGGAAAAATGACACACCGCCCGTTCGACGATCGAACGGGCGTTTTGTTTTTACGATTTGAACACCCAACCGCGTTGAATACGGAAGCTGACAAGGAACAAAAGACCGTCTACCACCGCTTTGACGAGGGTTTCATTGAGCAACAACCAACCCACCAATGCTTTGGTGGCAAAAGCGGATACGGTGATCTGGCAAGCGCACAGCAAGGCGTACCGCCACAGGGTGCGACGGGGGTCGGCGGTGCTTTTGAACACTTTATTTTTGTTCATCCAGTAGTTGAACAGTGCTGACAGCACGCGAGCCAAGTAGGACGACACCACGATGGCGGTGCCGCCGCCGAGCGAGCGGAACAAGAAACAAAACAGCGCGAACAGTCCAAGATCGACGACAAACGACGCGACGGAGGACAAAATGAATTTGCCGAACACTGCGTAGATGCGCAACGAGTCTTTGAGCGGGTTGAAGTGCGAGGATTGGTTGTCCTCGATATAC
>JAZOBT010000061.1:0-39878 GCA_045596125.1 Acutalibacteraceae bacterium | reverse complement strand
TGCCTTCCTTCAACATACGCTCCAGCACCTCACGCGCTGTCGCATACGGATCAGCGCCTTCGCGCGGCAATTCCAAACGAATGATATTGTTGCTGTTACGAGCGAGATATTCTTGCCGTTGTTCCTCAGAGATGATGTCGTACGGAGGACACGCCACCTCAGACAACGGACCGGCTTTTTCAGTAAAACGTAATGCACGGAAAGGACGAATTTCTGCCATAATAGTAACTCCTTGTAAATATAATAAAGATATGATACCATACTTTCCTAAAAAAGGCTAGCCCTAAAATACAGAAAATTATTGCAAATTCTTTGCATTTCCGTTAAAATAAAGGTGAGGTGAATAAAAATGAAACGTTGGATGATATCGCTTTTGTGTCTGCTCTTAGTATGCGGTGTACTGTTGTGCGGTTGCGGCGCCGATAACGGGGATGATATTACCGTGATCACCAAAGGATCCGTCTCCCACTCGTTGCATACAACAACCACGACCACAACGACGAACACAACTACCACCACACAAAATCTGAATGGTGGAGCAACCCAATCCGGCCAAGCAACACCAACCACACGTCCTACCATTGTAGCGGACAACGGCAGTACCGACATTGGCAACCGTATTGCCGAAACGGCGATATCGCTCATCGGCACCCCGTTTAAAAACGGTGCCAGCGGCCCCGACGCGTTTGACAACCCCGGTTTTGTGTCGTATTGCTACAAGCAAGTCGGCCTGACGGTATCGCGTCGCGCCTCCGCAATGCTCACCTTTGGAAAAGAAGCCGCATTGGATGCGTTGCAGCCCGGTGACATTCTCATTTTCTGTAACGAGATCGGCGGCGAAGCACAGTTCGTCGGCATCTACATTGGCGGTAATCAGTTTGTGGCGTGCAACAATCCCGAAACGCCCACTAAAGCGCAAAAGATCGATAACAAGTACTGGTTGCCCCGTTTGCTCAGCGCACGGCGCGCCGCAGAATAAAGCGAATAAATAAAAAAGCGTTGCCTTGCGGCAACGCTTTTTTATATGATGTTTGAAAGCAGTGATGAAAGCAATTCCTCTTCGGCTTGCAACAGATGAACCACCGCCGAAAGGCGGGGTGGCAACACCGCTTGTGCGGCATGCACGGTAGAGTGCAATTTCTCGTAGGACATCGAGGGTTCAGTACGGTATCCGCTGCCGTGCAACACGTTACCGGTAACATGCTCAACCCGTAAAAATCCGCCGATCGCGCCCAACAGGCACAGTGTGACCACCAAGGTATACCCAACTATCGACCGTCTTTTTCGTTTTTCTCGCATCGTTACGCTCCTAATTCTTGTAAGACTTCTCCCAGAATATTTCCCAACAGTTCTCCCGTATAGCACGCTTCCTCCAAGGTGTTGACGTGACTCCCCACCTCAATCAAAAGGGAACCGTTGGTTAATTGCTGATTATAGCGCGCATCCGCCAACAGAAGCGGTCGCGCCAAACCGGGGTGCCGCTCGTGCAAGCGTTGTTGTAATCGCACCCCAAATGCCAAATTTTCCGCCGTGTGTGTATTGGGCACGGCTTTGGTGTTGCGCATCCCCACAATGATCATCAATTGCGCCGCCTTTTTACCGTTGATCGTCACGGTTGGTTTAATGGGGGTGGTGCTGTCTTGGTAGATTGCGTCGCGGTGCAGGTCCAATACCACACGAATCGACGGATATTTCTTCAGATACTTTTCGACGGCAGCCTTAGAATGCCCGTAAGCACTGTCGTACGGTTGATCGTGTGTCTCCGTATCGTGCAAAACGGCAATGCCCGCCGCTTTCAATTCGTCTGCGACCCGTTTACCCACCGCTACCATATTTTTTGAGGAATCGTTGGTACGGGTGGGGTCGTTGGGGTTGTAATAACCCGCATCATAGCTCATATAGCATTCCGTGGTGTGGGTATGCATGATCAGCACCTGCGGCTGGGTACTCCCTTTTTTCAGTGACAGGGCGGGTGTGTGCGCCAAACTGTTCGCAATATTTACGTCTTTACCGCTTTTGTTGCGCACGGCAACGCCTTTGACAAAGGTATCGCCCGCGCTCATTTGTTGGGTAATCACCTTGCCGCCACCCTCTTGCCGCGCGGGAACCGTCGCGGTAGGTTTAGTGGTTACCACTTGCGTAGACCCTTCCCCCACACTGACATTCGGCGGTGCCGTTACGGTGGTGGATGGTGAACCTGCCGCCGTGTCCCGCGTTAGCCAGCCCTCAAACAGTTGCACACCATGCGCGGGTTGGCGCAAGCCTGCCGACAGTAACAAGGCGCGCTCTCCCACGGATTGTAACGCTGTAGCAGGGACGATATGGTAGATAGCCGTTACACTGCCGAGCGTTATAGCGAGTACCGCCAAAACGCTCAGTATCCGTTTGCCTTTATTTTTCATTGTTCCTCACCCGTACACTGTATGCCGAGCAAGGAAGAGATATTACTGTGCGATAGCGAGTAATTCCAACGGAGAATACGACGGTTGCAGTGCGGCGTGTACCGCCATTGCCACCAGACGCGCCGCACGATGGATCATCAGATCGATCTCGCGCGGGGTCACCATCATCGCGGTACCGCGGGGCGAAACGGTGGTATCGTGCCTCTCGCCCGTGAGATCTTTGGCTACCGTTTCCGCATCCACCACGGTGGGGACGCCTACACCGATAACAGGCACGCCTAACGTTTCGCGGCACAGCGCGCGGCGGTCATTTCCCACACCCGAGCCCGGTGCAATACCGGTATCGGACAACTGCACCGTACAGCCAAGCCGCGACAGACTTCGTGCCGCCAGTGCATCCACGGCGATCACGGCGGCGGGTTGCACGGTGCGGCAAACGCCGGCCACCATCTCACCGCTTTCCACGCCGGTATTGCCCAACACACCGGGAATCATTACCGCGCAGGGACGTAGATCGTCCAGTCCCACACTGCGCGCCAATTCTTCGGGAATGTGGCGCGTTGCCAACACTTGTGCCACAGTATGCGGTCCCAGCGCATCGGGGGTGATTGCTTCGTTGCCCAAACCCACAACCAATACGGTGCCGTCCGGCGGTAACAACCGCCCTAACTCCTTGCCGATGACGCGCGCCATCTCTTCCAATTCGTTTTCATTATCGGTCAGCGGCGGGACGGTTGCCGTCAAGTACACACCCGCCGGTTTTCCCCATTTCGCGGCATCGGTCTCATTCACCGTTAAACGAAATAATTTCACGCCGCCGTCTTCCCATTCCTGCGCGGCGCGATAGGCATCGCTCTCTTTTTCTGCGGCTTCCATTGCCAAATCGGTACGATATTGCACGCTCATTCCACCTCGAAAGTAGTGTGTATCAGAAAAATTACGGATATTCGAAAAAAAGTATTGATTTTTTGAAATGTTCGTGGTATGATAACCAATGCGTGATTTAAAGGTAAAGTCTTTTTTCGAGGAGGTGTGACCATGCCCAACATTAAATCCGCCAAAAAGCGCGTCAACGTGATCGCTGTGAAGACGGCTCGCAACAAGGCAAATCGTTCCGATCTCAAGACCGAGATCAAGAAAGCCAATGCCGCGATCGAAGCCGGCGCTGCTGATAAAGACACCGCTGTCAAGGCCGCTGTCAAGAAGATCGATCAGGCCGTTGCGAAGGGACTCCTGCATAAGAACACTGCTGCTCGGAAAAAGTCCGCCCTCGTCAAAAAGGCTAACGCGTAAGATCGTACTTAAAAAGCCCTGCCGAATTCGGCAGGGCTTTTTTGCGTTATTTTTCAAATTTTTCTTCATTTTTTGTGTTGCATTTGCCGTGGCATTCCTTGGCGTGAGGACAGCCAATGCACGTCTCACCGCGTTTTTTTGCTTTATAGAGATAGTACACGATGCCCGCGACGATCGCCGCCACGATTACAACAATGATTACATTTTCCATACGTTATTTCGCCACATAGTCTTTCGATTGTTTTGCTGCGCCTTTTAATGCATATTCCGCACGCAGTTTTTTATCCGTGTTACAAATCAACATCACAATGATAAGCGCCATAACCGCCACCGCTGCACCGCCGGCAATAGCCGCGCCGACATTCAAAGCGGCGGCATCCGTTGCCAGCGTACCAATCGTGTACACCAAATAGGCAACCGTGTAACCGACACTAAGTTGAAGACCGATACCACCCCAAAGCCACTTCGCACTCTTCATTTCCGCGTTCATCGCACCGATGGCGGCAAAGCAAGGCGGAGTGTACAGATTAAACATCAGATAAGCCAGTGCCGCAACTTTAGTAATCGCCATCACGCCGGCAACCTCGGCACCGGCGCCCTCCATAAGCGCCAATTCTTCAGTATTGATGAGATTTTCAAGACCGACGAAGCAAACCGCCAGTGTGCCGACGACATTTTCTTTGGCAATAAAACCGGTAACGGCCGCTGCCGCCAGTTCCCAGCTCAACACGCCCACAATGGGAACGAGCAGATAGGCAAACGGTCCGGCAATGGAAGCCAAGATGGAAGCGTCCGACGTTTCTGCAACTTGAAATCTCCAGTCGAACGATTGCATAATTTGTACTGCTGTGTTGCAAAGCAGGATGATCGTAGCGGCTTTGACGATGTATGCCCATCCGCGACTGCACATCGATTGAAATGCGCGCCAAAGCGACGGTGCTTTGTACTCAGGCAATTCGATAATGAAGAAGGATTTTCTCGTCTTATGGCCTGCGATTTTATTGACCAGCAACGCACCGAGGAAGATCAGCACAATGCCGGAGAGATACATGGTCGTACTGACCCAACCCGCATTGTTGAAAAACGCGCCGGCAAACAGAGAAATGACAGGGATCTTGGCGCCGCACGGCATAAACGGGGCCAGCATCGCCGTTGCGCGGCGCTCACGCTCGTTGCGGATGGTACGGCTTGCCATCACACCCGGGACTGCACAACCAATCGTAATAACGAACGGAATGACGGATTTGCCGGAAAGACCGACCCGCTTGAAAATGGGATCCAAAACGACCGCGACGCGGGCCATATATCCGCAGTCTTCCAAAATGGCGATGAGGAAATACATCACCATCACTAGCGGCAAAAAGCCGATAACGGCAATCACGCCACCGATCACACCGTCGACCAACAATGCCGACAACAACGGATTGGCGTTTGCGAGCAATCCGCCGACCCATCCTTGAAACACTTCAAGCCAAGCGACCAGGATGTCGGCGATCGGTTGTCCGACCCAGACTTGCGAAATCTGGAACACCAAGAACATCACTACCGCAAAGATCGGAATACCCAACCATTTGTTGGTAAGGATCGCATCGATCTTGTCACCGACGTTTTTATCTTTGGTAAATACTTTACGGGTCTCAACTTCTTTTACAATGGCATTGACAAACTCGAATCGCTTGCGGTCAGCCGCCACAACTGCCGCTTTATCATTTAGATCAACCTCACCCTGCACATACGGCGCTTTTTGCACGCTGTTTTGGTGGGCTACCGCGGCTTCCACTGCCGCCTTTAGACCCTCCGTGGCAGTCGAAATCGTGTTCACCACCGGACACCCGAGTTTCGCGGATAACAACGCCGTATTGATGGTTGTTTCTTTCTTTTTGTTGATATCACTTTTATTCAGTGCCACGACAACCGGTATACCCAATTCCAGCAACTGCGTAGTAAAGAATAAACTGCGGCTTAAGTTGGTAGCGTCTACGATGTTGATGATCACATCGGGGTTTTCCTGCCGTACATACGCACTGGTAATGCTCTCTTCGCTGGTGAAAGGCGACATCGAATACGCGCCGGGGAGATCCACCGCGATCAACGGTTCTGTGCCCGCACAATACGCCTTTTTGATCGAGTGCTCTTTTTTCTCGACGGTAACACCCGCCCAGTTGCCGACTTTTTCGTTGCGTCCGGTTAGAGCGTTATACATCGTCGTCTTTCCGGAATTGGGGTTGCCTGCCAATGCAATTCTCATTTATGTATCCTCCTCACACTTCTATGTGACATAATTAACCGATAAAATCGCAGTTAGCATATGCTAACCGCTGGTGAAAAACAAGCGGCCGACGCTTTGCGGCCGTTTAAACAACAATTGCTTCCGCCAACTGATTGTCGATACTATACCGACCATCCTTAATGGAAACCACACAAGTGCCTTTTAAACGAGAGACCACGGTGATGGGTTCCCCACTATAACATCCCAGAGAAAACAGGAACGCATCCAATTCCTCGTCATCCGTCTCAATGTGTTGAATAATATATTCCACACCTTCTTGAGCCTCGTTTAAAGTCATCACTACCACCACTCATCATACATCCGTGTACGGTTTTATCCACCAGTTAGCGACCGCTAACTGAGTAGTATTATACAGGTTTACCAAAATTTTGTCAAGACCTTTTTTAAACTTTTTGAAGTCGGTGTGGCTTTATATATTCTGTAAACATTGCAGAGGGGTGGCATTTTCAAAACGGGCAACCGCCGCGGTAATAAAGGCATCGGCAATCACCGAGGATTGTTCCTTACCAGATACAATCCCGAAATCTTGCTTCGCCTGTGCGCCGCCGAGGATAATGTAGTCGCACTCGGCATTGGGTGTCATCGTAGCGAGATTGGCATCGGTGGTAAGCAGCGCACCAAAACCGGCTTTCATTAAATTGTAATTCAACTGGTGGCTACCCGAGTTGGACATAACGTACGGGGAAAAATCGGCTTGTCCGAACAACATGCGACTTTTTTTGTGAATGCCCGTGTTGGGGGGATTGTAAATAAACTCCACTCCTTTAAGCAGTGTCATATCCTCCAACTCGCGTGTTGGCTCATACGTACCTCTAATCATTTCATCGTACGTGACAGCATACGGCTTCAGCGATTCGCATTCCGGCAACATATGCGGCACAGCAACTACCATACGTTCCTCAAACAGCGGTACGGCGGTATACTCATCGGGCACGATATCCGTGGTTGTGAAAATAAGGTCTACCGATTCCTTTTCCAATAACCGATATAGGTTGTTGGTAGACGTCAGTTCCAAGCGAATATCCACCTGCGGATACTGTGCGTGAAAATCTTTGAGTATCGTAGGAATAACATAGTATGACAGGTGGGTAGCAGTGCCGATACACAACGTGCCACCCTTGATTTCTGTTGTATTTTTTACGCGCGTGGCTGCCTGTTTCTCAATACGCAACATCTGCTCGATCGCTTCAATATACACCTTCCCCGCGGGTGTCAGGGAAAGCGGCAGCGTTTTGCGATTAAATATGGGGGCACCCCATTCACGTTCGGCACGTTTGATCGCCGCACTGAGCGCCGGTTGCGAAATAAACAATTCACGTGCCGCCAACGACACACTTTTCCATCGGTATACCTCGTAAACGTATCGCGCGGTTGTATCCAACATACTTATCACCTTTTTGTTATATCTTTTATCGGACTATCTGTATTTGATTATATCATAGCCAAATGATATAATCAAGGTATTCGATGAAAAGGTGGTTTTGTTATGTTATATCAACAAGTTTTTGATACCATCGACGAACTGAATGATACTTATTTGAACGTTTGGGAAGACGTTTGCAATTTGGAAAGCCCCACGGCTTGCAAAGAAGCGGTGGATGCGGTTGGTGACTACTTCATCCGTATGGCGGAAAGCCGCGGTTGGCAGGTAGAAGTGTTGCCGCTGGAAAATGCGGGTAACCCCATCTGCATCACGCTCAATCCCGAAGCGGAAGCAAAGCCGGTAACACTTTCGGGACATATTGATACGGTGCACCCGATCGGTTTGTTCGGAACTCCCGCCGTGCGCCGTGACGAGACTCGCATCTACGGTCCCGGTGTGACGGATTGCAAAGGAGGCGTAGTCGCATCGTTTTTGGCGATGGACGCCCTCGCACGGTGCGGCTTTACCGCGCGACCGGTGCAACTCATCATTCAAACCGACGAGGAAACGGGAAGTAAGACCAGCGGAAAACGCACGGTGGAGTTTATGTGCGAAAAGGCCAAAGATTCTGTTGCATTCCTCAACACGGAAGCTGTTTTAAGCGGCAAAAAGGTGGTTCTCGAACGCAAAGGTATTTTACGCTATCAAATCACCGTACATGGTAAAGCGGCTCACTCTTCGGCATGTTATGCCGGTGCCAATGCGATTACGGAAGCTGCGAAAAAAATTCTCAAGTTGGAAATGATGAAAGATCCCAAGGGCATCACATGCAACTGCGGTGTTATCCACGGTGGCACCGTCGCCAACACCGTGGCCGCTAAATGTTCGTTTACGGTGGATATCCGCTACCCCGATGAAAAGGCGTACGAGACTGCCGTGCAGACAGTACAAGAGGTTGTAAATACCAACGAGACCGACGGCTGCACCGCAACACTGGAACTCGTCAGCACGCGTCCTTCGATGCCGTGGCGCGAGGTAAATGCCAAATTGGTAGGCCGCGTCAACGAAATCTTTAAGAAGAGTGGTTTGCCCCAAGTGGAAGCGACCTCTTCTCTCGGCGGTTCCGATGCCGCGTACGCGACGCTCGCAGGCATTCCGTGCATTGATAACTTCGGCACCGCCGGTGGTTCGATTCACTCGGTAAACGAGTACGGCGAACTCTACGCGCTTGCGGAATCTGCCAAATGGCAAGCCGCTGTTGCGATCGGCTTGTAATAAATAAAAAAGGGACCCCGTAAGCCATACGGCTTACGCGGTCCTTTGCTATTTATTTGATAACTTTGACCTTGGCGCCGTTGCCGATCCCTGCGGCATTCGCATCGTCGGTATCGATGTGCATTTCCAAACGGAACGCTTTGTTCACACGCACCTGCACGTCATAGAACGTGGTGCGACGCTCACCGTTGGCTTCGACGGTCACATAGTCGCCATCTTTAAGGCCGAACGCTTTGCCCTCTTCCTCGCTCATATGAATGTGGCGGTTGGCAATGATGCAGCCCTCCTTGAGTGTAACGACGCCCTTAGGACCCACGATCGTAACGGGGGCGGAACCGGCAATGTCACCGGATTCGCGCACCGGGGGTTTCACTTTCAATACAAACGAATCGGTACGCGAGATCTCGACCTGCGATGCTTTACGCACGGGGCCAAGCACACGCACATTTTCGATCGGACGCAATGACGGACCGATCAAGGTAAGCGTCTCTTTGCAAGCATACTGACCCGGTTGGGACAGATCTTTCAAAGGAGTCAACTCGTAGCCCTTTCCGAACAGCGTCTCAACATCCGCCGTGGAAAGATGGATATGACGATTAGATACACCCACGGGCACGGTAGAATCATCCACGACGGCACCGCCGACCTGCGATATCACGCGTTGGATGATCTCCTGCACCATTTTTTCATCAAAGCCCATTGTAAAGCCTCCTTCGAGTCGCTTAAATAATGCGGAAACTGTCCGCCATTACGCAGCGGCGCTGACGCGTGAAGCTGCGTGCCGAGGTGATACCCTCACCCGTCGGGCCGGCAATCGTGAAGGTTGCGTGGCCTTCGCCGCCGAAGCCGATACCGGCATAGGACGGGGCATTCTTAACGAAGATGGTGGTCTCCACCGCACGCGCAAAGCGAGACAGGTGATCGATATTCTTGGAGTGCATATGCGCCGTGTGACGGCAACCGTGCTCGGCTTTGACCGCCAACTCGATAGCTTGATCGATGTTATCCACACGCACGATGGGCAGAATAGGCATCATCAATTCGTGTTGCACAAAATCGTGCTCAAACGGAGTCTCGCAGATGATGCAACGGATATCTTTGCTGACCGTAATACCGATCTTCGCAAGCAACACATCCGCATCACGGCCGACGCAATCGCGGTTGACGATCTTCTTGGTCTTGCCGTTCTTATCGGTCTTCTCCACCAACACGATCTTGTTGAGCTGATCGGCTTGTTGCGCGTTGATCAAATAGGCACCGTTCTTTTGCATCACCGAGATCAGTTCATCAGCAATGTTGCGGAACGCAAACACTTCTTTTTCAGCAATGCAGGGCAGGTTGTTATCGAACGTGCAACCGTCGATGATGTCCTTACCCGCTTTCTGAATATCGGCGGTGTCATCAACGATAACCGGGGGGTTACCTGCGCCAGCGCCGATCGCTTTCTTACCCGAGGACAACACAGCGCGTACCACGCCGGGGCCGCCGGTACATACCAACAAACGAATGGAGGGATGCGACTGCATGATCGCCGCCGATTCCATCGTGGGTTTCGCCATGGAGCAAACCAAAATGTCGGGGCCGCCCGCCGCTTTGCAAGCGCGGTTGACCAAGTCAACGGCATAGTTGGAAGTCGCGATCGCGTTGGGATGGGGGTTAAACACCACACCGTTACCTGCCGCAATCATACCGATGCTGTTGCAGATAACCGTCTCGGACGGGTTGGTGCTGGGCGTGATTGCGCCTACCACACCAAACGGTGCCATTTCCACCAGCGTCAAACCGTTGTCACCGGTGCGTGCCTGCGACACGATATCTTCGGTACCGGGCGTTTTGTCTGCCACCAACAGATGCTTCGCTTCCTTGTGATCCACACGGCCCATACCGGTCTCTTCCACACCGAGTTTCGCCATTACAGCGGCCTCTTGACGGGTCAAGCGACGAATCTCCGTGATCAACTTCTCACGCTGTTCCACGGTCATCGCACGCACGGCACGATAGCCGTTTTCCGCGGCGCGGATCGCCTCGTTCATATCGTCAAAGATACCGATGAGTTTTCTGCCGTTATACTGTGTGGAATCCCACGATGCGGCGGGTGCGGATTGGATACGATCCAATACACGACTTACTACCTGTCGGATTTCAGATTCAGAAATAGTCGCTGCCATTTCGGTCACTCCTTCTTATAGATAAGATCCACTTGTTTCTCTTTTAAATATTCCACCCACCGTTCCGGCGGCTGTTCATCGGTAACGACGATGTCGACTTCACCGATATCACACACCCGAACGAAGGAAATTTTATCGAACTTGGTACCGTCCACCGCCAAGATCTTACGATCAGCCGCGGCGAAGATCGCCTGCTTGATCTCGGAATCGCGTTCGTTGGAATCGGTAATTCCCATATTCATATCGATGCCCTTGCATGAACACACCGCGAGGTCCACGTGGAAACCGCGAACCATCTTTTCAGCCGAAGCCCCTACCAGTGAAAGTGCCCCTTCACGCAGAGCACCGCCGGTGGAAAGGATATTCCAACCCTCTTTATCGGCAAGTTCCAACAAAATTTCCACCGAATTGGTGATCAACGTAATATTTTTACGGTTTTTGATATACTTCGCAACAAAGATTGCGGTGGAACTGGCATCCAGCATAATATAATCGCCGTCGTGTATCAGTTCACTGATCTGTTCGGCAATGTGTTGTTTGCGTTCCACATTGGAACGTTTGCGCACACTGTAAGGTAGATCGGCATTGCCGTTCTGGCTAGCTACGGCACCGCCGTATGTTTTTTTGGCAAGCCCTTCTCGGTCGAGCTTTTCGAGGTCGCGGCGGATGGTCTCCTCCGTCACATCAAACTCCCGAGCGAGATCGGCAACGATGACTTTGCCTTCCAGTGTCAGCCGTGCAAGGATGGTGTTGCGCCGTTCAATGGCAAGCATAGGACGGCCTCCTTTTATCCATATTGAGCAATTGCAAAATTACAAAATGCTCTTCCAAGTCTTTTCGTCCGGATGCGGAATTACCGCACTGTCTAAGAACATTCCGTTTTCGCCCGCACCGGCTTGTGCGCGCTCGATTGCCGCTTGTACGGCGGCGATACCGCCCGTCAGCAGCAAGTACGATTTGCCGCACATACCGCGCGCCAACCGCAATTCGATCAACTGAACAAAAGCGGTTTTCGCGGCGATATCTGCTGCCACAATGGCGGCGGAAGAGGAAAACGTCTCCAAAACACCCAGTGCTTCGGGATTGTCGATTTCCGCTGTTCCGTACAGAGCGGTAAAGATAGACTCGTGAGGAGCACCCAACACAAAACTGTCGATCACCGGTTCGGGATCGTGCACTTGCGCCGCATCCACTGCCGCGCGTACCGCACTCAACTCGCCGCTGATCAGCACTAAATATTTACCGGGGCAGACCGTACTGGCTTCCAGAATATCCACCTCGGCGGTTTTGACCATACGGTCCGCGGCACGCATACCGGATGAAACGGTTTTGTACTCAACCATGCCAATGGCTTTATTCATAGGTTACCCCTCCTTTACATCAATGGTAATCATACGCTCGGTGACCGCGCGTACCACACCGGCAAGCGGTGCGTGCAACGCTACACCCAAAGCGCCCGGCGCGGGGGCGGCGATCATTTGACCGACGCTCACCGTATCACCGACCTTCACGATCGGCTGAGACGGTGCGCCAATATGTTGCGATAACAACAACCGCAATTGCGACGGGATGATCACTTCATCCGAAAGCGGTGCCGGCTTGTTGTAGGTATTCAATCCCAAACGTGTCATCAAACGGCGCATCGGCACACGACGATAAGTTCGTTCGTTACCGATGGGCGACAACGTCGCATCCGCGGGCGGGCGAACGCCGTGCCCACGCAACCCGTTTTTGCATGCGGTGAGCAGCATACGCGGCGACAACCCTTGCATACACGCATACATCTCACACAACCCGCAACCCGTGCAAAATACCGAGTTTACATACGGGTTGGCGTCGTTGGTCACACCATTGGAAGCCACCAGCATAAATTTGCTGGGTTCAATGGGATGGCCCAACAGATGACGCGGACACAAATCGGTACAATAACTGCACTGGCAACACGCCGCCATCGCGCGTTTCATATCAATGAACGGCTTGGTTAGTTTCTTTTGTACGATGGTATGTGACTTCGGCAACACCAACACAGCGTTGGTGGTTTTGGTGACCGGTTCCAACAGCGAACCCAAACGGCCCATCATTGGACCGCCGAACACATACGCGGGATCAGCCGTAGTAACGCCACCCGCCCGTGCAATCAGATCGCTGATGGGTGTACCGATCGGCGCAAGCAACGTGATCGGATTCGCCACTTCGCCTGCAATTGTCACAAACTTGTGCGTTACCGCCTTGTCGGCGAGTATACGGGAAATGTTATATACCGTTTCCACATTAAATACCGTCACGCCGACCGAAACAGGCAACGCACCCGGTGCAACCACGCGGCCGGTGGCTTCGTAAATGAGAACTACCTCATCACCGGCGGGATACATATCCGGGAGTTCACACAACGTCATATTATGAAAGGTGTCGAGCAACGGTGTGACTGCTTCGATCGTGCGTTTGTACGAACGCTTGACTGCCACAATCACCGATTGCGCACCTACAGATTTCGCAAGTAAGTCCAACGTAGCAAGAATGTCTTCCGCATACCGCTCCAACACCTGACGGTGAAGTTTAAGCAGCGGTTCACATTCCGCACAGTTCAGGATAATGGTATCGGCACGGTTATCCAGTTTGGCGTAGGAAGGGAATCCCGCGCCACCGGCGCCGACCACACCACCGTCCCGCAGGACAGATTTCAAATTATCGAGGGTCATGGTCCATCACCCCGGCAAGACCGATGCCGCTGTCTACGATACCGACAATGGCCGCATCCACCGGCGAATCCGACATACAGCAACCAATGCGCGCGGCGCTGCCGGTAGCCACCAGCACGATTTCACCGATACCGGCGCCGACATTGTCGATCGTGACGATCTTTTGAGTGGGATCGCCCAGTTCGGAGAGCGGCTCCACCACCATAAATTTGCTACCAATCAGGTTTTCGTTTTTGCGCGTGGACACGATACTGCCCACTACTTTACCGACGATCATACGTCTGTTTCCCCTTTCAAGATTTCACCCGTCCGGATCAGGCTGACGGGCATGCGCCCGTCAGCCGTGGTATCCGGTTTCGGATTACTTCAGCGAGGGCAGGATCTTCTCCACATCCGTGTGCGGACGCGGGATGACATGCGTGGCAACGAGTTCGCCCAGCTTGGATGCCGAAGAAGCGCCGGCTTCGACAGCAGCTTTTACAGCGCCGACGTCGCCGCGGACCATCACGGACACCAAACCGGAACCGATCTTCTCGGTGCCGATGAGTTCTACGTTCGCAGCTTTGACCATAGAGTCAGCAGCCTCGATCGCAGCGACCAAACCTCTGGTCTCAACCATACCTAATGCTTCCAGTGCCATTACGGTGACCTCCTTAAATAAATGCTTTCGCTTGGAACCTTATTTCAGAACCGGCAGGATCTTCTCCACATCCGAGTGCGGACGCGGGATAACGTGAGTAGCGACGAGCTCGCCCAGCTTGGATGCCGAGCTGGAACCGGCCTCGACAGCTGCTTTCACAGCGCCGACATCGCCACGGACCATAACGCTCACCAAACCGGAGCCGATCTTCTCGGTGCCGATGAGGGTAACGTTAGCGGCCTTCACCATCGCATCGGCTGCCTCGATTGCGGCAACCAAACCTCTGGTTTCAACCATACCCAATGCTTCCAGTGCCATTTTCTTTACCTCCTTTACCGGTTTCGGACTTTCTACAGTTGCAGCGGCTTCCGCCGCGGGGGTCTTAGTTTGTTCTGCCATCGCGATCATTCCCCTTTCGGCTTGATGCGGGAAGCGCTGAGATTGACCAGACGGCACGTTTCATCGTGCGGGCGGGCAATGACGGCACACGCGACCGGCTTTTTGATAGCGCCGGCACACGCATTCTCCACTGCGGCGGATACCGCCGAAACATCACCCTCCACAATCACGGTGACCAAACGGCCGCCCAGCTTGCGCTCCCATGTGACCAATTCCACATTGGCGGATTTGCACATAATATCCAGACAGTCGATTCCGGCAGTAACGCCGGAAACCTCTATCAGACCCAATGCTTTCATAACGGACTCTCCTTGAGTTTAATTACAGCTTCGGCAGGATCTTTTCCACATCACCGTGGGGACGCGGAATCACGTGCACGGCCACCAATTCGCCAAGTTTAGAAGCAGACGAAGAACCGGCTTCGACAGCGGCTTTGACAGCACCGACGTCGCCACGAACCATCACGGACACCAAACCGGAACCGATCTTTTCAGTACCGATCAACGCAACTTCCGCCGCTTTCACCATTGCATCGGCGGCTTCGATCGCAGCAACCAAGCCGCGGGTTTCAACCATACCAAGAGCTTCTTTAGACATACTATTCATCCTCCCGATTTATCATCAATTCTTGTCAAACGCGTTAATTTTGAGCATCGGCTCGGTGTCCGGCTCGGTGCTGGTCAAAATGTGTGTGGAGACAACACCCGTCACACGTTCTGCCTCAGCCACGGCTGCCGCGACCGCCGCTTCCACATTGGTAACCGTTCCGCGGAATTTGACTGCCACGATCAGCGGTACCGGCATGGAATCAGCGTTTGCCGGCTTGTTTTTATCAAAAGGTTCTACAGTGACATCCGCCGCTTTGCAACCTGCGTCACACGCGCAAAACGCAGCGACCAAACCGAAAACCTCTACGATACCGGTAGCGTTACCCATACTCGCTCACCTCATCGATTGACGATGGCGATCTTAAGACCTTCCATCTTCAAGTTAGTTGCCATTGCTTCATTGATTTGTTCCAACGGATACTTGTGGGTGATCAGCTTCTCGATCGGCAAGCCGATGCCCTTCGCTCTCTTCAAGAAATCAAACGTGGTGGCGTAATCGCGCAGGGTGTATACCCACGAGCCCACCGTGGTGATCTCTTTGGAACAAATATCAAAGTGCGGGTTGATGGTGGCGTCGCCGCCGTTGATAAAGAAGCCCAGCTCGCACAAGCCGCCGCCGCTGCGGATGAACTTGTAGATGTTGCTGTGCGCCACGGGAGAACCCGTGCACTGGAACGCAAAATCAGCCAAATGACCGCCGAACGCGTTCTCCACCGCACCCGCGAGTGCCTCAATGCCCTTGTGGTCTTTGAAGTTGACCGAGCAAGTGGCACCCATCTCTTTGGCGAAGTTGAGGCGTGTCTCTTCGCCGTCCACCGCGACGATGTTTTCAATACCCATCGTGCGGAGCACTGCGATACAAATCAGACCGATCGGGCCGCAACCTTGCACCACCACGCGGCTGTTGAACCGCAAAATACCGGTGGTCTTCGCACGCTCTACGGCGTGGATCAGCACGGCGCAAGGCTCGATCAAAATGCGGGAATCCAGATCCAGATCACTGACGTTAAACACGGTGGAACCGCCGCGGACCAAAATATAATCGCCGAACCAGCCGTTCATATGTACATCGTCATCCGGCAACAAACCGTACACATCGGCGCCGCCGACGTTCTGTTTGTTCATATCATACATCGTGATATCGGGGTTATCTTTGAAGATCATACAGGTAACAACCTTGTCACCCACCGCAAGCGGTTTGCCTGCGCTGTCTTTCTTGACGTTCTTACCCATCTTGACGATCTCGCCCGTACCCTCGTGGCCGAGTGCTACGGGAATCAGACCAAACGGATCACGCTTGAACTCGTGCGCATCGGTGCCGCAAACGCCGCAACCTTCCACTTTCACCAGAATATCATCGTCACCCACGGTGGGCATCGGATATTCTTTCAGTTCAAACTTTTCCAAGCCTGTCAGCATCGCAACGCGTGCCGTCTTGGGAACATCACCGGAAACCGCTTTCGGCGCCGCACCGGACGGGCTCTTCATCCCTTCCAGGACCTGGCGGACGATCTCCTCAATGTTCTGGGAGCTAATATCCATTATACTGTGCCTCCGCTCTGTTCAAAAATCTGCTTGCCGAACTCAGCAAGAGCTGTATCCTGTTCCTCGCTTCCGCCGCTGACACCCAGACCGCCGACGATCGTATCCCCGATACGCAACGGCTCGCCGCCGCCGAAGATCACGATCTGGCCTTGGTTGGTAAATTGGATGCCGTACAACGGATTCCCCGGCTGAGCCAAGGGCTTGAGCTGCGAGGTGGACATCTTCAGTGCCGTTACGGTGTACGCCTTGTTGAGGGCGATGTCATAACTGGCAATGTAAGCGTCATCCATACATTCGACGAGGATGGGACGACCCGCGCGATCCGAGATCGCAACCACGGCGTTGACACCGATGCGTGCGGCCTCCGCCCGTACAGCGGCAGACAACCGACGTGCGTCTTCCAACGTTAACTTCCCCGTCACCCGACGGACGACGACATCTGCAATGCTGTGCAATGTCTTTTCGTCCATATCGTTCACCTAATTACTTGCCGAGCTTTTCCAGCACCAAGCGCGTGATCTCGGCAATGGTATCATCGCCGGCAGCAGCGGAGGAAGCGCACACGCTCTCACAGGTGTTGGTTCTGCAACCGTGGCAGCTGGGCTTACCGGCTTTAGCATTGATGCACATATCCGCCGGATGTTTACCCTTCAGGCCGTACTGACTACGCATCGAATACAAACGCTTGACCTGCTCGTCGGACAATTCCTGCGGGCCGCCGATCTGCTTGGAGATGAACAGCAACTGCGCATAGAACTCAACCGATTCCATCTTGTGGTAAGCGCCGAGCAGCGTGTCAGCATACGTCAAAGCACCGTGGTTCTCCAGCAACACGGCATCGAAGTACTGCAAGTACTTGGAAACGGCGTCCGGAATCTCTTCGGTGGAGGGAGTGCCATACTCAGCGATCGGCACGCAACCCAGACCCAAAACCGCTTCGGGCATAATGGGCTGGCTCAGCGGGATGCCGGCAATCGCAAAGCCCGTCGCATACATCGGATGAGCGTGCACGACCGACTTAACATCGGGGCGCTCTTTGTACACACGCATATGCATCTTGATTTCGGAAGAGGGCTTGAAGCCGGGGTTGGCTTGCAGCACCTTGCCGTCACGGTCTACTTTGCAAATGAACTCCGGGGTCATAAAGCCCTTGCTGACACCCGTGGGAGTGCAAAGGAACTCGTTGTCGTTCAACTTAACAGAAATGTTGCCATCGTTAGCGGCGACCATACCTTTGTTGTAGATGCGGCGACCGATTTCGCAAATTTCTTTTTTGATCTCGTACTCGTTTACCATACTACCTAACTCCTTTTGCGATTTATTTGGATTTTCTTTGTTTTTCCTAATTCTCTGTTTGTATCATAGCACATAAAGCTGTGGAAGTCAACACCTTTTTTCTTGTTTTTCTTTGTTTTTGTTGAATTATTTTGGGTTTTAGTTGGTTTTTTACAAAAATCGCAACCGTAATCGGGCAAGCAAAAAATAAGAAGCCTTCCGAAGAAGGCTTCTTATTTCTTATCCTTTTCCGTTTTCTCTTCCAACCGCTTCAAATGGGTTTTCAGCACCAAGTTGATGTACTGAGATAATGAACGGTCGCACTCTTCGGACAAGTCTTTCAACTTTTCGACAATATCTTCATCCAACGTAATACAAACTCTTTGTTTCAAAGGACGCATAACGATCACCCTATCTAAAAATACCGTGTTATATGTACTGTAAATACAGTTGAGGCATCCTCTGTAAGGAGGATGCCTCAACTCACAAACCTTCCTAATCTTATAATGTAATTATCCGTACAGATAATTATGCAGTTTTTGTACCGTTTCTTTGGGAGTGGTAAGCATCAAGCCGGAGCCACCCTTAATGGTAGCACCCTTATACTCGCCCGCTTGCGGGACAGAATAATTCATTTCCACGGTATACCCCATATACTTCATCGCCGAAGCGGCAAAGCCCAAAAATTCGTCGGAGGACATATTGGTATCGACACAATCCAGCGCCGCATACATCACCGACACCAATTGGGTATAGCTCATCTTCTTCGCCTTAGCAATGATCAACGACACCACTTGACGCTGACGTTGGGTGCGCTTAAAGTCGCTGTCGATCTTGCGGATACGAGCATACTCCATCGCTTGGAAGCCGCTTAGGTGATGCACACCGGGTTCGCCCTTGAGCGAGGAGAATCCGTTGACTCCTTCACAGTCTTTTCCCGGATAGGGAATAGCGATCTTACAATCGTTGGCAGGGATCTGCGTCATTTCCTTTGCCGTCAGCTTGATATCCAAGCCGCCGACCGCATCAATTACTTTAGGCAAACTGGAAAAGTTAACGCCGATATAATCATCGATATCCAAACGGAAATTCTGAATGATCATTTTATTCTGCAATGTATGCTTGCCATAAGCGTAGGCGGAGTTCAACTTGCCGATATCATCTTTGCCGTCACCGTCTTTGTCACGGCCGGGGATGGTGACCCACGTATCACGAAGCAACGATACCAACTTGATGGTCTTGGTATTATCGTTAATAGACAAGATCATTGTGGTGTCAGAACGACCGCTGTAGCTTTTACCGTCGATACCCAGCAACAAAATATTGCGCACGCCCTTTTCATTACCGCGCAACGGCAGTTTGAGCACTTCGGAAGAGCTGTCCGCTGCATTGGGATCGATCTCTTCGCCCTGAATGTCGGTATCTTGGTCGCCCAAATCGATATCGACGTTGGGATCATAGATATCATCATCGTCTTGGAAGTTGATCTGGCCCAGTACGGTGGTCAGCAAAATGGCAACCGTGAGGCACAATGCACCCAGTACCGCCATAACTGACGATCCTGCGATGGTCCACGCCCGCACTTTTTTCGAATATCGATGTTGTTTCGGCGCCGAGGTTTTCATACTACCGTCTCCTTATTTACGTGCAATCGCTTCGCGTGCTTTCGCCACAATATTGTCGGCACACAGACCAAACTGCGGCAACAATTCCAACGCCGGACCGGATTTGCCGAACGTGTCTTCCACGCCCACGCGGAGTACCGGTACCGGTACCGTTTCGCACACAACATCCGCTACCGCACTGCCGAGACCGCCGATGATCGAATGCTCTTCGGCGGTAACGATCGCGCCCGTCTCGTTTGCCGCGGCGATGATCGCTTCGCGATCGATGGGCTTGATGGTTGCCATATTGATAACGCGGGCGGCAACGCCATCCGCTTTCAACTGCTCTGCGGCGATAAGCGCTTCGTTGACCATCAAGCCGGTAGCAATAATGGCAACATCGTTACCTTCGGTCAAGCGCACACTCTTGCCGATCTCAAACGTATAATCGTCGCCAAAGATGACCGGCACCGCCAAGCGACCGAAACGCAGATACACGGGGCCGTCCATTTTAGAAGCCGCCACAACAGCGAGTTTCGCTTCCACCGCGTCGGCGGGGTTGATCACCGTCATACCCGGAATGGTGCGCATCAACGCAATATCTTCATTGCATTGGTGCGTTGCACCGTCTTCGCCCACCGAAATACCGCCGTGGGTAGCACCGATCTTGACATTCAAGTGCGGATACCCAATGGAGTTGCGCACCTGCTCAAATGCGCGGCCTGCCGCGAACATCGCAAACGAAGAAGCAAACACGGTCTTGCCCGTCGTTGCCAGACCTGCCGCAATGCTCATCATATTACACTCGGCAATACCGCAATCGAAGAAGCGTTCGGGACACGCTTTTTTAAACACACCGGTTTTAGTTGCTGCCGCCAAGTCGGCGTCCAGCACGATCACATTGGGGTCATTTACCAGTTCCAGCAACCCATCGCCGTAGCCGTCACGAGTTGCCTTTTTGATTACATCTGCCATCGTTAACCCTCCTCGATCTCAGCGAGAGCGGCGCGCAGTTCCTGCATCGCCTGTTCGTATTCCTCTGCGTTGGGACCTTTGCCGTGCCAACCGACTTGGTTTTCCATAAAGGAAACACCCTTGCCTTTCACCGTTTTCACAACAATAGCGGTGGGCTTGTCCGTGCAAGCACGGGCGGCGGCAAATGCGTTTTCGATCTGGTCAAAGTCGTGACCGTCGATCTCCACCACATTGAAACCGAACGCTGCAAACTTCTCGGGAATCGGGTACGGAGAGTTTACCTCCTCCATCGTACCGTCGATCTGGAGGTTGTTGTTATCCACGATCACACACAGGTTGGACAACTTCTTGTGAGCGGCAAACATCGCGGCCTCCCACACTTGCCCCTCTTGAATCTCACCGTCGCCAAGAATGGCATAGGCGCGGAAATCTTTATTGGAAATACGGGCACCGAGTGCCATACCCACGGCCGTGGAAACACCTTGACCCAGCGAACCGGTAGACATATCTACACCGGGCGTCGTGGTCATACAAGGGTGACCTTGCAACATTGCGCCGCTGTGGCGCAGGGAGCGAATCTCGCTCTCGGGGAAAAAGCCACGCAACGCGAGCGCACCGTACAGCGCCGGCGCACAGTGACCTTTGGACATTACAAAACGGTCACGGTCTTCCCAATCGGGACGGGCGGGATCCACCCGCAATTCTTTCGTGTACAAATACGCCAAAATGTCAGCAATCGACATCGAACCGCCGGGATGGCCGCTCTTGGCATGGAAGGTGCCCTCAACGACCGCCATACGAATGCGTGTTGCCGCCGCAGAAAGTTGTTTGCGCAGTGCCGCTTCCATTATAATTCCTCCTTTACGACGGATTTAGTCATAGTCAAACGTATTGTAACACAGTTCTTTATGAAATGCAATATTGACAAACGGGTATTTTTTTATTACTATTATAAGGATATTAGTATCGGAGGCATTGTGATGAAAAATACGGAAAAAACAATGGATAAAGTAGTAGCGCTGTGCAAAGGCCGCGGATATGTGTTCCCCGGTTCGGAAATCTACGGTGGTTTGGCCAATACGTGGGACTACGGCCCGCTCGGCGCAGAACTCAAAAATAACATCAAACGCGCGTGGTGGAAAAAATTCGTTCAGGAGAATCCGTACAACGTCGGTCTGGATGCCGCCATTTTGATGAATCCGCAAACGTGGGTCGCCAGCGGTCACTTGGCGGGCTTTTCCGATCCCCTGATGGATTGCCGTGAGTGCCACGAGCGCTTCCGCGCCGATAAGCTGATCGAGGATTGGTGCGCCGAAAACGGTTTTGCACTGCCCAAGCCGATCGATGCTTTCTCGCAGGATGAGATGAAAGCCTTCGTGGAAGAGCACAACATCCCCTGCCCCACCTGCGGTAAACACAATTTTACCGATATTCGTCAATTCAATTTGATGTTTAAGACGTTCCAGGGCGTCACCGAGAACGCTAAAAATACGGTGTATCTGCGTCCCGAGACCGCACAGGGTATTTTCGTCAACTTCCCCAACGTGCAACGCAGCACCCGTAAGAAGTTGCCGTTCGGCATCGGTCAGATCGGCAAATCGTTCCGTAACGAGATCACCCCCGGTAACTTCATTTTCCGCGTGCGTGAGTTTGAGCAGATGGAACTCGAGTTCTTCTGCAAACCCGGCACCGACTTGGAATGGTTCTCTTACTGGCGCGAGTTCTGCCACAACTGGTTGCTGGCGATCGGCCTGAAAGACGAAAACCTGCGTCTGCGTGACCACGATCCCGAAGAGTTGTGCTTCTATTCCAAAGCGACCACCGACTTCGAGTTCCTCTTCCCCTTCGGCTGGGGTGAGTTGTGGGGCGTTGCCGACCGTACCGATTACGACTTGACGCAACACCAAGAAACCTCGGGCAAAGATATGACCTACTTCGACCAAGAGACCAACGAGCACTATATCCCCTATGTCATCGAACCTAGCTTGGGTGTTGAGCGTACGGTGTTGGCAGTGCTGTGCGATGCGTATGACGAAGAGGTCGTGGATGCCGAGAAGAACGACGTGCGTACCGTGTTGCGTTTACATCCCGCGTTGGCACCGTTCAAGGCAGCGGTCCTCCCGCTTTCCAAGAAACTCCGCGCCGCCGCTCGTACCGTGTATGATGACCTGTGCTAAGACTTTATGATGGACTTTGACGATGCCGGTTCCATCGGCAAGCGTTATCGCCGCGAAGACGAGATCGGAACGCCGTTCTGCTTGACGTACGATTTCGAGTCCGAGCAAGACGGTTGCGTGACGGTGCGTGACCGTGATACAATGCAACAAGAACGCATTGCCATCAAGGATCTTAAAGCCTACCTCACAGAAAAGATCGCATTCTAAAAAAACCGATCGCCGCTATTCAAGCGGCGATCGGTTATTTTTTGTACGGTTTGGGATCGTTGGTCCTACCCAAAAGATAGTCGGCAGAGGTATGGTACAAGTCTGCCAACGCAACAAGAAACCGCGTCGGTAGTTCACGCTTGCCGGTCTCGTAGTTGCTGTACACACGTTGATCTATACCAAGGATAGCGCCGACCTCTTTTTGAGCCAAGTCGTGATCTTCTCGTAAATCGCGCAACCGCGGATAATACATACTCTCACCTCACATTATTTGCGGAACAGCAGGGCGGCGGGTTTGTTTTCGATCACCACGGTGCGCGTGCCCTGTGCCTGTTCGCCGTCCAGCGACCACGACGGTGCCGCTTCGATAGTGAATGTTGCGCGGGAGGTTTTGAAAAATTCAAACAGTTTTTTATCGAACACGCCCGTATTGAGCGACGTGATAAGTTTGCCCATATCCGCTGCGGTGCGCGGGGGACGCACCAACACCACTTCGAACAACCCATCGTTCATATTCACCAGTGCGGGGTCTAATTTGACAAGCCCCGCCACCGAGGTGGAATTGCAGACGGCACCAAAAAGAAACTCGTCGGTGACACAGCGTTCGGCACTCTCCACCGTAACAGTATAGGGTTGGATCGTCGCCAATTCTTTGGCGCCCTCCAGTATGTACGCAAAATGACCCAAGGCGTTTTTGGCGGCTTGCGGTGCGTTATAGGACGCCGCTGTGAACGCGCCGAACGACGCAATATAGGAAAAATATCGCTCCCCGTTCCACTGCCCCACATCGAGCGGTGTTGCCGTACCGTTCAAGATGGTGCGTACCGCATCGGGGATACGGTGCGGCAGTTGCAAACTGCTGGCAAAATCGTTGGTGCTGCCGAGCGGCACATAGCCGAGCGGCACTTGCGTTTTGCACGCTAACAGACCATTGATGACCTCGCCGAGCGTACCGTCGCCGCCGCAACACACCACCAGATCGTGTTGCTCCGCCCACTGTTTAACGATAGCTTCCGCCTCACCGCGCTCGGCCGTGACATACGTAGTCACTTGATACCCACCGCGGCAGAACCCGTTCACAAGCGGGAAAAGAGCGCTCTTGCCCTGCATTTTACCCGCGGCGGGGTTCACCACCAGCAGTAACCGCTTTTCCATTTATTTCGCCTCCGTTTCACCGCTGACGCGGTCGCTCCGGATCAGCAGATCCGAAAGGTAGTACATCGACTGTGCAACAGGCAACTCCTCTTCGGGTAAACTGCCGTACAGTGTGCCGTCGCTCATCACAACAAAATTGCGATTCGATGCCAAGAGGTCGCGCCCGAAAAACACGGTATCGGTACGCGTATCCTCTACGCCCAACAAGCCAAGTAATGTGGGTAGCATATCCGCTTGCCCGCCGATGGTCTCAATCGTATGGGGATCGGTGATGTCCTTTGAATACACGATCATCGGCATCGTATACATCTCGCCCTCGTCCAAGAACCACGGTTCACGCGCTTCGTCGCTCAAATCATCCACCCAATGCGGGTAGTATTTATGAATGCCGCCGTGATCGCCGATGACTGCGATGACAGTGTTTTCGAGCATACCGCTTTGCTCGGCTTGCTCCAAGAACCAACCCAATTGCGCGTCGGTGTAATGCAACGCTTGCAGATAGTCACCCATCGGGTTGGCTGCCAGTTCTTCATTCAAGCGTAGCCCCGCAAAATCTTCGGGTACTTCACACGGAATGTGGGACGAGCAGGTGACTACGTGCGCATAAAACGGTTCGGTGAGTGATTGGTTCTTCCATTTTTCCAGCGTTTGTCGGAAGAAACTCTCGTCGGACAAATAGCCGTTGAGCATATCGTCCTGCGCATAGTCCATAACGATATGGTCCATTCCCAGTCCGCCCGCCAGCATATCCTCATAATTCCAGATCGCGTTGACCGCGCCGTGGAAATAGTACGATTCGTATCCGCCGTGTTGCTCAAGCAATTTCGGCAAGGACAAATATTTGTTGTCTGCCCACGAACCGAATGCGTAACTCTTGTTCGGCGGGAGCAGACCTGTCATAAACAGAAAGTCGCAATCGGCACTATTGCCGCTTTTGACCTGCTCGTACAGATTGGTAAACGTGTAACTGCTCTTCATCAGGCGGTTGAGCGTAGGCGTTATTTCTTGCCCGTCCACCGATTGACCGAGCACAAAGCTTTCCAACGATTCAAACTGGATGGTTAATACATTTTTGCCTTCAAATTGTCCCGCGTGCGCGCTGACACCGTTGTCTTTTTGTTGCCACTCGCGGAATGCCTTGAGCACCTCTTCATCATCGGGTGTGACAGACGTTTGTGTCACTTTGCCCGTTGCCGCCTGCACAAAATCCGCCGCGTGAAAACCCACAAAGGAAAAGTATTGCGACTGCTGCAATGTATCGGGCGTCACATACAAGTGACGGAACAAGCCCCCGCTGCCCAACATACCGATGAGCGGAAGAATGGCAAGTACGGCGGCAGACGCACCCAGCGTTGTCCCTGCCATACGGCGGCGCGGCTCCCACTCTTTCAGCCAACCGTGACGGCGGCAAATAAGAAGCAATACCGCCCACACCACAAAATCCAAAAAGAACAACACGTCCCACCACGTGATAAGGGTGGGTAAAATGGTGCTCACGGTGTCTTGACCCGTGGAGGTGCCGAGCATCGGCAACATCACCACCGACGGCAGCACATTATACGCGCGCAGATACACGGTATCGATCACGGCAACCGCCGTGAGGATCCCGCTCGCCACACCGTTATAGATCAGCCGCCCACGGCGGCGAAATAAGAGTGACCAACCGAAAATCAGCCACAGCACTGCCAAGTGCAACGGCAGATACGGCAAGGCACGACCCAGCCCCTGCCACAGCGACGGCACATACGGATTGCCGCCTGCAATAAACAATTGCAGGAACAGATCCTTGCACACAACGCCGATGGGCAGTAACCAAACACATAACCACGCTGCAACGCGCGGAAAAGATATCTTAGTATGTTTCATATCATTCACCTTCCGTTCCATCATATCACCTTTCGAGAGAAAACGCAAGAAAACAAACTGCGAATTCTGCGAAACGGTTGACAGACGAACGGCGAAATTGTAAAATAAAAGATATGTAACGTATGAAACGTAAGGAGACTGTATATGGGTTTATTTAAGCGCCGCGAGCGAGAACCCAAGCGCCCCGCCGGTCTGGATAAGCTGGATGGCAAATTGGTGTCGTATGCTGTTCGCCGTGAGCCAACAGGCGAAGTTGTTATTGGGAAAAACGGTCGTATTTGTGCTGCTACCGATCAACTGGAACTGCGTTTTCAAGACGGAAATGTGCCGTTTTCTTGCCCCGTCAGCACACTGGAGTTCGGGGAGTTGTTAAGCAAAAACGGAGTATTGCTTACGGGCGACGATACCGTGACCGGCCGTCGTGTCACCGCTGTCGCTTACTATTTGTATTACCGCAAATAATCGCTCATTAGCCAAACGAGGTGTTATGTGTATGAAGTTAAAATCTGTTTTGCTCGGTGTATGCACCGCGGCAATGGTGTTCTGTGCGTCGTTGCCCGTTTGGGCAACCGCTCCCGCCGACCTTGTCGAACCCATTGTAGTTGCCACCGAGCCCGATGAAGTGGACAGTAAAATATATTACTACCAAAACGAACGCAAAGTGTCGCCTGACAAGTTTACGTGGAAAAAAGGTAAAAACGGCAACGCCGTTCTGCTCAACGGCGAAGATCAGTATCTCCGTTATTCTGCGGAAAAGACCCTGCAACTTGAGGAATTCACCTTTTCGGGCTGGGTCAACTGGCAAGGGAACGGCGAGACTATCGGTCAAAAGCTGTTGACGATATACAAAAACGACAACCGTTTTATCACCGTTTCTCCGCACCTGCGCGACGAAGAGCGCGGCATTGACGGCGTATATATGGAGTGGCAAGACCGTATGATCGATCCTGTTGCCTTGTACAATAAGTCTACCAACCAAACCACGTTTGCTTTGGAGACCAACGCTTGGCACCACGTAGCAGTTGTGGCGGCAGACGATGAATTCTCATTGTATATTGACGGAACATTACAATTTACTCAAGTGATGGACGTTTCGCTCAAGGATATGGAGCTCAATACGTTCCTGATCGGCGGCGGTTTCTACGGTGAACCGTTGTTGCACGCCTTGTTGGATGATGCGTACCTCTATCCGCAAGCACTGGATAAATCGGATGTTTCCTTGTTGGCGGCAGGGTTGGATCCTGCTGACGGCGGCACACCGCCCACCACCGAAGCGTATCGTCCCACAATGCCCACCACGGCACCCTCTAAGCAACCCGCAGACGGCAATATGCCGCATCGCGGTACCTTGTTTGGATTACCTACGGCTGTTTTGATCATCCCTGCCATTATTTTTGCGGTGGTTATTGCGCTGTCGGTGATTCTCAGTCTGCAAAAAAAACGGACGAGCGAAGAAGAACCCGATCCCTCCCTCCTCATGTATTCCGCCATACCGTTTGACCCCGAAGAATCGGCTGCCGAGCAACCGAACGAAGAAGACAAGGAGGGCGATCAAGAATGAAACGTATCCTCACTTTTCTTTGCGTACTTGTGCTACTGGCCTGCTTGAGCACCTTTGGCGTAGCAGCAAGTGCCGATCAACACATCGTGCTTTCCACGTTTGGTGAATCCGTGATGCTTACCGCTAAGAATGCGCCCGCCGCATGGGAACTTCCCGCTTTAAAAAACGGTGAAGCATTGCGCGAGGCAAGCAAACTCACCTTGGAAAACGCAACAGATGCCGAGCGCCGTATCACGCTGGATCACGTTGCGCTTCCCTACGATAATGCCACCGCACTGGAGTATTTGAACCACCTCTACATCACCGTACGTGATGGCAAGACGGTACTGTACAACGGCACCTACAGCCGTATCAACGACGAGGATGGGCTGAAACTGGATTATACATTGGCGGCAGGCGAATCGGTTGATCTCACCATTGATCTGCGGTGTGATTACACCTTCGGCGGTTCTGCGACCGGATTTGAAAACGGATCGGTGATCGATTGGAAATTTTACACCGTTATCCGGTCTGAAGTACCGAATAAAGATAAGCCTTCCGTCGCCTTTGACGATCCCGCCTTGCGCGAGGTGCTGATCGCAGCGTGCCTGTCGGTCGTTCTGCTGGTTGGCGTGGGCGTGTACGAGATCATAAAGAAAAAACGGTAATATCCGTATTTCGGCAGGAGCATCATCGCGTTGCTCCTGCTTTTTTAATCGATTGCGGTTCAACGCGATTTCCACTTGTATCGACAGACATTTTGTGATATGATAGGTATATTGATTCAAAATGAGGTGACATCATGGGACTGCTTAAATCGCTGTTTGGTGATTACAGCAAACGTGAATTGAAACGTGTTCAGCCGCTATGTGACCGCGTGCTGGCGTTAGAAGATACGTACCGCGCTATGGATGAGGAAACTCTCAAAGCTCAAACGGCACGCCTGCGCGACCGTCTTGCTTGCGGTGAAAGCACCGACGATATTTTGCCCGATGCCTTCGCCGTTTGTCGCGAAGCGTGTGACCGTGTGTTGGGTATGCGCCCCTTCCCCGTACAGATTTTAGGCGGTATCATCTTACACCAAGGCCGTATTGCCGAAATGAAGACCGGTGAAGGTAAAACCTTGGTTGCGACGTTGCCTGCTTACTTAAATGCATTGACGGGAAACGGCGTCCACATCGTCACCGTCAACGATTATCTTGCCCGCCGCGACAGCGAGTGGATGGGAAAAGTGTACCGCTATTTGGGATTGACTGTCGGTCTCATTGTGCACGATCTGTCCAACGAGGAGCGCCGTGCCGCTTACGCCGCCGATATCACCTACGCCACCAACAACGAGTTGGGCTTTGATTATCTGCGCGATAATATGATGATCTACGCCGAGCGACGGGTGCAACGCGGTTTCTCCTTTGCCATCGTGGACGAAGTAGACTCGATCTTGATTGACGAAGCGCGTACGCCGCTTATCATTTCGGGTCAGGGCGATAAATCAACCGACCTGTACGCCCGTGCCGACAGTTTTGCCCGCACCCTGCGCATCTTTAAAGTGCGTGAAATGGATACCAAGCAAGAACAAGACACCGTGGACGGCGACTATATCGTGGACGAAAAAGCACGCACCGCCACGCTCACACAATCCGGTGTCAAAAAAGCGGAGCAGTTCTTCCATATTGAAAATTTGATGGATCCCGACCACGTTACGTTACTGCATCATATCAATCAAGCCATTAAGGCGCGCGGTGTGATGACGCGCGACGTGGATTATGTGGTAAAAGACGACCAAGTGGTTATCGTCGATGAATTCACCGGCCGTTTAATGCCCGGTCGCCGTTATAACGAAGGCTTGCACCAAGCCATCGAAGCCAAAGAAGGTGTCAAGGTCGAGCGCGAAAGCCGAACCTTAGCCACTATCACCTTCCAGAATTTCTTCCGCTTGTACCGTAAATTGTCGGGTATGACGGGTACCGCCGTCACGGAAGAAACGGAGTTTCAACAGATCTATCGGTTGGACGTGGTAGCGATTCCCACCAATCGTCCGATGGCGCGTGTGGACCACCCCGATGTGGTGTATAAAACCGAAGCCGGTAAATTTAACGCGGTCATTGAACAAATCATCGAATGCTACAACCGCAAACAGCCGGTATTGGTGGGTACCATTTCGATTGAGAAATCCGAGCAGCTTTCCAAACTGCTTAAAAAGCGTGGCATCCCGCACGAAGTGCTCAACGCCAAGCATCACGAAAAAGAAGCCGAGATCGTGGCACAGGCGGGTAAATCGGGCGCCGTTACCATCGCCACCAATATGGCGGGGCGCGGTACCGATATCAAGTTAGGCGGTAACGCCGAATTCCTCGCCAAGGCTGAGATGCGTCGTTTGGGCATCGCCGAAGAATTGATCGCCGAATCCACGGCGTTCGGTGAGACCGATAACCAAGAGGTGCTGGAAGCACGCCGCACCTTCCGCGAATTGGAAGACAAATACCGCGAACTCATCCGCCCCGAAGAGGAAGCGGTGAAAGCGGCGGGCGGTCTGTTCATTCTCGGTACCGAACGCCACGAATCGCGCCGTATCGATAACCAGCTGCGCGGTCGTGCAGGTCGTCAGGGTGACCCCGGCGACACGCGATTCTACCTATCGATGGAAGACGACTTGATGCGTCTGTTTGGCGGCGACCGTATGTATGCGATGATGGAAGCTTTGGGTGTGGATGAAACGATGCCCATCCAAAATAAGATGCTCACCGGCGCGATCGAAACCGCTCAGCAACGTGTGGAAGAACGCAACTTCGGTATTCGCCGCAGTGTTCTCCAATACGACGATGTGATGAACCGCCAGCGCGAACTCATTTACGATCAACGCAATAAGGTGTTGGACGGTGAAAATATCCGCGAGTCGATTTTGGGAATGATCCGCGAATCCATCGGGACTACCGTCGCGCAATACACCTCCGACCAAGATCATACCGAATGGAATTTGAACGGCTTGCGCGAGTATTACAACGGCTGGCTTACTGACGATACGATGTTGCGGTACACGGCACAAGAACTCGAAGACATCGATGCTGAGACCGTGCGCGACAGTCTCATCGAACGTGCTGAAGCGGTGTACGATGCAAAAGAAGCGGAATACGGTGAGACGTTGATGCGCGAGTTGGAGCGCGTCGTATTGCTCAAAACCGTAGACCGTTACTGGATGGATCACATTGATGCGATGGACGAACTGCGTCGCGGTATCGGGTTGCGCGCTTACGCCCAACAAGATCCTGTAGTGATGTACCGCAAAGAGGGCTTTGATATGTTTGACGGTATGATCGCCTCTATCCGCGAAGATACGGCGCGCCTCATGCTCACCGCACGCATCCGCACGGAAGAAGAGCCCAAACGCGAAGAGGTTGCAAAGCCCATTGCCACCGCGGGTGACGGCACCGACGTGAAACGTCCTGCACGCAAAACCCAAGCGGATAAGGTCGGTCGTAACGACCCGTGTCCCTGCGGCAGCGGTAAAAAATACAAAAAATGCTGCGGCAGTAACGACGCGTAACAGAAGAATACGGACGTAATAAGGAGAATGAACATATATGAAATTAGGTATCGTCGGTCTGCCAAACGTCGGCAAGTCCACCTTGTTTAACGCCATTACCAATGCGGGTGCGCAAAGCGCTAACTACCCGTTTTGCACCATTGATCCCAACGTGGGCGTCGTCGCCGTGCCGGACGAGCGCCTTGATCGCTTGACCGCTCTGTACAATTCCGAGAAGACCACTCCTGCCGTCATTGAGTTTGTAGACATCGCCGGTTTGGTCAAAGGCGCCAGCCGCGGCGAAGGATTAGGTAATAAGTTCCTTGCGAATATTCGTGAAGTGGATGCCATTGTGCACGTGGTGCGTTGCTTTGAGGATGATGATATCATCCATGTGGACGGCTCGGTCGATCCTGCCCGCGATATGGAAACCATCAATTTGGAACTGATTTTTGCGGATATGGAAGCGGTGGAACGCCGTTTGGCGCGCACCACCAAAGCGCTTAAAGGCGACCGTTCCTTGCAAGCGGAAGTCGATCTGTTGCAACGCGTATATGCGGCCTTAGAAAAGGGGCTCCCCGCCCGTTCGGTGGAGTGCACACCCGAAGAGGAGACGCTTTTGGATGTCTCGCCCTTGCTGACGCGCAAGCCGGTCATTTATGCCGCCAACCTCAGTGAGACCGACTTTGTCGGCGGTAGTGCCGATTCCAATCCACATTACTGCACCGTGTGCGAAGCCGCCAAAGCGGAGCACGCAGAAGTGCTCCCCATTTGTGCGCAAATGGAAGCCGATATCGCCGATATGGACGCCGAAGAAAAGGCGCTGTTCCTCGGCGAATTGGGATTGGAGCACTCAGGTCTTGATCGCTTGATTCAAAAAAGCTACAGCCTGCTCGGGCTGATCTCCTATCTCACCGCCGGCCCCACTGAAAGTCGCGCGTGGACCATCACCCGCGGTACCAAAGCGCCCGGTGCGGCAGGTAAAATTCACACCGATTTTGAGCGCGGTTTCATTCGTGCCGAAGTAGTCCCCTATCCCGATTTGATCACCTGCGGCAGTCTTGCCGCCGCTCGCGAAAAAGGACTTGTGCGTTCTGAGGGCAAAGAATATGTGGTGCAAGACGGCGACGTCATTTTGTTCCGCTTCAATGTGTAAAGGAGTGACCGTATTGAAACGTATATTCTGTTTGTTGTTGGCTTTTTTACTGGTGTTTTCGGCAACTGCCTGTAAGGGAAACGTAAAAGAGACCAACCCCACCTCGTCTCTTCTCACCCCGGTAGGCATTTACGAACCCGGCACCGCAAGCTTCATAAAAATCCAAAATGAACTGTACGATTACTTCCGTGATTTGATGGGCTTTGCGCACATCACCGAAACGCGTTATAACGGTACATTCCTCGAGGAAGAGTTGGTTCATTTTGCGGTGATTCAACTGTCATTTATGGGTGAAGATGTCGAGGCCGGCATCAAAAAGCCCGATCTTGAACGAACTATTAAACGCTTCTTCGGTCACGATATTAAAACCACGGTCGGGCGGTACCTGACGTATGAAGCCAAGGAAGAAGCATTCTTCCCTCAAAACATCCAATATGTAGGCGGCATGTATATGATACTTCGCAAATTGACCGTGGAAAAAAGCGGGCTCTGTATTGCGGAGTTTGACCGTATTCCGATTGATGTCAACCGTTTTGAAGGATTGGAGGAAAACGAAATCCGGCAACGGTTATTCAGCGGCAATTACGAAGAGGTATACGGCATCGAAAATATCCGTATGACTTTCCGCGAACACGACACAGATCTTTTCGGTTACTATATCGAAATGCTGTCTATCGACAAAATCGAAGCATAAATTTCAAAAAAGGTCCGAACTACACGTAGTTCGGACCTTTTGATTTTATTGCAATAACGCCCGCGCGTTGTACGGTTTGAACAACATATTGTTACCGTCTACATCGTTTACCACCATATGCTTTTGCGCATACTCCACAATCTCCACGACCTCTTCCAAAGTGTCGGCAAACAGTTTCAGCCGCAACACACATTGCCCCGTGGAACCGTCTTCCACAATCGTAAGTCCTTCAGCTTGCAACACCTTGACATCCATAATTTTCGGGTGCTTTGTGAGTTCTTCATAGCGCATCGTGCCGATCGTACCCGCATGCGCATAGAAAAGCAACGAACACGCATATTGCGGATACAGCGGATTGTCGCGGGAAAGATCATCCCCCATCTCACCGCACAGAGAGTACGAAATCATCATTTTCATAAAATTGATACCGTTGTATTTCTCAATGATATAAAAATCGTTATTGCCGTTGATGCGGTATCCCATCTCGAAAATGTAGATTTTCTTATCCGTCACCATACCTTGGAAGAATACCACGCCATTTTGAATGTCGATGCCACAGATCAAGTCGCGTACTTTGGCGTCGAGTTCTTCCAAATAGCGGTGGTAGGAACTCGCGGGCGAGATGAGAAAATCGCACAATCCCGTAACGACCTCTTGGTCATCCGTGATATTCTTTTCATTGACTGCCGACAAACTGATCTTCCCGTCCGCCACCGTATACACCGAAGCAAACTCCACACCGCTGAGATAGTCTTCAATGACGATAGATTTACTGAGCGATTTGCTGACGGCATAATCGATCGCTTCGTCCAACTCATCTGCCGAATAGCACACCGAGATGCCCTTGCGCCCTGCGCTGTCGGCAGGCTTCACAATGACCGGATATTCAACGGATTTCTTTTCTTCGTCAGACATCGGGTAAGAGAAACAATAATCTCGCGGCGTCGGGATGGCATATTTTGCACAAAGTTCCTTAAAGAGACGCTTATTCCGCGTAATATTCACCTGTTCCTCGGTAGCATAAAACGGCGTTCCCAACCGGGCGGCAATACGGCAAGCCGCCAGCACGCGGTTCTCGCTATAGGCCGCAAACACGCCATCCACACCCGCCTCGCGGCATTTTTTCACCACCAGATCGGTATCGGAATAGTTGACATCCCACGCCTCATCCGCGCCAACCTTGGCAGGGGTTTTTGTCCGATCGGCGATACCATCGGCAACAATGGTATATACCCCCATTTGTTTGGCGGCAAGCACAATATTCAAATCGCCGGCATCCGAACCGATAATAAGCAGTTTCTTTCCTCGCAAATCACGCATATGTTACATCCTTTCCACAGGAAACCAATTTAATGACACTACCATTCTATCATATTCCACCTTAATTGTAAAGAATAACCGTATACGCAAAAAACACTTGCACGCGAAAACGAATTATGATATAATGTAGAACAAAGAAAGGGGGCTGCCTATGTTGCGAAAAATAACCGCCGTGTTCACGGCGCTGTGTGTATTGTTCACCATCACCGCTTGCCGACCTACCAATTCGGTAGACGAAATGACGCCCACAACACATCCGTATGAACTACTGCCTTTCACACCTGTAACATCGACACAACAATACTTTGAAAGCATGTCTTATTACGACGATATTGTGGAAACCACCATTCACTATTTGTTTCATAAACCGTTACGCGACACGGGCGAAGCAGCACCGCTTGTCATTTTTTTGCACGGACGCGGAGATGCCGTAAGCGAGGACTATCCCGGCACCGCCACGCAGTTTGTGGAGTCACTAATGCATCTCGAAAATCAAAGCTATGTATACGGTGCCTATACGATGGTACCGATCACCCCGTTTTCGTACGAGGGGAATTGGAGTGGCTTCCAAATTTGGGCATTTAAACAACTCATCCCCAAACTCATTGAGCAATACCACATCGATCCTAAGCGCGTGTACATCTCAGGCATCTCCATGGGCGGATTTATGACCTGCCAACTGGTGAGCGGAATGCCGCCCGACACCTTCGCCGCCGCTGTGCCGCTGAGCGGTGCACGCAAAATCTCCTCGCCGGAGTTGCGACACAACACTGCATTTCGTATTTATCACGTAGCAACTGACCCCGTGGTTTCTGTCTCTTCTTCACAAGCCTTGTACCAAGAACTGGTCGAATCCAATCACCCTGCCGTAGAGTATATTGAGTATGAAAGTGGCAATCACATCTCCCCGTTATACACCGTATTTGTAGAGGATCGCGACGCATTCTTTGCGTGGTTATTCAATCAACGATTGCCATAAAGGAATCCCCCTGTGGCTTTGCCGCAGGGGGATTCTACTGTGTGTTCGAACTTTATTTGCGCAATTTCGCAACGGCCCATTTACCATCCCGCTTGATCCAAAACAGCCCTTTGTTGGTCACCTGCGAAATGTCGTCGTAAATGGGTTCTACAACTGTGTTGCCCTTGTTATCGATGAGACCCCATTTGTCGCCCTGCCGCACGACGGTATAGCCGTTTGTGGAAGCGTACATCTTTGTATACGTCCATATACTTTCCCCGCCGATTCCCGAAGCATCGTAGATAAACTCCGTGATCTCTTCCCCGTTATCATTGACATAGCCCCATTTGCCATCCTTCTTTACGGGAAGAACACCATCAACAAAACCGACACGGCTACACTCTTCGTATATGAAATCGGTGAGCAACTCGCCCGTGGTAAAATCGAGTAAGGCATACTCTTCGGAAGGAACATTCACGACGATCTCGTCGTATTCGTTTGTGGTAAGCCCTTGCATCTTCTGTATCGGAACCACGGTTGCGGGCGCAATCGAGATCGTGCCCAATCCATTACCCATCGGATACCACATCTTTTTATACGCTTCAAATGTACTTCCACCAAGCCCCAGTGTGTCACCCCACACCACCGGAATACCGTCATTCCAATACACCAGATACGAGTGTTCATGTCCCCATCCGCCGGGATCTTCTATCTCCGAAACCGTTCCATCCGCTTCAAGAAACACGCCCGTCCAACTTCCGTCATTTGTGTAAGCAAACAACATTCTCTCGCCGGAACCATACGTGGGTTGGCGCAACCAGATATCACGATATTCAATCGGCAAAACGATGTTTCCTTTAAAATCAATCAAGCCGAACTTGCCGTCGCGCTCGATCACGGATACTTGATAATTCACTGTCCCCGGGGTATAGCGAATGCTATCTGCCTCCACCCCATCCAGGAGGATCTTAAAAGGACCCTTTTCGGCACTGCAGCCGCACAGCAGCGTACCGATCATCAATGCCAACACCAACAACCAACAAAGCCTACGATACATTCGTTTCATACAGATCCCCCTTTTCCTTGTTCTCTATTTTCAGTATAGCAAAACCGCACCGCCTACGCACCAATTGTTACAGGATTGTAACTTTTTTACATATCGCGTACCACAAGAATCCCCCTGCGGCAAAGACGCAGGGGGATTTCTTATAGTTGTTATTTCGGCAGTTGCTCGACGCTCCACTTGCCACCCGATTTGGCCCAAAACTGCCCTTTATCATTCACCTGAGAAATATCGTCGTAAATAGGTTCTACGACCGTGTTGCCCTTGTTATCGATGAGACCCCATTTGTCGCCCTGCCGCACAACGATATACCCGTTGGTGGAAGCATACATCCGTATCGACGACCAACGATTATCATCACTGATCACACACGTGTCATACTCAAATGCTGTAAGCGCAGTTCCCTGTTCGTTGATATAGCCCCATTTTCCGTCTTTCTTCACAGCAAGCACACCCTCGACAAACCCAACATTGCTGTAATCTTCATACACAAAATCGGTAATTAACTTACCGGTTGTAAAATCGAGCAATGCATACTTTTCAGAGACAACATCCACCACCGTCTCGTCGTATTCATTTTTCGTGTACCCTTTCATCTCCTGCACGGGCACGACTGTCGACGGTGTAAGCGCGATAGTCCCGAGCAAATTGTATTCGGGGTGCCATATCCTTTTATACGCTTCAAACGTACTGCCCACCACGCCGTCCTGTCTCATCCATACCATGGGAACGCCATTGCTCCAATATACACCACCGCCCCAATCGTACCCCCAGGCGCTCGCTTCAATATCAGAAATTGTGCCATCAGCCTCAAGCAACACGGGAGAAACATTCGACGACCCGCTTGCACACAACATCGTCGCACCGGAATTAGGCTCGGTTTCGCCCAATTCGATACTATTGTACTCAATCGGCAAAACGATGTTTCCTTTAAAATCAATCAAGCCGAACTTGCCGTCACGCTCAATCACGGATACTTGATAATTCACCGTTCCCGGGGTATAGCGAATACTGTCCGCCTCCACTCCGCGAGGCAAACCCTTTTCACACCCGCACAAAAGCGTACCGATCATCAATGCCAACATCAACAACCAACAAAGCCTACGATACATTCGTTTCATACGCATCCCCCTTTTCCTTATTTTTCTATTCTCAGTATAGCAAAAACACCGCGTCCGCGCAACAATTGTTACAGGATTGTAACCTTTATTTTTACATACTACATTACATTGAAAATCCCCTCGGAAAACTCCGAGGGGATTCGTAATTATTTCGCGACAGATTTCTTCTTCATCGGCTCCTGTGCAGCAAGCTTCAGACTTTGGTATGCGTTGGCAATGGTTGCCTGCCTGTACGGCTCAATCCAAATAAACCCGATGCCGAGTGTAAGCACGCCTAACAAGAACCATCCGATAAAGGAAAGGTCCAAAAGAAACAACTCCATTTTGTGTCCTTGTGTCAATTTCTTAGATTCGTTTATACATTCCAAGGCGCTTTTGCCCTTGTTTTCTGCCAAAATATACATAGACATCGAGTAGGAATACCCCTTGACGATCCCGGGAATGAAAAACAGCAGCGACCACAGGGAAGCCAAATAAGCCGGTGAAAAAGGTCACTTTTAAGGCGCTAAAATAATCATCAAAACCGCAGAAAGTATCTTTTACCGTCGGAGTGTCACCACGAAAAAAGTAGCGAACTTGATCAACCAAATCACAAATAAAATTCCGATTTTATCCTTGATCTGCAGTTTCGCAGCCGCTTTCAGTTCAGCTCTGTTCACACTCACACACTCCTTGCTCCGTTTTGGTAAACTCTACAATTACAATACTATAAAAAGCCTCCTCACACAAACGCCTTAACAATGCAAATCAGCACCACAAGCCAGATCAAAACGATCGGGATGGCGTAGTACCATTTTTCGGGCTTCCCGTTTTGCCACATTCCGTCGGCTTGCTTGCGGTTTTTCTCCAGCACCTCACGCGGGATAAACTTGACAGTCAGCGCCACCAGCATCGGCAACAAGATCACATCGTCCAAGTACCCAAGCACGGGTATGAAGTCGGGAATAAAGTCGATGGGTGACAGCGCGTATATCACCGTAATACCCGCAAAGAGTTTTGCAAGCCAAGGCGTCTCTTTATTTTTTAAGGCTAAGAACAGCGCAGGAATGTCCGTTTTGAGTTTCTTCGCCCGTTCTTTTAAATCCATCAAATCCTCGCCACCATCATATGTATGATACATCCATTGTAGCACACCTGATTACAAAAACCAAGAATTTCATAAAAATCCCCTCGGATTGCTCCGAGGGGATCATTTTATTCAGAATGAGCGATTAACCCAATTCTTTGATGCGAGCTTGCGCGGCGGCCAAACGAGCGATCGGCACGCGGAACGGCGAGCAGGACACATAGTCCAGACCGATCTTGTGGCAGAACTCGACGGAAACCGGGTCGCCGCCGTGCTCACCGCAGATACCGCAGTGCATGGTGGGACGGGTCTTCTTACCGAGTTCGACAGCCATATCCATCAGCTTGCCAACACCGGTCTGATCCAACTTAGCGAACGGATCGTTCTCGTAGATCTTGGTGTCATAGTAAGCGGACAGGAACTTACCGGCATCGTCACGGCTGAAGCCGAAGGTCATCTGAGTCAGATCGTTGGTACCGAAGCAGAAGAACTCCGCTTCCTTCGCGATCTCGTCGGCGGTCAAGCAAGCACGCGGGATCTCGATCATGGTACCCACTTCGTACTTCAGTTCCACACCGGCAGCAGCGATCTCCGCATCGGCGGTCGCTACGACGATATCCTTAACGAACTTCATTTCTTTCACTTCACCCGTCAACGGGATCATGATCTCGGGAATCAAGTTCCAATCGGGATGAGCTTTCTTCACGTTGATGGCCGCGCGGATAACCGCCGAGGTCTGCATCTTCGCGATTTCGGGATAGGTGACAGCCAGACGGCAACCACGGTGACCCATCATCGGGTTGAACTCGTGCAAGCCGGAGATGATGTTCTTGATCTCAGCAACGGTCTTGCCCTGAGCCTTGGCCAGCGCTTCGATGTCGGCTTCCTCGGTGGGAACGAACTCGTGCAGCGGGGGATCCAAGAAACGGATGGTTACGGGGCAGCCTTCCAACGCTTCGTACAACTTCTCGAAGTCGCCCTGCTGATAGGGCAGGATCTTTGCCAAAGCGGCTTCGCGCTCTTCAACGGTGTCGGCGCAGATCATCTCGCGGAATGCCGCAATACGATCGGCCTCGAAGAACATATGCTCAGTACGGCACAGACCGATACCTTCAGCGCCCAACTCGCGAGCCTTCTTAGCATCGGCAGGCGTATCGGCGTTGGTGCGCACTTTCAGCGTACGGAACTCATCCGCCCACGCCATAATGCGGCCGAACTCACCGGCAATGGAAGCATCCACAGTGGGGATGGCTTCGCCGTAGATGTTACCGGTGGAGCCATCCAGGCTGATCCAGTCACCCTCAGTATAGGTGCGGCCGTCCAGCTCGAACTTCTTGGCATCTTCATCCATCTTGATGGCGCCGCAGCCGGAAACGCAGCAGGTACCCATACCGCGGGCAACTACAGCTGCGTGGCTGGTCATACCGCCGCGAACGGTCAGGATACCCTGAGCGGCAACCATGCCTTCGATATCCTCGAAGTCGGATCGTAGCCATGTC
>JAZOBT010000060.1:0-14118 GCA_045596125.1 Acutalibacteraceae bacterium | reverse complement strand
CTTTTACATCTTCCGGAATGTCGTTTACCATATCGGTATCCTGTACCTCGTGGCCGTAAATACCGAAAGCCGGCAAACCCTTCTGCGCATGACCCGCCAAAACGGCAGCCAAGTAAACCGCACCGGGACGCTCCGTTCCATTGAAGCCCCATACACCTTTGATCGTGTTGGGATCCATATCCATCGTTTCGGAACCGTAGCACCAGCAAGGAGTAACGGAAAGCGTAATATCTACGCCTTCCTTCTTAAATTTATTCGCACAAGCAGCCGCTTCCGGCGCACGACCGATGCTCGTATCCGCAATGACTACTTTCACCGGATCACCGTTCGAATAGAACAAGTTCTCTTCGAACAGTTTTTTAGCTGCCATCGCCAAAGCCATTGTCTGGTTTTCCAGGCTTTCACGAAGCATCATCGGGCCGCGGCGTCCGTCGATGCAAGGACGAATACCGATAACGGGATAATCGCCAACATATCTGTTTTTTGCCATTTCCAATTCCTCCTTGAGAATATATAAAAATCTCACCACTTCACATTATACACTTGATTTTCCCCACATACTTGGATTATAATGATAAAAAGTATAACGATATTCACATTTTAAAGCCAAACTCGTTGTACAAAGGTGTCTTTTTTGCCATTTTGGAAACTTTCTGCGACAACTTCTCCATATATCCACGTTTTCCCTTTTGATTTTTTGGAGAATATTTATCAACCACTCCTACCTGCCCGCTGTTGAAACGGTACTTTATCAATTCACACCGCTTTGACAACGACACTTGTTGCGCACTGTACGCTTTTAAAATATAACAATTTTCATTTTGGAGCGTGTTTGTATGTCCAAATTAAATTACCATGAGGATCTTCCGCGCGGCATTCCGGATTTCCCGCTTGAATTTTATCACATCGACCGCCATCATCCGCAATATCATATGCGCTGCCATTGGCACGATGAATTTGAACTCATCCGCGTATCGGAGGGAATCCTGTGCTTGATTCTGGATGGTCAGGAATACCGCTTGGAGGCCGGTGACACCGCCTTTGTTGCCGGAGGACAAGCGCACGCGGCCACCCCCGAATCCTGCGTTTACGACTGCGTGGTGTTTGACCCTACTATGTTGTTGCGTACCGGTGATGCCTGTAAAAGCTACATTCACCGCATCCAAAGCGGCAGTGTGGTTGTTACTTCGTATTTCCCCGCGTCTTGTACGCCCGTTCACGAGACTATACAGCGCTTATTCCGTACAGCGTTTGACGCAAAACGTCAGCCGAATGCCTTATTGATACTTGGTGCGTTGCTTGAGTTTTTCGGCTGGGTATTTGAAGAAGGCGCTTGTACCGAGATCGTTTCGGAATTACCGCAACGCGCGCGCCGTATTCGCCATTTAAAACAAGCGCTCCGCTTCATCGAAGAGCACTATGCAGAACCGATCACCCTCACACAATTGGCGAACGAAGCGCATATGAGTTCCAAATATTTTTGCCGCTTTTTCCGCCAGATGACCCGCCGCACCTCCGTCGATTATCTCAATTACTACCGCGTGGAGTGTGCGTGTCACGAACTCAGCACAACAGAAAAAAGCGTCACCGAAGTGGCGCTTGATTGCGGATTTAACGACATCAGTTATTTTATCAAGATTTTCCGTCGACACAAGGGTATATCGCCCGGAAAATATCTCGCGGCATTGGCTTCATCGGTCAATCAAACCGAACGCTGACATCCCCCGCGCGAATGTCACGCATCGACCCGTCTTCGCATTGGACACGCAGTGCAAAATCCGGCGTGATATCCACCACTTCGGCGGCGATCGTGCTTGACCCTATCGGCACAAACACACGGCGTCCCAGACGCAAACACCGATCGCGGTACTCGTCGTAAAACGACATTTCCGCCAACTGCATATACTGCGCCCAAAATTCATCCAAAAACGCCGCTGCCAACCGCTCGCGGATATCCTCTGCGGGGTGTTCCGTTATCCAACCCGCTCGGTCGCGAATGTCCTCGGGAAATCCCTCGGCGGGCGGCAACACATTGAATCCCGCTCCCACAACCGCATAGGCCAAACGACCCGTCTGCGGATCCGGACGCCCTTCCGTCAGGATCCCGCAGACTTTCTTTTTGTCACAATAGATATCATTAACCCATTTGATATCGGCGCGACGATCGGAAACCGCTTCTACGGCGCGCGCCGCCGCCACGGCTGCCGCCGGTGTCAGCCACCAGTTGATCTGCATCATCGACAACGTGGGGCGCAACAGAATGCTCAAATACAGGCCCGTACCGTCGGGTGACCAGAAACTGCGCCCCAACCGTCCGCGCCCCGCCGTTTGGCTCGATGCAACAATTACCGTGCCTTCCTCCGCGCCGTTTTCCGCCGCTTCACGTAGCAAGGTGTTGGTGGAACCAACCGACGAATAAGCCTCTATATCAAAAGAGGTCTTCAAATACATTTTTATACGTTTTGCTGAAATTTCTTGCATCTTACATCGCCTCAAAATACGCTACCACACCATCCGTAACCGCTTGCATCAATTTGTCGCGATATTCCGGTTTGATAAGCGCTTCTTTGTCTTTCGGGTTATCCAAAAACGCGCACTCCAACAGGACGGACGGGCAATCGAAAATAGACCGATTCATATACAGTGTGCCCCACACCGTGCCCGATGAACGCGGACGCCCATTCTTATCCGTACCTACGCCGTAGGTCGTCTCCACAGCATGCATTTTGGGATAAATATACGATGCCAGCGTGTAGCCTACCTCATCGTAGTAATGCGCCGTGGCACCCGTAGCGGTACCGTCGAACCCGTTCATATGCACGCTAATCACCAAATGATAGCTCCCCGCGTGTGCTATCGCCGCACGGTCGGGTAGCGACAATTCCGTTTTGCCCAAATGTTTGCTACGCGTCATCGTAACCGTCGCGCCCAACGCTTCGAGCTTCGCTTTCAACTCATTCGCATATGCCAAATTGAATGGCGCCTCCCATGGTTTATCGTCATCCGAACCGTGACCCGGGTCGATCAAAATGCGCACGCCCTTGAGTTTTTGCGACACCTCGTTCTTGGAAATATCCACCGGATTGAGGAACGACACTTTCAGCGTATCCCCTATCCACTCCAGTTGATATCCGTAATAGTCACCTTTGGATTTGAGTGTCAGGCGCAACGTCCATACGTTACTGCCATTATCGATCCACTTCGCCGAAGAGAAAAGCGGATTCCCCGCCAGATCGGGAGCGGCGGGCACCTTGGTGACATAGTGGAATGTGACATCCACATATTCCGCGGTTTGACCGTATTTTTCGATACCGTAGTTCGGCGTGCCCGTAGCGGACTCTTTGTAGTACTTCTGCGGATACGCCGCCACATAGACAGGAATATCCCAGCCGGCATCCACGGTAAGCGCCGTGTGGATACCGCTGATCGCCGCCGTTACGTTTTTCAAAGCACCACCGGGGTTCAACGCACCGCGCACGACTTTGGCATCCTTTTGATACACGCGCTTGCCCGATGCCAACAAGTAATAGGACAAACTGCCGTTATACACTTTACCCATCAATTTATCCTGCGTACCCTTCGGCAAATAGGAATTGTACGGGCGTGACCAGTCATCCACCGCATCGCCGCCGTTAAAGGTTTCCGCATACTCAGAGGTAATGATTACAATGTCTTGGTTCCCCGCTGCGGGCGGCGTAGCCACACTGGGCTTCGTCGGGCCTGTCGTGGTTGTGCCGTTTTGCGTACCGTCCTGCGTACCATCACCCGTTTGTGTGGTATCCGTCGTAGTGGTGGGCGGCGCGGTGGTAGTAGGCACAGGTAAGGCCTCCACCGTGACGGTGCCCCCGTTTTTGGTTTCTTTCAGCCCGTTATAATTGGCTGTCACCTTGATGGGGCCAAGCGACTGTTGCTGCCCCACAATCCCTTTCGGCAACGTATACCGTCCCATATAACTCTGGAAATCGGTGGGAGTGTTGCCGCTTTCTTCGTCCTTGTCTGCGGTAGGTTCGAGCTTCACGGTCACCCTATTGATGACCGCTGACACCGTCGATCCTTTGCGTGCCGTGGCGCGGATAATAAACGCACTGCCGCCGTCTACCGTCATCGCCGATGACGGGGATACACTTGACAACAACGTCTGCTTGTAGGTGATCTTGTATGTACGCGTTTTCCCTTTGTGAGAAAATTCAAACGTATTCAAACCGATTTTCAATGTATACCGCTTGGTAAAAAAGCCGTGTTCCGACAATTCCACCGTTTCTCCGTTGATGGTTAACGGAAAATTCGTGTCACCGCCGCCTTGGAACGTCACCGCCGACTCCGTGGTAGTATACGTCGTCTTGGAGGGCGAAGTGACGGTTAATTGGCTGTAAATAAACTGTTCATTGAGTGAGCCTTCATACGCTTTTTTCAGTGCGTCGGCCGCACCCGATTTATCCGCCTGCAACGCTTTGAGCGAATCGTAGGCACTGCCGCCCCACGCCGAGGCGTCTTTGCAATACAAGTATTGTTGCGCCAATTGGTCGGGGGATTTCCAACCCGCCAGATACGACCCCATCGTATTTGCTGAGTGGGACATATACAGCGGCAGACCCTGTTCGGCCATCACCGCATCCCACCATGCCAGCACCTTTTGGAACGGTGCCGTAGGATGCGCGGTGGAGGCGTAGTTCTTCACCATAACGCAGTGGAACAACCCGTCTTTTACCCACTTCAGCGTATCGGCGCAACCGTCGGTAAACTCCTCATAATACTGCGCAGTATCCGATCCGCGCTCGTCCACCGATTTATGTGCCCAAATACCATTGGACAGCAATCCTACAAAGCGATCCCGATTGGTTGAGATCAAGATTTTGGACACCTGCGATACCAGCTTGTCCAGCGTAGCGACCGCCTCCTCGCGGCCGTCTTTCGCAATTTGCTCTGCAGTAAAGGCAAAGCCATCCACAAATATGCCGTCCAACGCGTACTTTTCGGCACCCTCCGCCGCAATACGCACCGTGCGGTCAACGACACCGTCTTTGCGGGGATCCCACGCCTCGCCGTCGCGTACGTGCAGATCCAACACGCCGTACACATACATCGACTTTTCACGGGCTTTGCTCAAAATGTAAGCAACGGGTTCAAATCGTTCCCCTTTGTCATCAATAAGCAACAAACTCTCCATCAACGCGGAGGGATACAGCGCCAACTCCTCACGGTGCAACGGTACCAGCAACGTGTTAAACTCCCACGTCGCCATACCCTCAAACGCCGTGTCGATCTGTTTTTTCACTGCGGCAGCGGTTTCTTTGCCACTCACCAAATAGTCCGTACCTGCCGTCAGCCAAACACCTTTCATCTGTTGCGGTACCGCGTACTGCGGCTCAGGTTCGGGTTCGGGCGTTGTGGTGGTGATAATCGTCGTGCTTGTTGTCGTGGAGGTCTGTGTTCCCCCGGTAAACATCCCCGCAATGGTATACAGCACCCCGCTGTTTGCCACCAGGAAACACGTGCCGGCCAGCACGGCAACGGCGGCGATCACCGCCACCGCTATCACCCAACCGCGTGCGCCTCGCGGCGCTTGCTTAAAATGCCTCGCCATAGTGACACCCCTTACAAAATCGAGAGTAAATTGCGAATTTCTTTTTCCGCAACCGATACATCGTTCGTGGAAGATAAGCCCGCCTTGGAAGCCGGCTCAAAATAACTGAAACTGTAGAAGCACAAACCTTTGAGTTTTTTGGCACGCAAGTATTCAACCGACCTCTTCATAATATCGCTGTTTTGTGCCCATTCGGTCTTACCCGCGCCCGCATACGGATCGGATTTGAGTCCGATCTTATACAGCGCGACCCCAATATACAGGTCCACCGAAGAATGACGCGGATAACCCATCCACGCATCTACCATCTTATCAAACGGACTGCCCCCGTGCTCAAAGCCGGTATACACTTGAGGACAGAGATAGTCCACATACCCCGACTCGGCAAGCCACTTGCGGCAATCCGCATACAAGGCGGTATACGTATTATCAGCACTCACCGCAGGCGAAACGCCGAACACTACACCTTTGGCCGAGGTGACGGTGTGCGTTCCCGCAATCAGGGCATCCACACCCGCGCGGCGCCAATCCGCCACCGATAAGCTTCCACCCGCACCGCGGTATGCTTCATAATCCGCGCTTTCAAAACTGTAGACGGTTTTCTCTTTCAGCAACCCAGACGGATAAAAATAATCGTCGTATTGGATACCATCCACAGCATATTTGTTCACGATTTCTCGCACACCGTCTAAGATCAATTTCTGCGCTGCAGGAGACGTGGGAACGTAATAGTACCGTCCGCTCTCATCCTGCATCGTCGGGGTATTTCCCACAATATACGCCGCCTGTTTTCCCACGCGGTAGGGATTGATCCACGCGTGCAACTTGATACCGCGCTTGTGCGCTGCCTCCACGGCATATGCCAACGGATCGAATCCTGCTTTCACCAGTTTTTCCACCGCCGTCGCAGTCTTGAACAATGACGATATATAATACGCATCGCTGTTGGCGCGCACGTGGAAAAACACCGTATTCATCTTATAACGAACCATTTTGTCCATCAACGCATCCGTCGCCGCACGCGCTTGTGCCGCAGTCGAACACCCGTTAAACAATTCCGCCACTTCTATGTACGACACCCATACGGCACGCATCTCATCGTCGCGTGTCGGACGCGGCATGGTCGTTCCGCTTGTTTGGGAGGTGGTAGTTGTCGGTTTGGCAGTCGTAGTCGGTTTGGTTGTGGTTCCGCTCGTCTGTGCCGAGATAGTGTTCGTCGAAAGACTTGTGGAAGAACCGCTTGCGGTCGTGGTCACTTCCGTCGCCAGCGTTGTTTCGGTACCCGTGGTATCGGTAGTGGGAACCTCCGTCGTTTGCTCCACACCTGTACTGTCGGAGGTGACCGGTGGGCGCATCACGGTAACGGTTGCGTGCTGCGGCGCAGTCGGTTTAGCGGGCGCGCAACCTACCAAAAGCAAAAGCACCATCCATAACGCAAGCCCTTTCACTCCTTGTTTCATACGCCCACTCCCTCCTTTTTGCATTAACCATTTTTAAGACTATTTAGTATAGTGTATCAAAAAGCCGTAACAAATTCAACCGATTTCGACAAAAAGCGCGTTGGAATATTTGTCCATGGTTATTTTATGCACCGTACAAAACAAAAAAGCACCCCGCAGGGTGCTTTTTCTATTTGGATACTACACTTTTGATCCAAAAATCTTTATTTACGAACACGTATCCCATTACACATTTGATGAAATCCAATAAACGGACGATCAAGTACACCAGCAAAATATTTATGGCGGTGTGATAGCTCAACAAATAGGCGACGGTCGCATTAACACACCACACAAAAGCGCTGTCAAACGGGATGGTAATGTAGGTTTTCCCTCCCGAACGCAAGGCGTAATATGCTACATGAGAGTACGCCTGCAACGGGAAAGTCAATGCCGTGATCTGCATAAGACCCGTCGCCAGCATACGCACTTCGTCGGTGGTGTTATACGCTTTCGGGATGACCATTGCCGACAGAAAGTACACAATACCGATCGTAATGCTCACCAACACCGAAAAAACCATCGCGTGATGCGCCACAGTTTTGACCGATTCCGTCTCGCCACTTCCCAGTTGTTGCCCCAGCAGGATGCCTGCGGCGGTTCCCAGCGATAAGAACATAACCGCAAATACATTGAAAAACGTCTGGGAAATGTTAATAGCGCCCACTACATCCAAACCGCGCACCGAATAGCATTGGTTAACAAATGCCAATCCCATTGCCCACAATGTTTCATTCGCAATCAAAGGCAAACTTTTGATAAACACCGTTTTGCACAGCGACAAAGGCACTTTGAACCCCTTATACAAGCCAACAAACATTTGGTTCTTCACTTTATCCAAATGCGTCCATAACGCAACGATCAACAGTTCCGCAAAACGGGATACCACCGTGGCGATCGCGGCACCCGAAACACCTAAAGCGGGAAACCCAAACTTGCCGTAGATCAGTATGTAATTCAACACAAGATTGATAAACACCGCACTCAGTCCCGCCGCCATCGGTACGACCGCACGTCCCGTTTCGCGCAAGGAACTGGCATAACTCTGCACAAGCGCGTACGGCAGTAACCCTATCAGCATAATAGACAAATACTCTTTGGCGTAACGGAACGAAGCGGCAATATCCTCAGCGCTACCTTCGCCTTGTAAATACAAGCGTATGAGCGGATCTCCCCAAAACAGGAACACAGCTATACACAGCACCGATAGCAGTGTGCAAAGGATCATTTTAAAACGTAAGATGTACTTGACACCTACGTGGTCACCTTTACCGAAAAATTGTGCGCCAAAGATGCCCGCGCCTGAAACCGCGCCGAAAACACACAGATTGAAAATATAAACGAGCTGGTTGCTCACTGAAACACCCGTCATTTGCACGGTGCCAACCTGACCAACCATCACATTATCCAGCATATTCACGAAATTGGTAATCCCGTTCTGAATCACAATGGGAATTGTCAAAATCAAAAGACGCTTGTAAAACTCTTTTGTACCGAACAATTTCCTTAGCACCTTGTCACCCGCTCTTTCTTACAACCGCACCCTTGTCCAACACTGCAATCGTAGCACACCACATGCGGAAAAGCAAGAGAAAAATACGGCCACATTTTTTGCAATTTCGGCAATGAGAATACGTGCGCCGCACTCGGCGCAATTATCTCGTACTTTTATGAAAAAACATTTGCATTTTGGGCAGGTGTGTGATACACTGAGGAAAATATGCGGGCGTGGTGGAATGGCAGACACGTCGGTCTTAGGAGCCGATGCCTACGCGTGCAGGTTCAAGTCCTGTCGCCCGCACCATATCGAGTGTTCATAACCAACCTGAATATTGGAAATGGGCACTCGATTTTTTGAGAAAATTTCCATAAAACTACCCTTTCGCACAATTTTCAGGGGCGTATGGAGGTGCTGAAACTATGAAACAAAGGATCACTTGGGCGTGTCTTCTTATTTCTTTAGCCCTATTAGCAAACGGCTGTACCAATCCGCATATAACGAACGAACCAACCTCAACGAATGATCGCGAAACGATGTCCACTACAGCCAGCCATCCTGTAATTCGTGACGAAACTCATATCAGCACAACTGCATCGCCCACAACCACACGTTTTTCGTTCGAGATTAAGCCGGAAGATTTTCACGCCAATATCGCTTTGCGGATGGATAAAGATACCTACACCGTGAATGATACGGCACTCCTTGAGATTGAAAACAAAACCGGTGGCGAGATATCCTTTGGTGCTAATTTCGTCATATTGAAACAGGCAGAAAATGGGGAATGGATCCGCTTAGTCAATAAACGAGGAACCCATGCAATCATGTATAAAATGACAGGCGATGGCATATTCAACACCAATGTGAATTTATCACCGTATGAGTTAGAGGCTAATCAGCAGTATAAACTTGCTTTGAAATTCGACGAAAAATGGATAGTCGCTGATTTCAAAACTATCGCATAATCCGGCTACTCAACATTCTTGTTTTGATTTATAAAAAAGACCGATCGGGTGATCGGTCTTTTTTACTATTACAGATCAGAAATCAACGACGGCCGCAATATCGCAAACGTCTCATACGTCAGCAACGGCTCCAACCAAGACAGCGGCAAATTCTCGCCCGTCTGCGCGTTCAGGATACCCTCACCCGTGAACAGGTACCAGCCCTCGTGCGTCAAAATGATATCGCCGACGATCATCAGCTCTTTGGTCAGCATACGCGTACGCGCGTTGGAGTTTTCGCTGGGAACTTCCTGTTCCGCCACGCGGCGGCCGCCGTACAAATGCGGTGCCACCAAGTTAAACAGCTCACCCTCGCGGTACAGCGCAAAATCGCCTGCCCAATCCTCAAAGATTTTCGCATTCATCTCTTGAATGGTGACTTTCTCCAGCGCAGCCTTGCCCAGTGCTTTGGTGTAGATCTCATTAATACGCTCCAAGCCGCTCAGTTGCGATGCCGCGGCCGCTTGCGTCGCAATGGATTGCTGCTCTTGAGCATCCAGCGTGTTACCCACCTTGATAGCGGGACACTCTACGGCAATACCATCCACGGCACCGGTGCCCTTCACAGCACCGTTGCCCGTCACTTTAACGGTGTAGGATACATCTGCTGTGCCGTTCGCGGGCACATCCACCGTCCAGCTCAGTTGGTTATCCGTCACCGTTTGCGCGCCCGACACATAAGTGGTGTTCGCCGGAACGGTGTCCGTTACGTTCAGCGTCTTCTTGGTCTTATTGTGGTTTTCGAGATGGAACGTGAACGTGATCTCCTCGCCCACATTTGCCGTCTGGCCATACGTGCGTGTCGCCAATTTTTCGGCAACAATGCCGCGCATATTGTTCATACGCGTCACGGTCGCTTCAGGAATCTCCCCGTTAAAAGCATTCAGCGGGCGCACGATGGCGTAGATGTGTTTGTTAAACAGATAGCGACGCGACTCAGGATCGTTGAAAAACATATCGATCGAATCGTACAAATAAGTACCTTGCTCCTCGAAGTTTTCCTTCTTTTGATCGTAATTATAACTCGAACCGCTCGAGTGGATCACCATGCCGTTTCCGACGTACACAAGCGTGTGTCCGCCCGTATCGCCCGTATAACGGTAAACAATGATATCGCCCGGCTGAAGCGTATCGCGGAATTCTTTTTCCTTTTGCTTCAGTTCTTCTTCGCTCATTTGGTCAAACCCACTGCTGTTGGGTTTTTCGCGAAGCACGCGGTTGGGCATCGTTTCCGCATAGGTTTTGGTAAAAGGCGAACTGGCAATGATCTCCACGCCCAACGCGTTAAGGTACACATCAAACGCAAAACCCGAGCAATCGGTATACCCGCGGTTCTGCATAGTATAATCCTCCGGCGCTTTATATTTTATTATACGGCGGCTCACACGGCCCACGCCCACTTTATTCATCGAACTCATATCATACTGGCCACGGTTACCGCGGAGCCAAAAGCTCTCCGCCGTGATCACGACCGCCTTTTGGGCATCCGTCATACCCTCTGTGTTGAGTAGCTGCTTACCGTCGGTGTCTTTTTCGCCACCGCAACCCCACAGCGTCAAACAAAACAAAATACACACCAAACCTGCGAGGCAGCGTTTCGCCATGCTCATACGTTCCAACTCCTTTTGCGAATTTATACACTTATATTTTATCAACCCGCCGCCATCGTGTCAATATTCATTTTTAGTATTTGGTGCCTTTCGTGCTTAAAATAAGAAAAGCCGCGATTGGGAAACCCAATCGCGGCTTTAAAGCTATTATTGTTAGGCTCGTTTCTTTTTCATAACCAATACAATGGCGATGACAGCGATGGCCAGCACTGCAGCACCGACGATCACCCACACGATGGGCGACGCGCCCGCGTCCACGGTATCCAATTCCATACTAAATTGGTTTTCCTCCAAGAAGTGTTCGTCGCGAATGGTGGAGTAGTATTCCACATCCACTTTCTTGCCGCCCTCGGAGAAATACAGCATCGCTACCAAACCGGCACCCTGATAGGTCTTGTCGGTCGTTTGGGGGTCGATCATCATTTGCGTAACGGTATTACCGTGATCACCCTGTACCTTGCTGACAATGATCTTATCCGAGGAGAAATGGCCCGACAACACCAACACGATGTTTTCGTGTTTACGGATCAGTTTATCCCACATTTGATCGCCGGTATTGCTACCACCGTACTTGGTGGCAGGCATCGGATCGTTGGCATCCGATGTCGTACCGTCGGTGTACAGGTAAATGTGAGTCGTGATAATGACGTTGTAATCTTTGTGTTGTCGTATGACCTCGTCCATCCAGTTGAGGATCTTATCGGTCGGGCCGACGTCCAAGGCAAAGATCAAATATTTTGTATTGCCTATCTTCAGTTTGTGATACGTATTCAGTAGCGTATCGTTATAACTGCCGCTGATCTTATCCTTAAATTCTTCGTAGTCAAAATACGTGCGGAACACGCCCGGTTCATCGTGATTACCGCGTATTACGGAATACGGGACTACCCCATCCAGTTTGGTGATCTGCTCTTTTGCCAGTGTCCATTCGTCATAGGTGGTCTGGTCCGTAATATCACCAAGTCCCATCACAAACTTTATCTTCTTTTCTTCGGCATTGTTGACGATCCAATCGTACAATACGGGGAGTTTGTCGGGGTAGTAGCAGGTCAAGGATTGCGTATCTCCGAGCACAGCAAACGAATAATCGTAATCCTTCACAGACTCGTGGTCTTTCACCCACAGCGACCGCGAGACCAAGTTGAATTCCGGACCTTTTCCGTTCGAATCCGTCAATGTCGTCGTCTTGCCACGCAAATCGTAGTGACCGATCAGGTTGTCGGTATCGGGTTTGTCATCCTGATAATCGTCACGGATCTCATCGGGGGTACGCTTGTCGGAATAGACGGTCACATCTCGCAAAACGCCCTTAAAGTACTGGGTGTTACCGCTGCGCATATCGCCGCCCAGCACCATCGGGTTGGCCATTGTCACGGTCTGCGGGAACACTTTTTCGATAGTCTGCTTACACTCGCCGTTCACATAACAAGATATCTCACCTTTTTCGTGATCCAGCACAATCGCCAAATGCACCTATTCGCCGGTGCACACATCCACCTCGTCAAAGAAAACCTCGGTGTACTTTCCGTCAGCTTCCAAAGCAAAATAGCGCGGTTGACCGTATTTATGGATCTCAAAACTGATGCTCCCCGCCGTGCTCGACTGATAATTACCCAAAATGATACCGCCGCGCTCTTCCCACACCGTTTCGGGCGGGAAACGCAGATTGGCTTCCAGCGTCACGGGCAACTCGGTAATCGGTTCTTTGGTATGAAACGCTTCCTCTAAATTGAATGTCAGCCCTTCATCCGTTGTTGCGGCCGAAGCGGTCATTCCACCGCAACAGCACAACAGCAAAGCAAAGACAGCGATCCAAACGAGTACTTTCGCTTTTTTCATCGTTACCACTCCCTAATTTTACTTACGCCGCTTCCGTCTTCTTTTTCTTCTTGGCAACTACGATTACGATCACCACAACAGCCGCCACGGGAATGATCGCGAGCAGCCACCACAGATGGAATGCGCCGGCGGGTTTAATGACGTTCATTTCAAAACGGAACTGATTTTCTTCTTTGAAAAGCGCCTCACGAACGGTGGAGTAATACTCGACATCCACGGTACGTCCACCGTTGGAAACATACAGCATCGCCACGAAACCACCGCCTTGGTAGGTGCCGTCAATGCCCTGCGGATCAACCAAAATCTGTGTGATCTCGTTACCGTTGTCACCCTCCGCCTTGCTCACTACCACTTTATCGCTGGAGACGTGACCCGACAGGATCATTACCACATTCTCGTGCTTTTTCGCCACATTCTCCCACAAGGCGTTGCCATCATTGGAACGGGTGCCATCACCGTTGAGGAACATATGCGTGCTGATAATCACATTGTAATCTTTATGATCTTCAATAGCCTCATTCGCCCAATCAAATACGCTAATATCGTTTTCAAAATCCAAATTGAGCATCAAATACTTGATATCGCCAATTTCGATCTCGTGATACGTATTCAGCAAGGTGCTGTCATAACTGCCCGTAATCGTGTCCTTAAAATCCTCATACGGCAGATATTGCTCCATCGCTCTTTTCCCGTCGTGATTACCGCGAATGATCGAATGCGGCACGACGTTTTTGAGTTTGGAAAGCTCCTTTTTTGCCAGTTTCCACTCGGTGGGTGAATCGTCCTCGGTAATATCACCCAAGCCGAACACAAACTCCATTTTCTTAGACTCGGCATTTGCGACGATCCAGTCATACATCTTTGTGTAGCTTTCAGGAAATAAGTACGTCATCGTTTGGGTATCACCCACGATGGCAAAGGAGAAATCGTAGTCAGTGACCGATTTATGGTCATAGACAAACGGGGTGCGATTTTGCAGTTTGAACGAAACACCTTTGCCGTTGGTAGGCGTGCAGGTATGTCTTCTCCTCGGTAAAGTCCAATGGCATATCAACTCCGCCGTATCCTTGCCCGCCTCTTTACT
>JAZOBT010000059.1:0-27701 GCA_045596125.1 Acutalibacteraceae bacterium | reverse complement strand
GTCTTTGACGGGAGGGTACAAGCCCCTTCCCCCCCACAAAAGAAGCAGACGCCGGCCCCCCGGGACCGGCGTCTGCTTTTGCCTTTCAGAGGTGGTGCAAAAAATGTTCCTGAAGATGGCGGATGAGAGCCTCGGCACTGGTGGATAGATAGGAGCCTTTTCGGAAGGCAAGGCTCAGCTCCCAGGGGAACGCCGGGGCAAACGGGATCGTTGCCATACGGTCTTCACAGATGGATTCGATAATAGGTCTGGGTAGTACCACAATGCCGTTGGAAAGCATGCTGATCTGGCATAAGAATTCGCAGCTGCTGCCGCTGAAGCCGATATGCGGTGTAATGCCTTGCTCCTTAAACAAGTCCACCAACTGGGTGTGGACGCTGAAATCGGGGCTGAAGGTGTTAAAGGGGACGGATTCGAAATCCTCAATGGCAACGCTACTGCGACCAAACCAAGGATGCTTCCGTGTGACGCCTGCCGCCACCTGATCCTGTAGCAGCGGAATCTCGCTGAGCCAGCGGTGGGCAACCGGGCCGGCCAAAATTGCTATATCCAGGGTTCCATTTTCCACCAGTGTGCTTAGTTCGTTTGCACCGGCTTCCACGGTCTTAAGGGAAATATCCGGATATTTTTTCTGGAAATTGATCAGCGCCTGAGGCAGATACAGCGTTCCTACCACTGCGGGGAAACCGAAGGAGACACTACCGCCCCGGAGGGTCTGGATCTCCAGAACTCTTTCCTGCATTTCGTCCAGCGAAGCCAGCGTGCGCCGGATGTACTCCAAAACGATCAGTCCGGTATCTGTAGGGAGGGATTCATGTCCCTTCCGGTAAAAGAAGGATGTGTTTAATTCCGCTTCCACCTTGCGCAGAGATTTGTGCAAAGCGGGTTGGGAGATGTGCAGATTCTGGGCCGCCTTTGTCATACTTCTGGTATGAGCGATCATATCGATGTATTTCATTTCCCGGATATCCATAGCAGGTAACTCTCCTTTTACAGTGGTGTTAAAAACAGTATACACCAGAAATATAATAAACTCAAGGTTATAAAAAATAAAACTAACAGATAATTGTGTTACCGTTTTCTTTATGTTATACTCAAATTATCAGAAAAAGCACTGTTTCTTGGAAAAATGCTTAAAGATGGAGGATAAAAAATGGCAAAAGTAATGGCAGTCTCTGACGCGGTAAGGGAGTACATCAAGGATGGTGCGACCATCACCTTCGGCGGCTTTATTGGCTCGGCGCATCCGGAGGAGGTTTCCCTGACCATTGAGCAGGAGTTCCTGACCACCGGAAAGCCCAATAATCTGACATTATTATATTGTGCAGGTATGGGCGACGGCAAGGAAAAGGGCCTCAACCACTTGGGTCACGAGGGGCTGGTATCCAAGGTCATTGGCGGACACTGGGGTCTGGTCCCCAAGCTGCAGAAGTTGGCACTGGAAAACAAGATTGCGGCATACAATCTGCCCCAGGGCGTGATCAGCCAGTTGTACCGTGATATTGCGGCGGGTAAGCCGGGTTTGATCACCCATGTGGGTCTGAAGACCTATGTGGATCCCCGGCTGGAGGGCGGCAAGATCAATGAAAAGGCGCGGGAAGCCGGAGATATTGTGGAGCTGATCCACATTCACGGAGAGGAAAAGCTGTTTTATAACGCATTTCCCATTGATGTGGCGGTAATCCGTGCCACTTATGCCGATGAGCACGGGAACTGCACTATGGAACACGAAGGTGTTACTCTGGATGCTCTTTCCATTGCTCAGGCCACCAAAAATTCCGGCGGTAAAGTCATTGTGCAGGTAGAGAAGGTGGTCCAGCATGGCTCTTTGGATTCCCGGATGGTCAAGATCCCCGGAATTCTGGTGGATGCCATTGTAGTCGCCAAGCCGGAAAACCATATGCAGACCTTTGATACGGCATATAATCCCGCCTACAGCGGCGAGATACGGGTTCCCGTGGATACCCTCGAACCCCTGCCTATGGATGTTCGGAAGGTGATCACCCGACGGGCGGCAATGGAGCTGGTGCCCCATGCTATTGTGAATCTGGGTCTGGGGATGCCGGAGTGCATTTCTGCGGTGACTGCGGAGGAGAATGTCAGCGATATCATCCTCACCGCCGAAAGCGGTGTGATCGGCGGCGTTCCTGCTAAGGGTTTGAGCTTTGGCGTGACCGCTAATGCGGAATGCGTGATCGATCAGTCCTACCAGTTTGATTTTTATGACGGCGGCGGACTGGATGTTGCCTTCCTGGGCCTTGCGGAAATGGACGGACAGGGAAATGTTAACGTATCCAAGTTCGGCACCAAGCTTCCCGGTTGCGGCGGCTTTATCAACATTACGCAAAACGCCAAGAAGGTGGTGTTCTGCGGAATATTTACTGCCGGTGGCCTGCAAGAGGCATTCCGGGACGGTAAAGTGGAGATCCTGCAGGAAGGACGGGGTAAAAAGCTGGTCAGTCAGGTACAGCAGATCACATTCAGCGGCGAATACGCTAGACAGATGGGACAGAAGGTCTTCTATATTACCGAGCGGGCTGTGTTTGAGCTTACCGGGGAGGGTGTTGCCCTCATCGAGATCGCGCCGGGTGTGGACCTGGAAAAAGATGTTCTGGCACAGATGGACTTTGCACCCATCATCGGCGATGTGAAGCTGATGGATGAGCGCCTGTTTAACAGAGAAAAAATGGGAATGCAGATGTAATCGAAAAGGGAGGAAATAGTTATGAGAGACGCGGTTATCGTCAGCGCGGTAAGAACTGCGGTGGGCTCTTTCGGCGGCAGCTTGAAGGATGTATCTGCGGCGGAGCTGGGCGCTATTGTCATTAAGGAAGCCATCAACAGAGCCGGAATCCAGCCGGCAGATGTGGATGAAGTCTATATGGGCAACGTGGTGCAGGCGGGGCAGGGACAGAATGTGGCCCGTCAGGCGGCAGTCAATGCCGGTATCCCTGTGGAGAAGCCTGCGGTTACCATCAATATGGTCTGCGGCTCCGGCCTGCGGGCGGTTTCCCTTGCGGCACAGCTGATCCGCCTGGGAGACTGTGATGTGATCGTGGCAGGCGGCACGGAGAATATGTCCCAGGCACCCTATGCTTTGCCCAAGGCAAGATGGGGACAGAGAATGGGGAACGCCACCATGATCGATACTATGATCAATGATGCCCTCACCGATGCATTCAGCCAGGTACATATGGGCATCACCGCAGAAAATATCGCCCAGCAGTGGGGAATCAACCGGGAAGAGCAGGACGCGTTCGCGGCAGCCTCCCAGCAGAAAGCCGAGACGGCCATCAAGGCTGGTAAGTTTGCCGACGAGATCGTTGGAGTGGAGATCCCCCAGAAGAAAGGCGATCCGGTGGTGTTCTGCACAGATGAGTACCCTCGGTTTGGGACATCTATGGAGAGCCTTGGCAAGCTGAGACCTGCATTTAAGAAAGACGGAACAGTTACCGCGGGCAACGCATCCGGCATCAATGACGGTGCAGCGGCATTGGTTATTATGAGTGCGGAGAAGGCACAGCAGATGGGTTTGAAGCCCTTGGCGAAGATCATCTCTTACGGTTCCAAGGGCTTGGATCCCTCTATTATGGGTTACGGTCCTTTCTACGCAACCAAGGCGGCGCTGGAATCGGCAAACCTTTCCGTTGACGATCTGGATCTAATCGAGGCAAACGAAGCCTTTGCGTCCCAGAGCATCGCAGTCGCCAGGGATCTGAACTTCGATCCTGCCAAGGTCAATGTAAACGGTGGTGCTATCGCTATCGGACACCCGGTGGGCGCTTCCGGTGCCAGAATCCTGGTAACGCTGCTGTACGAGATGCAGCGCCGGGATGCCAAAAAGGGACTGGCTACATTGTGCATCGGCGGCGGTATGGGCACTGCCTTGGTCGTCGGCCGGGATTAAGAAAAGAAAGTGAGGAAAAAGGATATGAAAATTTTTGTACTTGGCGCAGGCACTATGGGCGCAGGTATTGCACAGGCATTCGCATCCAAGGGCTTTGAGGTGATCCTCCGGGACCTTAAGGATGAATTTGTGGACAGAGGTCTGGCGAACATCCGTAAGAATCTGGACCGGCTGGTGACCAAAGAGAAGATCACTGCAGAGGAAAAGGAGAATATTCTTTCCAGACTCACCGGTACAACACAAATGGAGTTGGCGGCGAACTGCGATCTGGTAGTGGAAGCGGCTGTGGAGAATATGCAGATCAAAAAGCAGATCTTTGCGGAGCTGGATGGGATCTGCGGAGAAAATACTATTTTGGCAACCAACACATCTTCCCTTTCTATCACCGATGTAGCATCTGCTACCAAGCGTCCGGACAAGGTGATCGGTATGCACTTTTTCAATCCCGCACCGGTGATGAAGCTGGTGGAGATTATCAAGGGTATGGCGACCTCCGAGGAGACCTTTGCCCGGGTGAAAGAAATCGCGGAAAATATCGGGAAAAAGCCCGTCGAGGTAGCGGAAGCACCGGGCTTTGTGGTCAACCGGATTTTGATTCCTATGATCAATGAAGCTTTTGGCATTATGGCAGAGGGAATTGCCAGTCCGGAGGATATTGATCAGGCTATGATGCTGGGTGCTAATCATCCTATGGGACCGCTGGCACTGGGCGACCTGGTGGGTCTGGATGTTTGCCTTGCGATTATGGATGTGCTTTACAATGAGACCGGGGATACCAAATACCGCGCTCACAGCCTGATGCGTAAATATGTAAGAGCCAAATGGCTGGGAAGAAAGTCCGGCAGAGGCGTTTATCAGTATTGATCCGTTCTGTTCCATAAAAATCAGCGCCCATAACGGTCCGTTCCGTTATGGGCGCAGTATTTTTAGAAAATCGAAATACCCCTCAGATCCATAGCCCCACGAATTTGTAGTGGATCATAATGCGCGGGGTGTGGTTCTTGCCAGTGCCCTCTGTTTTGCACACAGATCAACTCCTTCCTCACAACCTCTGCGGCACGATGACGGATATTGTTCATCTGTTACACCCATTCGAACTGATTGGTTGCTTTCAACTGTTCGGTGATACCTTCCTGCTTTGCCTGTTGCGAGGTTAAGCGACTATGCATTTCAATAGAGGTATAATCCACTTCTTCAAGATGGGTATTCAGCGTGTCGCTCAGCGTCATTGCGGTGTAACACGATTTTTGATGTTCACGCAGATACTTACGGCGACGTTCACCCCCCCAAGCACCTACTTTGGAACCTCCGGTACTTAAGGTTAGGATGCGAATAGTCACCATCCTGCCGATATTTACCGCCCATAGTTTCGTATGTAGATTTTATAATTAGTTTCTCCGTTTGCTTTTCTGCTGTCATTTTACTAAAAGCTTTGCAAAATGACGAATCTACGGAGGAATATGTGGTTCTGCCGGTGTTTTTTGGTAGAAGTCAAGTCCGTTATGAACACCCGTACCAGAAAAAGCGACTTGTTTCGACAAGTCGCTTTTTCAATGAAATTCGCCTTACGGCGAGTGAAATAGCTTCGCTATGAAATACGCTAACGCGTATGAAATATTTGCTTCGCAAATATTAAGAGGTGAATTTTATTTCACATTTTGTCGTAGACAAAATATTTCATAATCCGTAATGATTATTTCATATTGCGTAGCAATATTTCATTAAATATGTTATAATTTTTGCAGAGGTGATATTCTTGAAAGAAAATAAACTTATTGACTTATCAATGGATTTTTCTATTAAGATTATAAAACTCTGTGAGAATATAAAAGGACATTATTCACTTGTTAATCAATTAGAACGTTCTGCAACTTCGATTGGTGCTAATATACATGAAGCAAATTATGCTCACGGAAAACCCGATTTTATTGCAAAATTGCAAATATCTCTTAAAGAATGTTATGAAACTGAGTATTGGTTTGAGTTGTTTGAAAAATCAGATTTAATTTACAGAGAAATTGCAAAGGCTTTATATAATCAATGCGGCACTATTCGCAGAATATTGATCGCCTCCATCAACACCGCAAAGGAAAATAACAAATGATATATTTAAAACCAATAACACTCGACAACATAAATGATTTTAAAAACACATCGTACGATAATATGACTCTTAAACAAAAAGAAGAAATGATAACCGAGAGTATAAATAAAATTCACAATAGCATGTATTTTGAATTTTTAGTAGTATATAAAAACGATGTTGTAATTGGATTTATGAACCTTTTTGCCCACTCGAAACACATTATAAGTTGTGGACCGACTATTAAAGACGAATTTAAATGTAAAGGATTTGGCTTTCAGGCTGAAAAGTTAGCGTTAAAATATGCTAAGGATAAAGGATTTACTATCGCAGTTGGCGGTGTTGATGATAATAATATCGCAAGTATTAGATTACATGAAAAATTAGGATTTGAATTAGAGCGGAAATATTCCAATAAACATGGAAGAACTATTAGATTATATATAAAAGCGATATAATTATTTGATATGTAGGAGTTCAAACACATAGGTCAAAAAATAAAAAGACATCGAATTTGTACAACCCTTTCACGAAAAAGTCACTTTTGTCTACTGACAAATGAAACGATCTATGTGTAGAGGTGTACTGTTATGAAAAACACAACCCTATGCTACATTCACAACGACCGAGGGCAGACGTTGCTGTTGCACCGCACCAAAAAGCAAAACGATCTTAACCAAGATAAGTGGATTGGTGTGGGTGGGAAATTTGAGGATAAGGAAAGCCCCGAAGATTGTCTCTTGCGCGAGGTGAAAGAAGAAACGGGCTTGACACTTACCAGTTACCGCTATCGCGGGATCGTCACGTTTGTCTCGGCAGTGTGGGAGACGGAACTGATGCATCTTTTCACCGCCGACGGCTTTGTTGGCAATGTCAAAGAGTGCGCCGAAGGCACGCTCGAATGGGTGGACGATGCCGTGGTCCCCACCCTGCCCACGTGGGAGGGTGACCGTATTTTCCTCGAGCTGTTACAAAAAGAGATTCCGTTCTTTTCCTTGAAATTGGAATACGACGCCGACGAAACACTCGTTCGTGCCGTGCTTGATGGAATGCCGCTGAAATAAAAGGGAAGAAATTGCGATTTTAAATAGGTTTTCCCCTATATTTTAACGCGAAATTCGCCATAAGCGATATAAGCATTTTTCCTTTACATCGATATAGTGGAATGCTATAATACATATACAGTAGGCTTTATAATTGCACTGTGTACTATTTTGCTTTTATGGAGGAATTGCAATGAAGAAATGGCAACGGCTTGTGGCAATCGTGCTGGTTCTTTGCCTCTTGGCAGGCCTTACCGCGTGTGGCAAAGGTTCTAAAAGTGCCCAGTATATGATCCGAAATAAGGATGGCAGCTATGGCGGTTCCTTGTCGGAAGAGCAGTACGGCAAAGGTGCGCCGCTCAACGGTGAATATGATGTAAAGAAATCCGATTATTACACCGTAAACAACGATTATTACAATATGAGTTCGACGGAAGAGCGCATCATCTTCCCCAAATTCGCTTCCTATCAGCAAACGATGCAGGACAGTAGCGGATTGGCTTGCCTTGTGATGATCCTTAACTATATGGGCGAGGATGTCAAAAAGCAATACACCGAACTGGAACTGCTTAAAAAGTACGAAGAGCTCAACCAAACGAAGGTATACGGTAACGGCACCACCGAGGAAGGCCTTATCAAATTGGTGGAAAGCTTGAACCTCGGCTATACGGCGGTGAATGAGGATCCGTTGATGGAAAGCGGTGCTTCCAAAGCGATAACAAAGCAGTTCCTCACCAGTTGTATTAGTGAGGGCAAATTTGTATTGGTGCGTTATCAATCGCCGGTCGGCTACGGTTGGAAAGTGGTGGTCGGTTACGATGATCTGGGCAATGTGAAAGACACCGTAAGCGAGGAAGAGTATGATGCTTTTGGCGATGACGTTGTGATCTTTGCCGAGCCGTACGACGGATTTGACCATTGCCAAGACGGTTATGCTACCGAGCGTGCGCAAGACTTTTACGTTTGGTGGCGCAATATGGGTGTTGACGGCAAGGTCTACGACAAATACAGCTACGTGATTATCGACACGAATTTGGATATCGAGTATGAGTATCAACCGGTAGACGAGACAGTCAAACAGACTTTGTACGATATTCATCTGCCCTTGAACCCCGATGGTACTTACGGCGGCACGCGTGATGGATCGCTCTACGGCACCATTACGTCGGGTCGTGGCTGGTGGAATCATACCGAGTCCAACTATTATAAAATCAGCGATTTTTACAATATGGGCAGCGAAGGTTCTCGCGTATTGTTGAAAAACTACACGGTGTTGCAACAGACGATGCACTCTTCCTGCGGTATTTGCGCGGTTAACTCGGTGCTTTCCTATTACGGCCGCGAAGAAACGCCGTACGATCTGGAATTGTTGTATTTGAACCAGTATGAGGATGCCAATTTCGCGCACGTCGAAGGTGCCGGCTCCTCCGTGTTAGGCCACCAGACTGCGTTGCAAGGGTGGGGCTATGAGTCCAAATACGGCTCCACCGCGAAGGGCTACGAGCCGGAATTCCCCACGTACGAAGCCTATTTTGAGTTTATGCGTTCGAATTTGGAGAAAGGTCAGCCCATCGTGATCTCTACCTTCCTCGGCAGCGGTCACTTTATCACGCTGATCGGTGTTGACGATATGGGTACCGATTACATCTACGATGATGTTATCATCACCGCTGACTCCTGCGACTATTGGGACGGCTATCAAGACGGCTACAACATTTTCTCCGCCTACAAGTTCTTCAGCCAACATACCAATAAAAAGTACAACAAGTTGCAGAATTATATTGTGGTGTACGACAAGAAATAAGACTCCGGCACGGAAGGGTGTGCGACAATGGACGAACGGATGTGGCAGGCGTACGAAGAAAAGCACCGCGAGCTTGGTCGGCGGTATCGGTGGCTGTATCTGCGCACGTGGCTGATCTGGGTGGCGTATTTCAGCGTCACCACCGCTTTGGCGTGGTGGATCTGCTACCCGCGGTACCACAATCCGCTCATCTATTTTCTCGTGGCAAACACCATTTACTCCATCTATTTGGCAATGCGCGCCACGGCACGCTACCGCCGCGAAAAAGAAAAACAGCGGCGGGATCTGGTGGAGAAAGCCCCAATGGGGCGGTTTCAAATTCATTGATCTATAGGCAAAGGGAGCAACCATCGGTTGCTCCCTTTTTATTACGATTTTTGCTTGCGATATTCGCGAGGGGATACGCCGAAACAGTGTTTGAACCGCCGTGAAAAGTAAAACTGATCCGAAAACCCCAGCTTATCGCTGATCGCGCCGATCGATATCTCTTCCGCCATTAAAAGCCGTTGTGCTTCGGATAACACGAGTTTGTCAATGTAATCTCCCACCGACACCGACAATTCCTTGCGAAACTGCTTGGTGAGGGTGGCGGTGGATACCAAGGCGTGCTGCGCGATAACGGGAACCGTCAGTTGCATCGATAGATGTTGTGTGATGTATTGCAACGCCCGCAACACGCACGGAGAATAGGTGCTGTTTTGCACGTGGATATCGTATTCTTCCATCAATGCCGCCAAAACGCCATCCACACAGTGCCGCAATTGTAATGCTTGCGTAAAGGTTTGCAGAGACTCGCGGTTGTACAGCGGCGCGGCAGGGGGGAGAAGTGTGTTCAGCCGCCGCGGGACTTCGAACGCACACAGACGATCACTCTCGTCGATATCACTCAACTTCAGGTGGAAATACATGTGATCCAGCGTATCACGGCAATTGTACGCAAACGAACACCCTGCCGGTAACAGATACCAGCGCCCCGCTTCCAACGGGAACGGCGCGCCGTCGATGGTGCGGATGGTTGCCGCGCCCGATTCGATATGATACAGCCGCGAAAAGGTCGGCGCAGTGACAAACCCGTGCCATTCGTCGCCCACGGTGGCGCGTCCGCAGTTGAGGATTGTTAAATGCAAACGGTCCATACATCGGCACCATACGGTGTTGGAGGTGAATTTCATACTCAAAACTCCATATTCTTAAATCAAATTTCCATTGGTTTTATCAACTTTTTAAAATATAATGCTCTTGTAAGTACATAATATCGTACTTTTTGAAAAGAGCAAGTGTTTTGGGAGGGAAACGGTATGCGATTGCGTGACAAATTTTGGTTGTGGGGGCATCCGGAAGGGGTGTATAATCACAAATACGGCAACGAAAAAGAATCCCGCATGACCCCGATGGAGTGGTGTTTGTATCTGGGCGTGCAAAATACGTTTATGGTGCCGGTGGGGGTGAAATTGGATCGTCGCCAGTACAACAAATCGTTTACCACGCTGCGCGGTGTCGGTTGGGAATGTTACAGCGCCGCCAAAGATCCGTCGGTGATCGAGCCGCTCATTCGCGAGGCGGCGGAATTTCCCAATATCAATCGCGTGGTGTTCGACGATTTCCAGCGCGACGGCAAGTATAAGGAGATCGACGTGGAGAACCTGTGGAAGATCCGTGAGCGGTTGCACAACAATGAGGTGCGTCCGTTGCAAATGTGGATGGTACTGTACACGCACGAGTTTGGGCTCAATCTCGAAAAAGACGAGGATTTCAAGCGCTACATTGCCCCGTTTGACGGTGTCATTATGTGGACGTGGAAGGAATCCGATGTACCGCTGATTCCTGAAAAATACGAATTATTCAAAGCCTTGATTGCGGACAAGCGTTGCTTGTTCGGTTGCTATTTATATAACTTCGGTGAGGACAGGCAAGCCACAGGTGCCGCAGTCACTTGGCAGTTGGATTGGTATCTTGAAAAGATCTTGGCGGGTGAAGCTGAGGGTGTGGTATTGCACACCAACACGATGGCAGACCTCGATTATGAGGCCTACGATGCGGCGCGTGCGTGGATGGATGAACATGGTGACAAAGAAATATAAAGTAAGAAGGATCGTCGATAAGACGATCCTTTTTACGTATCAATTCGAAAATTCCGTTGCTTTAATATACTCAATAAACACTTTCAAGCTTTTGGAGAGCCACTTGTTTTTGTGGTAGATCAGTTGTTTCCAAATGTCAATATGGAAGTCACATACATCCAAGTAGCACAGGTCTCCTGTGTCAACCAGTGGCTTGGTAACAAAGTCGGGCAGATAGGAGAGCATATTGCTTTGCGCAACCATCGAGGTAATGATATCGGTGCGCCCGATCTCCAAAGCGGGCACGATCTCCAGTGACTTTTTCGCCAGTTCGCGGTCGAACGCGCGGCGGTAGCCTTGCCCGTATTCCGTTAGAATAAACGGCTCGCGGATGATATCCTGAATAGATAGCGCTTTGCGATCCGCAAACGGCGAGCGAGCGTTGGCGACAAAATGCATCGGCAACCGTTCTTCTTTGGCGATAATATACTCTTTATTATATAGATGGCTATCCAGCGTGATGATCATATCCGCCTCGTTGTGGTCCAGCATATCCAGCATCACCGCCGAGTCCCCCGTGGTGAATTTGATGGAGATATGCGGGTAACGCTTGTGGAAATCAATATAGTGCGAATGGATCAGCTCGTCACACACCGAATCGGGTGTTACCACGTGAATATGCCCGTTGCAGTCTTCCTCCGCTTGCAGTGTTTCTTTAAATTCTTCGGTGAGTGTACGCACTTGATGTGCATAGGTCACCAACTCCCGCCCGCGCTCTGTGAGCGTAATGGTGTGATTGATACGCTCGAACAATAAGCAGCCGAGTTCTTCCTCTAACTGCTTGATCTGAAACGACACGGTTGACTGCGAATACCCCAATTGTTCCGCCGCTTTCGTAAAACTCCCCAGCTCGGTTACCAAGACAAAGGTCACCAAATTCCGTAATTCCATACGCCACACCTCATCATCGAAAATTTCGATATCAAACATTAAAATCATTTGTTTGACTAATGTTTGACGGTATTATATAATACGTTACAGAAAAAAGCAAGCCGTGCGGCTACGCTGTAATAAAATTTTTTAAATACAAGGAGTCCTTACGATGAAAAAAGCAATTTCTCTTCTGTTGGCGCTCGCCCTTTGTGTGAGCTGCTGTCTGGCGCTCAGCGCTTGTTCCGATAACCAAGCCGATGACGGCAAGTACAAGATCGGTATTGTACAGTTGGTTGAGCACGTGGCGCTGGATGCCGCGACTGACGGTTTCAAACAGGCCATCATTGATGAGATGGGTGCCGATGCCGTAACGTTCGATTTCCAAAACGGCCAGAACGACCCCAATACCTGCTCCACTATTGTCAACCAGTTTGTTTCCAACAAAGTGGATCTGATTATGGCGAATGCCACCCCCGCCTTGCAGGCGGCGGCTGCGGCCACGGGTGAGATTCCGATCCTCGGCACTTCCGTTACCGAGTACGGCGTGGCACTGGAACTCAAAAACTTCAACGGCACCGTAGGCGGCAACATTTCGGGTACGTCCGACTTGGCTCCTCTTGACAAGCAAGCCGCGATGATCACCGAGTGGTTCCCCGAAGCCAAGACCGTCGGTCTCTTGTATTGCTCAAAAGAAGCGAACAGCCAATACCAAGTGGACGTCATCAAAGCGGAACTCGAAAAGAAAAACCTGACTGTGACGATGTATCCCTTCACCGATTCCAACGATCTGTCTCAGATCTGCACTACTGCCGCCGATAAGTCCGATGTGATCTATGTTCCCACCGATAACACCGTGGCGGAGAACACCGGCATCATCGACAACATCTGTGAGCCCAAGAAGATCCCCGTTATCGCGGGTGAAGAGGGCATCTGCTCCGGTTGCGGTGTGGCGACGCTGTCCATCAGCTACTATGACCTCGGCTACACCACCGGTAAAATGGCGGTGAAGATCTTGAAGGACGGTGCGGATATTTCCACCATGCCCATCGAGTATGCTGACAAACAAACGCCCAAGTACAACAAACAAAACTGCGAAGCACTCGGCATCACGCCTGTGGAAGGCTACACCGCCATCGCAGAGAAATAAAAAACCGAATGTCTTCAGCCGGAGAGACGTTGTTTCTCCGGCTGATTATCTACTTTTATAATACGGGTGAATACTATGGAACTTTTTCAACAACTTTTGAATGCACTCCCCGGTTCGGTGTCGCAAGGCTTGATATGGGGCATTATGGCGATCGGTGTGTATGTAACCTATCGTATTTTGGATGTCGCCGATCTGACGGTAGACGGTTCGTTCGCCACCGGCGGTGCCGTGGCGGTTATGTTGATCCTCAACGGCTGCAACTTGTGGCTGGCGATGATCTTGGCGTTCATTGCGGGCTTGCTCGCGGGTGCGGTTACGGGTCTGTTACATACATTGATGGGTATTCCGCCCATTTTGGCAGGTATCCTCACACAGCTTTCGTTATACTCCATTAACCTCAAAATTATGGGCAAAGCCAACCAGTCCATCAACGTCAACCAAACCGACCTGCTGGTATCACTCCGCTGGGTCAAAGAGGTCGCATTCCACAATCCGCTTATCACGGTGGGCATTGTGCTGGTGATCTTGATCGCGCTGTTGTACTGGTTCTTCGGTACGGAAATGGGTTGCGCCATCCGTGCGACGGGCATCAATCTGAATATGAGCCGCGCCCAAGGCATCAACACCAACTTCAACAAGGTGCTCGGCATTATGCTGTCCAACGGTTTGGTGGCGTTCTCGGGCGCGTTCCTCGCGCAATACCAAGGTTTTGCCGATGTCAAGATGGGCCAAGGCGCCATCGTCATCGGTCTTGCCGCCGTCATCATCGGTGAAGCGCTGTTCGGCAAGATCTTCAAGAATTTTGCGTTGCGTCTGCTGTCGGTCGCGTTCGGCTCCATCATTTATTACATCGTTATTCAAGCGGTCATCACGATGGGTCTCGACGCCAACCTGCTCAAATTGCTTTCGGCGGCGATCGTGGCGATATTCCTCGCGGTTCCGCACTGGAAACGTCAGTATGCGGAAAACCATATGAAAAAAGCGAAGGGGGGCAAGGCAAATGCTTGATATCATCAATGTGGAAAAGACCTTTAACCCCGGCACCATCAACGAGAAAAAAGCACTGAACGGTATCAACCTGCATCTGGATGAGGGCGATTTCGTTACGGTTATCGGCGGTAACGGCGCGGGTAAGTCTACGATGTTGAATATGATCGCGGGCGTGTATCCCGTGGATTGCGGCAGTATCATCGTCGACGGTGTGGATGTCACCCGTTTGCCGGAATACAAGCGTGCCAAGTACTTGGGTCGTGTGTTCCAAGACCCGATGACGGGCACGGCGGGTGATATGCAGATCGAAGAAAATCTGGCGCTCGCCGCTCGTCGCGGAAAGAAGAGAACCCTGCGCATCGGTATCACTGCCAAAGAGAGAAAAGAATACAAGGAACTCCTGAAAATTTTGGATCTGGGCTTGGAAGATCGCTTGACGGCTAAGGTAGGATTGCTTTCGGGCGGTCAGCGCCAGGCACTGACGTTGCTGATGGCAACGCTGAAAAAACCGAAGTTGTTGCTTCTCGACGAGCACACCGCGGCACTCGACCCCAAAACCGCCAAGAAAGTGTTGGATATCACCGAAGAGATTGTCGCCAAAGACAACCTCATCACCGTGATGATCACGCACAACATGGCGGATGCTATCCGCGTGGGTAATCGACTCATTATGATGCACGAAGGTCGCATCGTGGTCGATGTCAAGGGCGAGGAGAAGAAAAAGCTCACCATCGAGCAACTTCTGCAAATGTTTGAGGCATCCAGCGGCAGCCAGTTCACCAGCGATAAAGTTATGCTCTCCAAATAAACACGACGAGGTTGCAAGAAATACTTGCAACCTCGTTTTTTGCTTGAAAAAACACAGGGGATAGGGTACTATAGTAACGAAAGGTGGAGATATTTAATGATTTCTTTTGAAAGTGATTATATTACCGGTGCGCACCCGCAGGTGTTGCGCCGGTTGTGCGAAACCAATGCAGAGGTACACTCCGGCTACGGCGAAGACGTGTATTGCAAACGTGCGGCGGATAAGATTCGTGCGGCGTGCGCGTGTCCCGCGGCCAAAGTGGAATTTTTGGTGGGTGGCACACAGACCAATGCCATTGTGATCTCCACGATGTTGCGCGAATACGAAGGCGTGATCGCCGCGGCAACAGGGCACGTCAGCTTGCACGAAGCGGGCGCGATTGAGTATACCGGCCACGAAGTGCTGGAACTGCCCCAACGCGATGGCAAACTCGATGCCGTCACGGTGGAAACGTATTTGCAGACGTTTTATGCCGACGGAAACCGTGAGCATATGGTGTTCCCCGGCATGGTGTACATTTCGCACCCCACCGAGTACGGCACGCTGTACAGCAAACAAGACCTGCAAGCGCTGTCGGCGGTGTGCCGTGCGTACAATATCCCGCTATACTTGGATGGCGCGCGCCTCGGCTACGCCCTGACTTCGCCCGTTACCGATGTGTCACTGGCAGATATCGCTGCGTTGTGCGACGTGTTTTACATCGGTGGCACTAAACTGGGTGCTCTGTGCGGCGAAGCGCTGGTATTTACTCGCGGCAATCTGCCGCCGCATTTTGTGGGCGCTAAAAAAAGACGCGGTGCCTTGCTTGCCAAAGGCCGCTTGCTCGGCGTGCAGTTCGATGCGCTGTTCACCGATGACCTCTACTGTGAGATTGGTCGTCACGCCATCGCGATGGCGCAAAAACTGAAAGCTGTGTTCGAGGAAAAAGGATATCGCTTTTATTTGGATTCGCCCACCAATCAGCAGTTCATCGTGCTGGAAAACACCGCGATGGAGCAACTGCGTGAACACGTAGGGTTCAGTTTTTGGGAAACGGTGGACGAGCGGCACACGGTGGTACGGTTTGCCACCGGTTGGTCCACTACCGAAGAGGATATCGAACGGTTGAAACAACTATTGTAAGGAGTGGTCGTATGTATTTATCGAATATCGATTCCCCTGCCGATATCAAAGGCTTGGCGGTTGAGCAACTGGAGGTACTTGCCGCGGAAATGCGCGAAGCGCTGCTGCAAAAACTCAGCCGCTGCGGCGGGCATTTCGGGCCCAACTTTGGGTTTGTGGAAGCCACCATTGCCTTGCATTATGTGTTTGACTCCCCACGCGATAAAATCGTGTTTGATGTATCGCATCAAAGCTATTGCCACAAAATGCTGACCGGCCGCAAACAAGCCTTTTTGGAAGAAGACCATTACCGCGATATTTCGGGGTACACCGACCCTGCCGAAAGCGAGCACGACCACTTCACGGTGGGACACACCTCCACCGCCATCAGCTTGGCGAGCGGTTTGGCAAAAGCGCGCGATGTGCGCGGTGAGCACGGCAATGTCATCGCGGTAGTGGGCGACGGGTCTCTCGGTGGCGGCGAAGCATTGGAAGGGCTCAATTATGCCGCCGAACTGGGCAGTAATTTCATCATCGTGGTCAACGATAACGATATGTCCATTGCCGAAAACCACGGTGGATTATACGGCAATCTGCGCCGTCTCCGCGAAAGCGGCGGCACGTGCGAATGCAATTTGTTTCGCGCGCTGGGGCTGGAATATCGGTACGTGGCAGACGGCAACGATCTGCGCCAACTCATCGATACGTTCCGCGAAGTGAAAGATATCCCGCGCCCCGTGGTGGTGCATCTGTGCACCGTTAAGGGCAAAGGTTACGCGCCCGCGGAGCACAATAAAGAACGGTGGCATTGGTGCGCACCGTTCGATATCGAGACGGGCAATCCTCTTCACACCCGCCGTCGCGGGGAGAGTTATGCGTCGCTCACGTGCGATACGTTGATGCGTAAAATGCGGGACGACCCGTCGGTGGTGACACTCACCGCCGCCGTGCCCACCAACATCGGTTTTAACGCCGAGAAACGTCGGCAAGCGGGTGCGCAGTTTGTGGATGTGGGCATTGCGGAAGAACACGCGGTGGCAATGGCATCGGGTATCGCTAAAAACGGCGGCAAACCCGTATTTTCCACCCATTCCAGTTTCTTGCAACGCACCTACGATCAGTTATCACAGGATCTGTGCATCAACGGCAATCCCGCCACCATTTTGGTGACTACCGCGTCGGTGTTCGGTATGAACGATATCACACATCTGGGCATTTTTGATATCCCGCTGTTATCCAATATCCCCGCTTTGGTGTATCTCGCTCCCACCAATAAGCAGGAATACCTCGCGATGCTGGAATGGAGCATCGAGCAGACGGAACACCCCGTCGCGATTCGTGTGCCGTGTAACGGCATCCACGAAGCGAATGCCCCTGTCGATACGGATTACAGCACGCTCAACCGCTACCAAGTCACACAGCAGGGCGAACGCATCGCCATCGTGGCGCTCGGTGACTTTTACCAGTTGGGCGAGCAGACCGCCGCCCTCATTGAGCAACGTACGGGTGTGCGCCCCACGCTCATCAACCCGCGTTACATCACGGGTTTGGATACCGCGTTGCTTGACGAACTGAAGGAACACCACGATACCGTGGTCACCCTTGAAGACGGCATTTTGGACGGCGGATTCGGTCAAAAGATTGCCGCGTTTTACGGCGCGGATGCGATAAAAGTGTACACGTACGGTCTCAAAAAGGAGTTTATCGACCGCTATGACCCCCACGCGGTACTTCGTGACAATCGCTTGACACCCGAACAGATCGTCGAAGACATTTTATAAGATAAACGCCCCACTGCACCGTTGCAGTGGGGCTTCTGTTTAATCGGAGGTGTGCACGGTTTCGCGGTATTCGCGCGGGGATTTCCCCGTATGCTTTTTAAACAACTTGGAAAAATAGTTCACGTCGGGTATACCGCAATGCTGTGCCACGGTCTGAATTTGCAATCGCGTACTGCTCAGCAAATGCGCAGCGTGGCGGATTCGTTTGCGGTTGATGTGTTGCGTCAGCGTTTCGCCCGTTTCGCGGCGAAACAGCGCCGACAGATAACTGGCATTTAGGTTTTGCATCGCCGCTAATGTGCGCAATGACAAGTCACCCGCAGGATCGGTGTCGATACACGCGATCACCTTTTGCACGGGCGGGGAATACTGCTTCACCGCGTGTTTGCGCACCAGGCGGCAGTAAGAGCGAAACATATCCGCCATTAAATCCCGCACCGCAGACGAAGAGGGTACGAGCTCGATCCGACGCGCAAAATCCGTGGATACACGATCAAGATAGATGGGGTGCACCCCACCGTGTTCCGCCGCTTTGCGCAACAGCGTATTCATAATGATGCAGTAGTTTTTCAAATTACGTATCGGGTCGGTCAGCCGTTGCTCAAATGCCGATTGTGAGAACGACGTAAACAGCAGCTCTGCCTTGTGTGAAAGCCCTTGCGAGACGGCTTGTATCAATTGGTTTTCATACTCGTACCGCTTTTCAAGGATCTCCATATTTTGCAGCGTATCCTCGGGTGGCGTCGGCTTGGCGTGTAATGACAGCGGTGAAAGATCGCCCGCCATTTCGCGGTTGATATCCACCATCGAAAACGCCTCGGCGCCGCCCCATAGGGTTTCGCAAAACGCATCCAGCATCGCAAACATCCCGTGATTGGGGGAGAAGACCGGCACACCGCTGTAATACGTCTCCAATTGCCGCATTTGTTGCGGTGGGAACCCGACTCGCTCTGCCTGTTCCCACAATTGGCGCGGGGAAAGTTCTTCTTCCAAATACGGCCCGACGCACAAGAGCGTCTCTTTTTCCGGTAAGCGCAAAAAGAAATAACGGCACAGGAACGAATCCGATAATTTATACAATATATGCGGTTGGGCACTTTTCAGGTGCGGGTGAAAAAAACGGGCATAATCGTCGGTCCATCCGAGCAGACGCCGCAACCCCAAATCGATCGTGCCATCCGCTTCGGCAACATTGTTGAGCAGTAATACCTGTACGTGACATTTCTGCAAGGTGTTACGCAGAAAATCCAAGTGTGTATCGTAGTGCATACGCATCCCTCGTTTTATGGTCATATTTAACAAATATTTTGCACCTCTTTTTGGTAGAGTAGCACATTATTTCAGTATTTTCAAGAGAATGTGTAAAAAAAGTACTAAACAGAACAAAAAAAGTACTAACACTTTGCGAGAGGGATTTGTTAAAATAATAACAGTTGATCCTATGCTTTTATAGAGGAGTGGAAGTAATGGGTAAAAAAAGAGAAGTCGCGGTCGACGCGAACGGTCACCGCAAGTTTGGTATCCGCGACAGCGTCGCGTATGCAATGGGTGATCTTGGTTGTAACATGAGCTTTGCGCTCAAAGGCACAATGTCCATCTTCTGGACACAGTTTATGGGCATGGACCTGTGGTATGCCTTGCTGCTGATCGTGGTGCAGGTGTGGGATGCGATCAACGATCCGCTCATCGGTTCCATCATTGATGCGGATAAACGCACCTACAAGCGAAATAAGTTTTTGTCGTACATTTGGGTTGGTTCGATCGGCTTGATCATCGGCGGCGCGTGTTGCTTCCTGCCGTTCCCGAATGCCCCCACGTGGGCGAAGGCCATCATCTTTATCGCGGGTTATGTGGTGTGGGATGCGTTCTATACCGTCGCCAACGTTCCTTACGGTTCACTGTTGTCACTCATCTCGAACGACGTCAAAGACCGTGCCTCGCTCTCAGCATGGCGTTCCATCGGTTCCATCTTCGGCAATATGCTCCCGATGGTGATTTTACCCTTCTTGATCTACGATAAGGATAACAACCTCATCGGTGAGCGCGTGTTCTTTGCCGCACTGATCATGGGCGCGCTGGGCCTTATCTGTTTCCAGTTTATGATCAAAAACACCACCATCCGCGTGGATACCAATGTCGCACTCAGCGAGGAACAAGAAAAGTTCAATGTGCTGAAAGCGTTTGTCAACTTTATGAAGAACCGCCCCGCTGTGGGTGCTACCATTGCGGCAATGGGTATGTTCATCGGTATGCAGGGTGCTACCACCGCCGTGACGGTTATCTTCCAATCGTATTTCAAAAACGTGCAGATCTCGGGTATTGTGCAGTTGTTCGCGATGATCCCGATCGTGTTCTTCACCCCTCTCGCCCGTAAAATGGTTGCCAAATACGGCAAAAAAGAATTGGCGACATTCGGCTCCATCTGCTCGGTTATCGCGGCACTTGGCTTGTTTATCATCACCCCCGACAATACCGAGCTGGATCTGATCGTTTATATCGTTTGCCAATTGGTGTACAGCCTGGGTCTCGGCATCTATTCCACGGTTTCGTGGGCGATGATGGGCGATGCCATCGATTACAACGAATGGAAGACCGGCAAGCGCGAAGAGGGTACTGTGTACTCCTTGCACTCGTTCTTCCGTAAACTCGCTCAAGGCATTGGTCCTTCGCTCATCCTTATCGTGATGGTCGCGCTGGGTTATGTGGGCGAAAACGAGGGCAACCAATTGTGGGAAGTCGCTGTGAATATGCGCTACCTCGTTGCCGCCACCTTCTTGTTCTCGGCGTTGCTCCAGTTCATCGGTTTGGCGCTGGTGTACAACCTGGATAAGAAGACCTTGGCACAGATGAACAAAGAACTCGGTCGCGAAGAAACCGCGGATGAATCCGCTCCGTGTGCCGTCGCAGAAGGCTCTGACAATTAAGTAGGATTGAAGATGCCCGATTGCTGAAAAACAATCGGGCATCGCTGTACCAATGAAAGGAAGACCTGTTATGAGAAACATTGTAAACATCAATCAAAAATGGGCGTTCACCAAGCAGGCAGACGCACTTCCCACCGCAATCGACCCGAAATGGGATTTTGTCAACCTGCCGCATAGCTGGAACGCGTTGGACGGTCAAGACGGCGGTAACGATTACTACCGCGGCACCGCTTGGTACGCCAAGCAAGTGCAGAAAGCCGACCTTCCGATGGCGGCGCTCTATTATTTAGAGATCCGTGGCGCCAATTCCTCGGCCGATGTGTATGTCAATGGCAAAAAATTGGCACACCACGACGGCGGCTATTCTACTTGGCGTGTGAATATCACCGAGGCGTTGCAGGAGGATACCCTCATCGCCATCGCCGTGGATAACAGTGAGAACGATCGTGTGTACCCCCAAATGGCAGACTTTACGTTCTACGGCGGTCTGTACCGCGACGTGAATATCATTTGCGTGGATGAAACCCACTTCGATCTGGATTACTACGGCACCCCCGGTCTCAAGATCACCCCCACGATGCAGGGGGACGATGCCGCAGTGGAGATCGAAGCCTATGTCACCAACGGCAAAGCGGGCCACGTACTGCGCTATACCGTTACCGATAAAGACGGTGCCGTCGTCACTTCGACCGACAGCGCCGATACCAAAGTGGTGCTGGATATTGCGAATGCCCACCGTTGGCACGGTCGCAAAGATCCGTATTTGTACACCGCCACGGTGGAACTGCGGGACGGAGAGACGGTGCTGGATACCGTGTCCTCCCGTTTCGGTTGTCGCACGTTTGAGATCGACCCGCAAAACGGCTTCATTCTCAACGGGGAAGAGTATCCGTTGCGCGGCGTATCCCGCCATCAGGATCGCTGGGGCGTGGGTAATGCGTTGTTGCCCGAGCACCACCGCGAAGACATAGATCTCATCTGCGAAGTGGGCGCCACCACCATCCGTTTGGCACACTATCAGCATGACCAGTATTTCTATGATCTGTGCGATGAGCGCGGTTTGGTCATCTGGGCGGAGATCCCGTACATCTCCAAGCATATGCCCACCGGCCGCGAGAACACCATCTCGCAGATGAAAGAGCTTATCACCCAAAACTACAATCACCCGTGTATCGTGGTATGGGGTCTCTCCAACGAGATCACGATGAACGGCGATGCCGATCCCGACTTGCTCGAAAACCACCACCTGCTCAATGACTTGGTGCACGAGATGGATGCCACGCGTAAGACGACGATGGCTTGCCTGACAATGTGCCCGATGGAAAGCCCCATCGTGCAGATCCCCGACGTGGTATCGTACAATCACTACTTCGGTTGGTACGGCGGCGAAACGGATATGAACGGCCCGTGGTTCGATAAGTTCCACGAAATGCATCCCGACATCCCGATCGGTTGCTCCGAGTACGGTTGCGAGGCGCTGAATTGGCACACCTCCAAGCCGGTGCAGGGCGACTATACCGAGGAATACCAAGCGTACTACCACGAAGAACTCATCAAACAGCTCTTCACCCGTAAATATATGTGGGCGACCCACGTGTGGAATATGTTCGATTTCGGTGCCGACGCGCGCAGCGAAGGCGGCGAAAACGGCCAGAACCACAAGGGCCTGGTCACGATGGACCGCAAGTATAAGAAGGATGCCTTCTATGCCTACAAAGCGTGGTTGTCCGACGATCCGTTTGTGCACCTCTGCGGCAAACGGTACGTCGATCGCGTGGAAGAGGTCACGAAGGTGACAGTGTACTCCAACCTGCCCGAGGTGGAATTGTTCGCCAACGGCGTCAGCCTCGGCAAGCAGGCAAGCGCGGAGCACTTCTTCTACTTTGACGTGCCCAACGCGGGCGAAACGGTGCTCACCGCCGTGGCAGGCGAGTACAAGGATGAGAGCGTCATCCGCAAGGTGGAAGAGTTTAACGATGCCTACCGTCTGAAGGAAAAGGGCGCGGTGCTTAACTGGTTTGACATCACCGAGCGTGAAGGCTACTTCTCTCTCAACGATAAGTTGAGCGATATTATGGCAACGGTACAAGGCAAACTGCTGTTTGCGGGTATGTTCGCCAAAATGATGGGCGGTATGGGTGGCAAAAAAGCGGCCGGTTTTGAGGTCAGCCCCGAAATGATGCAAATGATGGGCAGCTTCACCGTACTGCGCCTGACGGGTCTGGTGAGTATGATGGATATCAATTTCACCAAAGAACAATTGCTGGATCTTAACGCGAAACTCAATAAGATCAAGAAAAAGAAATAACCACTCCTAGGAGGCGCATCTCGCTATGAGGTGCGTCTCATTTTTTCTTGCATTATCGCGGACGGCGGGATATAATAGGGCGGGAGGGATCACGATGACGATGGAGGAGACCATCCGTTCACTGAAGCTGTATTTGTTCGATATGGACGGCACCTTATATTTGGGTGACCGCTTGTTCGATTTTACCAAAGATTTGTTGCAGTGTATCCGCGAGCGGGGTGCGCGCTATTTGTTTATGACCAACAACTCTTCCAAGAGTGTGCACGCCTACATTGAAAAATTGGCGCGGCTGGGCATTGCCGCCACCGAAGAGGATTTCATCACATCGTCACAGGCGACGATTCATTATTTGCACCGCCACCATCCTAAAGCGCGCCTGTACGTGTGCGGTACGCAATCGCTGATTAACGAGATCAAGCGGGCGGGATTCACCGTAACGCAGGACCTTGCGCAGGTGGATTGCATCGTGATGGGGAACGACACGGAACTGACATTCCGCAAACTCGAAGACGTGTGTAAATTGTTGCTGCAATACGACGTTGCCTACGTTGCCACCAATCCTGACTACGTGTGTCCCACCGAGTTTGGCAGTGTGCCGGATTGCGGCAGTGTGTGCGATATGATCTTCAATTGCACGGGCAAGCGTCCCGTGGTGATCGGTAAACCCGAACCACTGATGCCCAGACTCGGCATGGAGATCGCGGGCGCATCACCATCGGTCACCGCCGTGGTGGGGGACCGTATTTACACGGATGTCAAGAGCGGCATCAACGCGGGCACCGTCAGTATCTTGGTAATGAGTGGGGAGACCACATCGCCGATCTTGGCGCAGTCGCCCGATCGCCCCGATATCGTGTTGCCAAGCGGTGCCGATCTGTTGCGTATATTGCGAGAAGAAGCATAAAAAGTTGACAAGAACAGGGGCGAACACTTGACAAGCCGCCGCGGATATGCTATACTGCTACCGTTGTTTTTATAGAAACACGCTGGTGTAGCTCAGCCGGTAGAGCAGCTGATTTGTAATCAGCAGGTCGGGGGTTCGAATCCGTCCACCAGCTCCAGAAAAAAGACTTCACGAAAGTGAAGTCCTTTTTTCAACTAAATCCACCCTAACGGGTGGGTGAAATATTGCTTTACAATGTGAAATCCTCACTTCGTTCGGGTGAAATCGCGGCACGCGGTGGGTGGATTTAATTTCATATTTTGCGTTAGCAAAATATTTCACCAAAGGCGAGGCCTTTGATTTCACCGTGAGCATAAGCGAACGATTTCATTATCCCTTGCGCCTCCACCGCTTCCATGCTATAATACACAGGAGGCGGTGATGAGATGAAAATTCTCAAAAGGATTCTTTTAATAGTGGCACTGATGTTACTACTAATAATAGTTGTACAAATAATATACTGGTTGAAAACAATCTTAGGTATGTATTTTACAAACCATCTCATTTAGAAATACAGGGGATTACACTCAAGCCTGTGATTGTGTGTTTGGGAAAGAAAAGTTTAAATCCTCGATTTTCACCCGGTTCTTTTTGGACACGAGAGACAAAAATCCCGTTCTCATTAGAGTGAAGAGAGCGGGATTTTTTTCTTTTACAGCTTGAAAAAGTGAAAACCATATGTTATACTGTAGTAAACAGGGTGTCGCGCGGTTTCGAAGGCTCTGTTGAACAACAAGTTGAGGAGGATGTTTTATGGGATCACAGGACGTTTTAGGCGATGAGGTTTATGGGGCCGTACAAGTGTTCTACTTGGTTGCGTGGGCGGGTATCATTTTTATGGCGGTAGTGTATTGGAAAATATTTGTCAAAGCCGACGAACCCGGTTGGGCGATCTTGGTGCCGTTCTACGGTTCCTATGTGGAATTTAAAATCGCGTTCGGTAACGGTTGGTTGTTTTTCCTTTCCTTTATTCCGTTGGCCAATGTCATCGTGGGAATTATGTTGCCGTTTAAAATGGCAAGCGCGTTCGGTAAAGGCGTTGGATACGGGTTTGGTTTACTGTTCCTGCCCATCATCTTCTACCCGATGCTGGCGTTCGGTTCGTCCGAATATTATGGCGCATAATTAACCCGAAACAACAAACGGCACGCTCAGCGTTGAGCGTGCCGTTTTTCTTATCCTTTATTGTGTTGCGAGAGGAGCTTTTGCTTTTCGTCCCACAAGGCTTGCGAGAGGTCTACATAATACTTGTGCGGGTTTTCAAAACGCAACACTTCGCACCAAATGGTGTCGAGCTGCTCGTGGCAGTAGTTGCGGATCTCGTCCACCGACGGGGAATCGTACACGCACGTGCCCTTATCGAAGATCTGTTGTTGCAACGGTTTGGCTGTGAAATTCTCCACCGTTTTGCGCTTCCAAACGTGCTCGGGATCGAAGATCTCATACGGTTTCGTATCATCGATGACTTCGTCGTTCAACGTGATAACATCCGCGATCGCCTTACCGCTGTCGCGGTCGTACAAACGCCACACTTTCTTAAAGCACGGGTTGGTGATCTTCGCCACGTTTTCGCTGACCTTGATACGCGGGATGATCTCGCCGTCGCGCTCGATCGCAGCCAACTTGTACACACCGCCGAACACGGGATCGCTGGACGCGGTGATGAGGCGTTCACCCACGCCGAAACTGTCGATGCAAGCGCCCTGCGCGATCATATCGCGGATGATGAGCTCATCCAGCGAGTTGGACGCGCAGATCTTACAATCGGGATACCCCGCATCGTCCAGCATCTTGCGCGCTTTCTTGGTCAAATAGGTGATATCGCCGGAATCCAGACGAATGCCCTTCGGGCGGCAACCCAGCGGCGCGAGCACTTCATCAAACACCTTGATGGCATTCGGCACACCCGATTTCAGTACATTGTAGGTATCTACCAACAGCGTGCAGGAGTTGGGGTATACCTCGGCGTATGCCTTGAATGCCTCGTATTCGCTGTCAAACAATTGCACCCAACTGTGCGCCATCGTACCCAGCGCGGGAATGCCAAACTCGCGGTCGGCGATGGTGCAAGCGGTGCCGATACAACCGCCGATGTATGCGGCGCGCGCGCCGTATACCGCGCCGTTAAAGCCCTGCGCACGGCGGGAGCCAAACTCCATCACAGCGCGGCCGTTGGCGGCACGCACGATGCGGTTCGCTTTGGTGGCGATGAGCGATTGATGGTTGATGGCAAGCAGGATCATCGTCTCGATAAACTGCGCCTGCACGGCGGGACCGCGTACCGTTACCAGCGGCTCGTGCGGGAAGATGGGCGTGCCTTCGGGGATCGCCCACACGTCACAAGCAAACTTAAAGTTTGCGAGATATTCCAAAAACGCTTCGCTGAACAACTGCTTGCTGCGCAGGTAAGCGATATCGTCCTCCGAGAACGACAGATTCTTCAAATAATGAATGATCTGCTCGAGACCCGCCATAATGGCGACACCGCCGCCATCCGGCACGGTGCGGAAGAACATATCAAAATACACCGTTTGCTCGCCGCGGCCGTTTTCAAAAAAGCCGTTTGCCATTGTAATCTCGTAAAAATCAGTGAGCATTGTCAAGTTTTCTTTGCCGTATTCGTGAGTCATAGTGTTGACACGTCCTTTCTTATCGTTTACCACAGTAGCAACGATTGTATTCCTCGATGCAGTGCGTAATGATGCCGATTGCCGCCTCACGATTCATCACTTCATCCACGGCGGTGCTTTGACCTTCCAATGATTTATACACCGTAAAAAAGTGGCGAATCTCTTCAAACGTGTGGCGGGGCAGTTCCGAGATATCGTGATAGTCGGACAGCGACGGATCACGGAACGGAACGGCGATGATCTTTTCGTCGGTGTAGTTATCATCTGTCATTTTAATAACACCGATGGGGTAGCATTGCACCAACGTCATCGGTTCAATCTTTTCCTGACACATAACGAGAACATCCAACGGGTCACCGTCGTCCGCATAGGTGCGGGGGATAAACCCGTAGTTGGCGGGGTAATGTGTGGCGGTGTACAACACACGGTCCAAACGCAGAAGACCGGTTTCTTTATCCATCTCATATTTGTTTTTGCCGCCTTTCGGGATCTCGATCACGGCGGTAAAATTTTCGGGGTGGATATACTTCGGGTCAATATCGTGCCAAATATTCAAAAGGAACGCCTCCTACAAAGGGTTTTCCCTATTATAAACTCAATTTTCAAAATATACAAGGGGAGATATGAAAAAATCTCTCACCGAAAACCACGGTGAGAGATGTTCTGCAAAAGAGTTTGCGATTATACCGCGCGGGTGACCTTGCCGGAGCGCAGGCAACGGGTGCAGGCGTAAACCTTTTTGGGAGAACCGTTGACAACCGCCTTGACACGCTTGATGTTGGGACGCCAGGTACGGTTCGCGCGCCGATGGGAGTGGGACACCTTAATGCCGAAAGTAACACTTTTGCCGCAGAAATCACATTTAGCCATATTCTGCACCTCCTTTGATGTGTGTAACAAGCGATAGAAAATCACTATTTCAAAAGCAACGGAACTATATTAGCAGATTTTCTGCCGAAAAGCAAGAACTTTTTTATAAGTTATGAAAATTTTTTAAAAATGACGATTGTTATCGTGGTTTTGCCTTGTATTTCTGTTTGATTTGCGCTATACTTAATGTGATTTGATGTATCCTTTTCTCGAAACACGGAGGGATCCCTTATGTTATACAGTATTTTGCAAAGCAATGGGCAGATGCCGTTTATCGAACTGGTGTTGTTGCTTGTGAGCTATGCGGCGCTGATCTTGGTGCAGTTAAGTCGGAGGGCCAAGCGGTCTTAGGAAAGACAAATGTCTTAG
>JAZOBT010000058.1:0-7540 GCA_045596125.1 Acutalibacteraceae bacterium | reverse complement strand
TGATATAGTTCTCGATCACGGGGATGAAATCCTCCGCGAGGAACAGCGGATCACGACCGCCCGCGCCGGAATATTGCACCGCAGCGCAATCGCCGTAAGCGATCTGACCGTCTTCGAGCACCAACATAACGGAAATGGATTCACCCGCTTGACGCACCGAACGGAAACCGTCGGTCACAGGATCACCGATATAAAACACGCCGTCGTGACCTGCGCCTTGCTTGATCGCGCGTTGGTCATCGAAGTAGAAGCCGGTACGTCCGGCAGAGCAAACAACATCAACAATTTTCATAACTCTACACTCTCCTTTTAAAATTAGCGAGGACGGCCGACCAAACGACCCTTACCGATCGCGTATACGTCATCAATTACCATTTGGAAGGACGCTTTGCGGTTTTCGGCAGCGGCGCGCTCCTCGATCTTCGCCTTATGGAAATCTTGCAACTCTTTGGAGAACGGCAAGTTACCAACATTGAGAATACGGACAGCGCCGTCGTTATCACGGCAAGGCAACATCAAGCCCGCGTTAGCACGGCACGGTGCAAACGGAACATCCAGCACACCGGCTTCCACACCACGGCACACACCGACAGCGATATCGCCGTTACCGAGTTCGAAGCACTTATCAACGATAGCGCGAGTCTCCATACCGATGATCGCCATTTCTTCGTCCAACTTCGCGTGGGTGAAGGTCTGGTCTGCCAACATATTGACAACCTGCTTGGTGCAACGCAAGCCTTCGGCATTGGCTTCCATCGTGGGGATGCCCACCGCTTCGTGCGGGGTCTTAACGATAACTTTGGTTGCCTTGGACAAGGCTGCGATCATACTGCCGTTGGCGATAACGCCGAATGCCTTGGCTTCGTCCGCCGGGAAACCGCCCATCCACTGATGGAGAACGGTGGTAACCTGCACATCGGTATAACCGTATTTGTTCAGGTATTCGTCAGTCAGATCCTGCAAGGTGCGGATAGCGGCAATGTCTTGCACAATGTTACCGCACTGGCCATAACCGACAGTGATGTTCTTAACACCCTGCTCGGCCGCCAACAACGCTTCGATAATAGCTGCAGCGTGGGATACGCAAGGCGGAACCAACGTACCGGTCAACGGGCCATAGGGTTCACGGTTGATAGAAACGCCCATTTCCTCATACAAACCGGTCAAACGGTCAACGTATTGCCAATCACGAATGGTGCGCTCCATCGGGATATTTTTGCAGTAAGGCAAGTTGTAGGAGATACCGCCGCCTTCGTAGCTGGTGAAACCGCCGGCATACGTGATCTCGGTCAACAAACGGGCATCGGGAGTACCGTGACGCACCTGCATCGGCACGTTAACGCTTTCGACAACACGACGGCAGTTGGCCACACCGTGGTTAACAGCGGGGAAACCATTGAGCATCGCGCGCTCCAGACGCAAAGACTCGGAAATACCGTTTTCCGCCTCTTCGTAGCGGTTCTGACGAGTATAGCTGTCAATGGTGGAAGGCAACAGATCGGCCTCACCGAACTCTTCCAAATATTGCATCAATTTGATGTGCTCTTCCACGACCGGAACACCGGCGCGGGGTTGCACGAGCGTTCTGCCGTCGCGCTTGGCATTCAGCAATTTCTTAGAGAAGTCGCGGCATTCGGGCATCGCTTTATGGTATGCGACCGCTTCCTCCAAATCGACATCCTTACCGGTGGGCCACTGTGTCAATACCTCTTCACGCAGGCGTTGAAATTCTCCGTCGGGAATTCGTTTATTCTGAATATCCATAGTATTCAAGCTCCTTTTTAAGTATTTGAAGGGCTACTTTGGGGTAATACGAAGAAAGCAATCCCATTGCAGCAATAATGTACGTTCTATCCACCCAAACATCGGCAACGCGCGGCCGCAGTGAGGTGGGATTTGCGGGGGAATACAAAGCGTGTGATGCGATCTCAGCTGTGCGTTTCGTGTGAATCAGGCTGCCGCCCGTCACCACAATCTGCTTAACTTTGGTAAGGTTCTTACCCTCTTGCACGTAGCTTTTGCCCATCATCGTGTATGTCTCGGTGATGGTGCCAGCGTGACGGGTAACCGCCTCTTCCACCGCAGCGGAAGCCAAGGCAAAATCCAGCGCTTCCAATTCCGCGTCACCGTTCGGGACTTTGTCGGTATGAACCTTCAAGTCCTCCACCAATTCGCAAACACGCTCTTCCGACAGACCGGACAACTCACAAATACGCCGTATACCGGCGGCATCCACAATGCCCTGCACGCTGTACCGCATTCCGATATCCCCTTCCACCGTGCGCTTGGCAAACGGCTCGGGTAACCCCTTAAACACGGTATTCATATGTTCCGGCATCCCATCGGCAATCGAATAAATATCGGTGGTTGCACCGCCGACATCCACGGCGATCAAATCGCCGATTCCCGACTCGCCCTCACATCCTTGTGCGAGCAATTCCATCGCTTGCAACACCGCCGATGGCGTGGGCATCATAATATCCGACAGCAGTTCCGCCGCCTTACTTAACCCCTTCGCTTGCACGATACGATTGAGGAAGATCTCGCGAATCTGTTTTTGTGCAGGCTCCACTTGCAGTGTTCCAAATTTCGGCATCACATTAGGACACACATACACCTCGTGATCCTTCAGTATGCGCCGGCACTCCCCCGCCGCGGTGCGGTTGCCCGCCACCACAATGGGAAATTCAGGAGGAAGCGTCGCCAACATTTTGGCGTTGTGCAAGATGCACTCCGTGTTACCGCCGTCCGTGCCGCCGACCAACAGAAAAATATCGGGTTTTGCCTTGCGAATCTCTTCGACATCCTCTTCCGTCAGCTGGAACGCATAGATACCAACCGTCTTGGCGCCGGCACCGAGGCTTGCCATTTTTGCCGCTTCGCCGGTAAGCTCAGGTACCAAGCCACTGGTGACCATACGCAAACCGCCGGCAGCTGAAGAGCACGCATAGCAAGCATCGTAGGTGATCTTGCCCGTTTTCTGTTCCAACAGTTGCAAGCCCGCCGTCAAGCCATCGTTGATATCGGTTTGCACGGTAGTATACGATGCCGCTGTGCCCAAAATGCACGCGCTGTCTACATCCACGGCTGTCAGTTTGGTGTAGGTACTGCCGAAATCAATCAGCAGGACAGCTTTCACGCGGGATCACCATCCATATGTAACAACTCACGCAGTGCTTCAATCGTCGTCTCAGGTGCGGTACCGGGCGGGAAAGCGCGATCAAATCCCATCGCCTTAAACCGTTGTTCCACATCCTCAAATTTTTGCTTACCGATAACGATATTGCCGCCGACAACCAGCGGAATACCTTTCAAACCTGCCTCGTCGCACTTTTCGCGCATACCGCGGCAGTCGAGCTCACCCTGTCCGTAGAGAGAGGAAACCACAATTGCATCGGCATTGGATTCAATTGCCGCCGCAATGTACTCTTCCTGCGAAACCATAACGCCCAAATTGACCACTTCAAAGCCGGCCTCTGTGAAGGCATGGTACAGGATCTTGTTACCAACGGCATGGACATCCGCGCCGATCACGCCAATGACCAATACCTTCTTTTCTCTGTTTTCCATAACTGCACCTCTCGTGATAATTTTACAAAACCGTAGACCGATTGTTCTACACCTATATAATATAATGTGTTATACCATTTGTCAAGGTAAAAAGCGTTAAATTGTGTGATTTTCGGCACAAAAAAAGCCGCCCGCAGGCGGTTTTTTCCTTACAATGCTTTTTCCTCCAAGAGACGCCTGATTTTATTCTCCAAATACAGCAAAGAACCTTCATCCATCTTATAGTAACAATCAATTACGTGGCCCTTGAAACCGCGAATGAGTTCCACCGCCGCCGCGTTAAAATACTTTTCATAGGACTTGGGAACCAGCAACACATCTTTGCCTTGCAAATACGCTGCTACATCTTGATCCGTTTCCAACGATATCGGTTCGCACACCGTAATATCCTCAGCATACGCTTGGCAGGTCTCCTGCAACAATTCTCCGAAACGACGGCTGTACCCCACGATTCCCACCGTGGTTCCCGCACGCAGTTTGATAATATGCGCAAGCACGTGCGTGGACGGACGCAAAGCCACCCGCGCGATCTTCTTGCGCACAGGCAGCGTCTTTTCCAAATACTCGGCGTGAGAGGACGTGGTTACGATCAAATCGAAATCTTCCCCCAGCTTATACGGGTATTGACGAATGTTTTCGAGCGAATAAGAGTACAGGTCCACACCCGATATATGGCGCAACTGCTCCGACATATGCGACAGATTCTCGGCGTTGCACTCCACCACCGCCACTTTAACGTACGCCTCTTCCTCGGCGCGCTCACGCAATTTGAGGCTTAAAAATATATTGATCTCTGCGGCAGACAGCCCCATCTCTTCCAGATGGTCCAACAGCACATCGATCTCCGCCATTGCCCGTTCTTTACGGCTGCCTGTCTCCGCGGGATGGTATCGCACAAACGTGCCGCGGCCTTGCACCTTTTCCACATAGCCTGCGCGCTCCAATTCATCATACGCACGCTTGATGGTTCCACGAGCAACACCAAGTTCGTCTGTCAGTTCTTGCACCGTGGGTAACTGTTGCCCCGACGCCAAAGTGCCCTGCTTTACCGCCGTACAAATGGTATCAAACAATTGCCGATAGATCGGAACATCCAATTCCAAATTGATATTATAAATTGAATTCATATTTTCCACTCCAAAAATTGTTATATACCAATATAAAACATTTTTACTCATTTTGTCAAGAGCCATTGTACCAATAAAAAACGCCCTGCGTTGGCAGGGCGTTTTGGTTAGGTTATTGTTGTGCAAGATAGGCCGCACGACCGGTCTCGTACAGGTTGTTACCTTCGCTGTCGATGATAACCACCACAGGAAAATCCTCCACCTCCAAGCGACGGATCGCCTCAGCACCGAGATCTTCGTATGCCACGATCTCGGCCTTTTTAATGCATTTGCTGAGCAACGCACCGCAACCACCGATCGCTCCGAAATAGACAGCACCGTGCTTTTTCATCGCTTCGATCACTTCAGGACCGCGCTTGCCTTTGCCGATCATACCCGTTTGACCTTGCTCAATCAACGTGGGGCTATACGCATCCATACGGTACGACGTGGTGGGACCCGCCGAACCGATCGCCTGATCGGGCTTCGCCGGCGTAGGACCAACAAAATAGATCACGCTGTCTTTCATATCCAACGGCAATTCTTTGCCTTGTGCTACTAATTCGCACAATCGCTTATGCGCGGCATCGCGTGCCGTGTAGATCACACCCGTCAGCAAGCAACTGTCGCCCACTTTAAGCGTTCTTGCGTTTTCTCGACTCAAAGGAGTAGTAAGAGAAATAGCCATTTACAACACCTCCGTCTTATGTCTCGTCACGTGGCAATTGATGTTCACAGCCACAGGCAAACCGGCGATATGCGTGGGGAACTGTTCAATGTTCACCGCAAGTGCCGTGGTCATTCCGCCGAACCCTTGCGGACCGATGCCGAGCGCATTGATGGAAACCAAGAGTTCTTGCTCCAATTGTGCATAGAACGGATCGGCATTCCGCCGGTCCACATCACGCAACAACGCTTTTTTGGCAAGGTACGCGGCTTTATCAAACGTGCCGCCGACGCCAACACCCACGACGATAGGCGGGCAGGGGTTGGGACCGGCCTCTTCCACGGTTTTGATGACAAAATCCTTAACCCCTTGCAAGCCGTCCGACGGACGCAGCATCGCAATGCGACTCATATTTTCGCTACCAAACCCTTTGGGGGCTACCGTGATCTCAAGTTGGTCGCCGGGAACCAACTCAAAATACAACATTGCAGGCGTGTTGTCGCCGGTGTTTACACGATCCAGCGGATCACGCACTACGCTCTTGCGCAGGTAACCTTCGCCGTACCCCTGACGAACGCCCTCGTTCACCGCTTCCGTCACGTCACCGTCAATGTGAACCTCTTGACCGATCTTCAAGAACACGCACGCCACACCCGTATCTTGGCAAATGGGTTGATTTTTTTCGTCGGCGATTTCAAAGTTCTCAATAATACGCTCCAAGATCTCCTTCGCCTGCGGCCACGGCTCGCGCGTGTGGAAATCACAGATACACTCTTTCAGGTCCTTGCCCAAATGGCAATTGGCCTCAATACACAGCCGCTTCACCGTTTCGGTGATACACGCGGCACTGATCTCACGCATAGCAATACCTCCTTACTGCGGAACACTGTAGATCTGATCCAGCACATCGCCCTCGCGACCGATCACGTTGGCAACAACGCGATCCCCCTTGGGCAACGTTTCGGGTTTACCGGTAATGCGTTCCGTCTTTGCTTTCAATTCTTCAATGTCCACCACCGGCAAGCCTGCCTGCGCCAAGCGTTTGCGCAACTCGACATTTTTCGGGTTGACGGCGATGCCACCCTGCGTTACCAACACATCAATATCCTTACCCGGCGTGGAAATGCAGGTAACACGATCGGTAATGATCGGCAACCGCGCACGGAACAACGGAGCAATGATCATCGACAGTTTGGAACCTGCCGCCGTATCGCTGTGTCCACCGGAACCGCCCATAATATAGCCGTTGGAATCGGTATGTACGTTAACATTGAAATCGGTATCAATTTCGGTAGCGCCCAGAATGACTACATCCAATGCATTGACCGCCGCATCGGGATTACCGGGAGCGGCGTACCGCGTTGCCGAGATCTCTTGATGACGAGGATCGGTTCTCAGCGATTCCACCGCCGTCAGGTCAAAACACTGCACATCCAGCAAATTGCGGAAGCAACCCGCACGCAACATATCTACCATATAACCGGTAATGCCGCCCAAACCGAAACTGCCCTGAATTCCTTTTTCGAGCATCGTTTCTTTCAAGAATTTAGCGGCGGCGAGCGATGCACCGCCGGCACCGGTCTGGAACGAGAAACCATCCTTTAGCAAACCCGAAGCTTCAATCACTTTGGCGGCCTGTTGTGCCATCACCAAACCAACGGGATCACGTGTGATGCGCGTTGTACCCGATACGATGCCGTTCGGATCGCCAATGGCATCCACCGCCACCACATAATCGACATGTTCCTCCGAAATCGACGCATCTTGCAACGGATACTCCGTCAGGTTATCGGTAATTACCACAACTTTTTTGGCATACATCGCATCGGCATACGCGTAGCCCAAACTACCGCACGCGGATTTTCCTTGCTTACCCGTGCAGTTACCCATCGGGTCAGCCGTCGGTGCCGCGATAAACGCCACGTCAATGGGGGTTCTGCCCGACGCGATATCGCGCGGACGACCACCGTGTGTGCGGAATTCCACCGGCTTTGCCAACACGCCCTGCGAAATCGCACGACCGAGCCCCGCCGCCATATAGTTGGTTGCCACACCCGTGACCACACCGTTTTGAATATGGGTCAACAGCGGCATATGTACATCGAACAACGAACTGGCATTCACGGCGAGGTTTTTTACGCCCAGTTGCGCGATCTCTTCCATGACCATATTCAGCACAAAGTCAAAGTCGGATCGT
>JAZOBT010000057.1:0-9882 GCA_045596125.1 Acutalibacteraceae bacterium | reverse complement strand
CCGACTTCGCGTTCGCCTGCGTGGCCGAACGGAGTATGCCCCAGATCGTGCGCGAGGGCGATGGCTTCCGTGAGATCTTCATTGAGGCGCAAGGCGCGTGCAACGGTACGTGCGATCTGCGACACTTCCAGCGTGTGCGTCAAGCGAGTGCGGTAGTGGTCACCCTCAGGGGAGAGGAACACCTGCGTTTTATGACGCAAACGGCGGAATGCTTTGCAGTGCAAGACGCGGTCGCGGTCGCGTTGAAAATCCGTGCGGAAATCGCAAGGGGTTTCAGCGCGTTCGCGCCCTTTACTTTCGCAAGCGAGTGCCGCCAGCGGCGACAACATTGCCCGCTCGATCTCTTCGGTTCGCAACCGTGGTACCATAAGAACACCGCCTTTCTATATCATTATACACCGCGGTGTGCGGTTTTTCCTGCAAAAATCATTCTTTTTTTTCAAAAAACTCAAAAATTTCATCGGTTTTTTGAAAAACCAGCGTGCCGGCGGAAATTTCGGTCAATTCGTGTGAGAACCGCTCCGTCACATCGGCGGGCAACAAAACGGACAAGGTGACCCCTTCGGCAAACTGCGTATCGGTCACGCGGCCGCCGTGCTCTGCCACCAGCGGTGCGACCCGCCCATATTGCGCGTAGTCACAGGCGATCTCGCCGACGGCACAGGGGCGGCACTCCCCCACCCCCGCGGCGGCGATGGCGAGCGACGTGCTTTGCGAATACGCACGCACCAAGCCGCCCGTGCCAAGCAAAATCCCGCCGAAGTACCGCGTGATGACCACCACGCAGTCGGTAAGCCCCTGCTTTTGCAAGGTTTCGAGTGCGGGAACACCCGCCGTGCCTTGCGGTTCCCCGTCGTCCGAAAAGCGGCTGATACCCGAACGTAACACGTAGGCATACACATTGTGACGAGCGTCCCAATATTCTTTTTTGCGCGCGGCGATAAACGCCAGCGCGGATGCTTCGTCGGTGACCGGTTCGATCGCGGCAATGAACCGCGAACGGCGATCGACATATTCCGCCTGTGCGCCCGCACGAATGGTGAGGTATGCCCTGTTATCCATACTGCCTCCTAAACGAGAAAAGGCAGCGCATAACTGCACTGCCCTTTTGCATCTTACTTGCTCTCTTTGATACCGAAACGCTTGTTGAAGCGATCCACACGACCACCGGTATCGACCAGCTTCTGTCTGCCGGTGAAAAACGGATGGCACTTGGAGCAGATTTCCACGCGGATATTCTCTTTGGTGGAAGACGTCTCAATCACCTCACCACACGCACACGTGATGGTGGTTTTTTTGTAGTTCGGATGGATATTCTCTTTCATTCCTCTGTCACCTCTTTCAGAAGCTGTTATTCCTATCGAAGGAATCCTTCGCTTATATTCTATGGCGGAGAGTTAGGGATTTGAACCCTAGGTACGCTATTAACGTACACACGATTTCCAATCGTGCGCCTTCGACCACTCAGCCAACTCTCCGAGTCGCACATACAGTGCTAACCTATTATAATGAATAGTTTCAAAAAAATCAAGTATAAATTTAAAATTTGTCCAACTTTTTTTAAAGTCCTGCTGTCAACGCCAGGTGCGTTCATCCCAATCAATATGATGTGCCTCCGCCAAAACCGCGCGCACGGGGGCGCCGTCCGCCCCGCGAATACGCAGCGGTGCCGCCATCAATAGGTACGGCACGTTTTCTTCGGCGGCAGACAAATCCAATCCTTCCAGCAACACGATGCCCGCGCCGAGCAACTGGCGGTGCACTTGTTCGGCATATTCGGGCGGGGCAACCGACGGGCTTTCCACACCGAGCAACACCATACCCGCATCCGACAGCACAAACGCCGCGCTGGGGGTGAGTTGCACATCACCCTTAAATAACACGCGCTTTTTGAGTTTGGGGAGCAATTCCTCCGCCGCATCACCGAGCAACAGACCGTTGCACTCGATCACCGTACATTCACCGATGCAGGCATCCAGCGGGATGCGATCGACGCCGTCACCTTCGGGGAAAAAGTGCTTGGGAGCGTCCATATGCGTGCCGTTGTGCAGGCAGGCGGAGAGCAGGGTGGTATTGCACGGATCCCCCGCCGCCATACTGGTCAACTTTTTCAGTTCGGGTGCGGGGTCGCCGGGATACACCGGCGCACGCATCAAGTCGCGGGAAATATCGATCAAGTTCATAGTTCCATACCCCCAAAGCGTAATTCTTAATTAGTATAAAAGAGCAGTCAGCAAAAGTCAAGCAAGCAAGGATTTGTAATAAAAATGATCCATCGCGCCGTGTGCAACGGCGGCGGGACGTTCAATTCTTACATACCCGCATTTCTCGTAAAGATGGATCGCCGCTTGCAGGTTGTGGTGCGTTTCCAAGTACGAGGCCGAAAACCCCGCTTCTTTCATACGTTCCTCGATAAACGCAACCAGCTTGTACCCCCAACCTTTTCCCTCGACCGCGTCGGCAAGATACAGCTTTTGCAATTCCGCGCAGTCGGGGAAAAACGGGGTTTCTTCAAACCCGATGCCGCCAAGCACGGTTTCCTCGGCATCCACCAGCACGTAGTATCCCTGCTTTTCGTTCTGGGAATACGCCGCGCACAGATCGTCCACACACGGATCAAAATGCACCGTCCCCGGAATAGCCAGCCCGTGCGCCTTTAAGTTGCCGCGCACCAGCCGTGCCATCGCTTCATTGTCTTTCGGAAGCATTTTTCGAATACGATAACCGCCAAGTTCCATATCAGTAGTCCCTTTCAGGCAGTATTTGAAAGTATGGTTACACTATAGCATACCCCCAGCGAAAATGCCAGACTTTTTTAATCATCGTCCTTATTTCGGCCTCTTGACGTCTGTGAGTTCCGGTACAGCGAACGGGGAACGTCGCGGGTTCAAGCGGCCGCTTGCATCTTTCCTCTCGGACCAAAAAAGAAGGTAGCCATACGGCTACCTTCTTTTTTGGTCCGAGTGACAGGAGTCGAACCTGCGGCCTCTTGAACCCCATTCAAGCGCGCTACCAATCTGCGCTACACCCGGATTTTTTCAGTTGCGACAACTATTATAACAAAATCCGCGCGAATGTCAAGTGGAAAATTAAAAAACTATGCGAAAACCGTAAAATTTCCGAATCGGGTGCTCTTACTTCTCTCCTTTGCCGCGTTTGCGAATGTGAAAACTGAGAAACACGATCACCTGGGCGGGCAACCACAAGAATGCGAGACCCCACGGATGACGCACGTGCACATACATATGCAAAATGTAATACAACAGCGCAAACACGCCGAGCAGCAACAGCGACACGACATACGGGTGGTACTTGATCTTACCCCACACGCTGTTGAGCACCAGCAAGGTAATCAGCGACACGGGCACGGCGACCAAGAACACCACCCAGAACAATTGATCAAACGACCAGAACAACACGAGGAAAATGAGCAATGCGAGCGTCCACACACCGATAATAGACAAGCTTGTAATGACATCGGTGCGGTACGGCACGCGCACGGGTTTGCCCTCCCACGCGTCGTGCGGGGTGATCAAGAAATCCACCGTGACACCGAAGATCTTCGCCAATTCCTGCGTGATCTGCAGATCGGGCAACGACTCGGCACGCTCCCATTTGGAAACGGATTTATCGGAATAATGGATCTTTTCCGCCAATTCCGCCTGCGTCAAGCCCGCTTCGGCGCGCAGATGGATCAAGTTAGCGGCGAATACCGCTTTCAGTTCATCCATTCCATCACCGTTCCTTTCTCGCCGTTTCGACCTCGTGAACCCACGCGACGATGGCATCCGCCACGTCCACACCGGTGCAAGCAATAATTCCTGCTAAATGGGCGTTGGAATTGACCTCGCACACCACGGCACCGCCGTCTTTTGTGTGCAACAGGTCCACCCCGCCGAAGCACAGTCCCAACACGCGGCAACACTGTAGTGCCAACGCTTCCTCTTCGGGCGTGGGAGTATACGGCTCCGCCGTGCCGCCCTGTGCCAGATTGGCGCGAAAATCACCGCCCGAGCGGCGACGCATCGCGGCGGCAACACGGTCGCCCACCACGTACAAGCGCACGTCCTCCCCTGCCGATTCGGAAAGAAACCGTTGCAGAATGAAAGGGCGCGAATCCATTTTATACGCCAGCGTGCGCAACTCGTCCATCGTGTGCACGAGCGACACCTGATTGCCGAACGAACCGTAACATTCCTTGACCACCAGCGGTAACCCTAAGCGGTCCACCGCCGCCGTCAAGAACGATTCGATCGGCTCGCCGATCTCAACATACGTCATGGGTGCCAGCAATGTTTCGGGTTGCGGAATCCCTGCCGCCGCGAGCAGACGGTGCGTTTCGCTTTTATCGTCGCACACCCGCACGGCTTCGGCGGAGTTGTACACGCGCACACCCGCCGCTTCCAGCGTGCTTGCCAAACGAGTATCCTTGTCCCAAAACAGGACATAGTCCTCCGCCGACAGGGCTTTTCCGTCGGGGGCATACACGGCGATGGGCGACACGGACATCACAAACGCCGTGTTGGGCAACACGGCAAGTTCGATACCGCGCGCCTGCGCGGCGGCGGCGACCCGTTTCGCGGGGTCGGGCGGAACGGCGTTCCAAAACCCGTTATAGATTACATAACCGGACATACCTTAACTCCATTCCCGATCAATCGTCAGTACCACAAACAAGCTCGGGTCGGTCGCTTGCAAGCGCCGTTCAATCTCCGACGCCAGCGACGAGGTATCCCCGATGTCATACGGTACGACGACATCAAAAATTAAATTACTGCGTTGTTCGCCAAACACCACACGAAAATCGTGCAACGTGAGTGACGGATGAATCTCCTGCAACACGGCTGTTGTCTGCTCACGCAGGCGGGTGACGCGTTCGTCTTTGGTATCCACGGGATCCATATGGATGCACGCGATGAGGTTCAGTTCCTCCGCCAAACGGCGTTCCACCAGATCGACGATCTCGTGGCTTTTGAGAATATCCCCGTCGCTGGGTACTTCGGCGTGCAGCGACACGATACAACGGCCGGGGCCGTAATTGTGTACGATCAGATCGTGAATACCGATGATACCGTCCTGCGCCATCACGCGGTCGTAAATTTTCTGTACCAAGGCGGGGTCGGGTGCTTCGCCGAGCAGGGGCGATATCGTCTCCCGCACGATGGAAAAGCCCGACCAAATAACAAACAGTGCCACGGCGGCGCCGACCCAACCGTCGATCGCGACATCTGTAAACAACGTAGCAAGCGACGAAAGCAACACCACGGCGGTGCAAATCACGTCGTTCCGACTGTCGGCGGCGGAAGCGGCAAGCGCCTCCGAACCGATGCGATTACCGATGGTGCGATTAAAATGCGCCATCCACGCTTTGACGATAATGGATGCCGCCAAGATCCCCGCCGACACCCACGAAAACGTCGCCGGTGTGGGGTGCAATATCTTATCCACGGCGGAGGACGCGAGTTCCACGCCCGCCAACATAATGAGTGCCGCCACCGTTAATGCCGAGAGGTATTCCATACGGCCGTGGCCGAACGGGTGCTCTTTATCCGGCGGAGCGGAGGACAGGCGGAAACCCACCAACGTGACGATAGACGAGCCCGCATCGGATAAGTTGTTGAACGCATCTGCGACCATTGCCACGCTGCCCGACAGCATACCTGCCAGCAATTTGCCGATACACAGTACCACATTGGCAACGATGCCCGCCGTACCCGCGAGTTTGCCGTAGGCGCCGCGCACACGCGGGTCGTGGATATTGTCTGCATCCCGCACGAAGCGGCGAATGAGACGGTTAGTCAGCATAGGGGCCCTCCTCGCCAAACAACAACACGCCCGTTTCGCGGCGGATACCCTCCGAGACCAAGCGGAAGTAAGCATCACCGTAATGGTGGAAACGGCGTTCGTTCACCATACCGTACAATTGCTCGCCGGTTACCCAGCGCACCTGTGATACTTCTTCTTTTTGCAACCGCATATCGGGCACGGCGATGTTGCGCCGTACCAAAAAGATATCGCACAACGAGTTGCGGCGCACGATGCGCCCGAGCGGCAAAAGCTCTTTTGCCGGTAACACGATGCCGAGTTCTTCTTCCAATTCACGACGGGCGGCCGTGATACTATCCTCACCCGATATCGCCGAGCCGCTGGTGATCGCCCAGATATTCGGCATCATACGGCGACGGGACGAGCGACGTTGCACCAGCATCCGTCCTGCTGAATTGACGATCCACACGTGCGAGACCAGATGATGTTCATCCGCGTGAAAACGAGCACCGCGATTGATCGTTTTCCCCAGCGGTTCGCCGTGGCGGTCATATAAATCCCATTTTTCCATATGTATTCCTCTATTCTCAAAAACATCCCCACAGTATTTTACCTTTTTTTACCGCAAAAGTCCAGCCCTTTTTCTTGACACCGTGGAAAAATTTGCGTAAAATGGAAAAGAAACGGAGGGAATGCTGTGGCAAGCATACGGTTAGACGCGTTGGCAATGCAACAATTCGGGTTATCGGCCGAAGAAGCGAACGGCCTCATTATGGCGGGGCGCATCTGGATCGGGCACGTACCCGCAGACAAGCCCGGTATGGCGGTTGCCGCCGACACGGTGCTGACGATGACCGAAAAAGCGAAGCAATACGCCAGTCGGTCAGGTTATAAATTGGCGAAAGCGTTGCAGGTATTCCGTCAATCGGTCACCGATTTTACGGTGTGCGATATCGGGGCGAGCAACGGCGGGTTTACCGATTGCTTGTTGCAAAACGGTGCGGCACACGTGTTTTCGGTGGATGTGGCCTATGGCATTTTGGCGTGGGAGCTGCGCAACGACCCGCGTGTCACCGTGATGGAGCGCACCAATGCACGGCGATTGACCTCCGAGCAGTTGGGGTGTCAATGCGATCTGGTGACGGTAGATGTGTCGTTCATCTCGCTACGCAAGATCTATCCCGCCATTCGCGATGTGCTGAAAGCCGAGGGGCATTGTATCTGCCTTATCAAGCCGCAGTTTGAAGCACAACAACGGCAACTGGGAAAAAACGGTGTGCTCAAAGACCCTGCCGATCTGCCGCCGCTGCTCAGCGGATTATTTGATGCCGCGGCAGAAAACGGGTTGTTTGTACAAGACCTGACGGTCTCCCCCATTCACGGCACCAACGGCAATGTGGAATATTTGGCACTGTTTACGGGCGGTGCACCGCTGAGCGACGGGGCGCGACAAGCGCTCATCGACCAAGCGGTCACGCAACAGCCCGACGATCGATAAAGGAGACGATCGTATGAACGTATTAGCAATCGGTAACAGTTTTTCGGTGGACGCGACGCGGTATCTGCACGATATTGCAAAGGCTGCAGGCGAAGAACTGGAAGTCACCAACTTGTATGTTGGAGGTTGTTCGCTGGAGCGGCATTACCGCAATATGCTGACCAACAAGCACGAGTACCATTTGCAGTACAACGGGCATTTGACGGGCTTTTACATTTCGCAGGATGATGCGCTGTTCAGTCGGCAGTGGGATGTTATCACGCTGCAACAAGCCAGCCCGCGCAGTTTCGATGCGGATACATATACGCCGTATATTTTCGAGTTGGTGGAACACATCCGCAAGATCCAGCCGAAAGCCAAGATCGTGATCCATCAAACGTGGGCGTATGAGGACGGCAGTGTGCGGCTGGCGAACACCGGCTATGCCACGGCGGAGGCGATGCGCGCGGATATTATCAAGGCGTATGCACAGATCGCCGAGCAGATCCACGCGGACGGGATCATCCCGTCGGGTGAGTTGTTCGGCGAATTGCTGAAGCAAGGGGTCGAGCAGATCCACCGCGACACGTACCACGCCAAGCTCGGTATCGGTCGTTACGCATTAGGGCTGTTGTGGTGCCGTATGCTGACGGGTGCGAGCGTGGCGGACAACACGTTCGCCGCATTCGACGAGGAGATCAGCGACGAGTACGTGCAGCTTGCCAAGCGTTGTGTGGATGCGGTAACGCCGCTGTTTACGGAATAAAAAAGAAAACCGCTTTTGGGGTGACCCAAAAGCGGTTTTTGTCATTTACTGTGTTTGTTGACGAAGGTGATGAGGTTATCCCAATCCTGCTCGGTGAAGGCGTGTTTGCCTTCGCGCAGGTGGTAGCCGATATCGCCCTCGTAGAACGTATCGCCGATCTCAGCGGGGTCAGAGCACACGAAGCCGTTCTTGAAAGCGGGTGCCGCCGCCAAGCAGCTGAGCTGTTCGGAGATGGGGTCTGCCACCGAGTCATCGGACGCACTGCCCACCAACAATTTACGCGGTGCGACGCACGCCAACAGATAGTGCTGGTCGAACGGCATATCGTCGGTACCGGTGACGTAGTTGACATAGTTATCGCAGAACCAATGCGGATTGTCGCTGTAGATCACCGGGATCTTTTCGCCCTTCTTACCGCGGGAGAGTGCCGCGCCGGTGCAACCCGAGTTATTGGAATACACGAACTTAAAGCGTTCATCCGTAGCACCCGCGAGCAATGCCGTTTTGCCCAAGCGGGAGTGACCGCAAACCACCGAGCGGTTCATGTCCAAGATATCCTTCAAAGATTCAGCGTAATCCATCACACGCTGTGCCGCCCACGCCCACATCGCGATCTTGCCCGCGTCGGTGGCTTTGCGTTCGCCGTTTTCATACAGCACACCCGAAAGACCGTCGGCGTAATCAAATTCGTCGTTGGTGACGGCTTCATAGTCGAAATACAAAACAGCGAAACCGTTATCGATGATCTTTTGCAACGGCTGTCGGGCATTGCTGTGGGTAGCTGTGAAGTTCACGTGCACGAAGAACGGGAGCTTACCCTTTCGATCGCGCGGCATTGACATATAGAACGGGAACGAGAAGTCCTTGCCGTTAATCACACAGTTTGCCGTGATCTTGTTACACACGGCTTTGCCTTCGCACAGGTCCGCTTGGATATCCTCTTCCACCGTGAAGGTGAGTTTTTCGGGTTTCGCGGGGATATAACCGTACACTTCACGTTGCAGTATATCCAGCATTTCTTCCCGTGACTGCAGTTCGGGAACATTGCGTTCCTTCAGCAGTTGATACAAGGCGCTGTTTTCATCGATCTTGAAGGTGGGTTTCGACCCGCAAGCGGTCAGCGAAAACACCATACAAAGCGCCAACAACAAGGCTACGATTCTCTTCATCGGTATCCCTACTTTCACATGGTTTCGCCACCATCATACCGTATTTGAAAGCAGAAATCCACCGTCTGAAAACAATTGCCTAATATTCTTAAAATTCGATAAAAAGTAATTAATTTTGTGAAAGAAAACGCCCTTGTTGCCGCAGCAACAAGGGCGTTGAAATTTTACCACGTGATCTCTGCCGTATGCGGGCGGTGATCGGAGGCGACGATGGCGGGAATATCCGCCGCCGTGACCTTGATATCGGGAGACACAAAAATGTAATCAATCTTGACGCGCGGAGTATCCGACGGGAAGCTGAGCTTGGGTTCGTCGAATGCGTCTGCCGCGTCGGTCATACGCTCGCGAATGGGGAGCAGCACCTCGGCATCGGGAGACACGTTAAAGTCACCCATCAAGATGCATTTTTCATCGGCAAGATTGGCGAGCACGGTGCGCACCGCATTTTCCTGCTCGTCGGGGTTGAGACCGAAGTGAGTGACCAACACGGTCAACCCGCCCTCTATTTTGGCTTTTAACAGGCAACGCGTCTCGTAATACCGCTTATACGCGCGCACTTCGGGGTCGGGGATCTTCACCGTTTCGACGCTTTCCAGCGGGTACTTGGAGAGGAAACCGTTGCCGTACGGGTTATTGCCGCCTACATCGATGGCTTTGGCAAAATAGTAATACGGCATATCCGTGAGTTTCGCAAGCTAAGTCGG
>JAZOBT010000056.1:0-2445 GCA_045596125.1 Acutalibacteraceae bacterium | reverse complement strand
GGCCGGACAACCGCTTGCGGCTGTCCGGCGTCCTGCGTTATCAGCAGGAGGCAGGGGAGCGGCACCTGACCCTCGCGGGGTTGGGCTGGAACGCGCTCATCGAGCGGGGGATGGCGTTTGTTGTCTCGCGCTGGCACGCGCGGGTGGTGCGCTTACCGGAGATGGGCGAGCGGGTAACGCTGACGACGTGGCATCGCGAGCGCAAAGGCGCGCGGTTTTTGCGCTGTTATGAATGGCGTGACGAACAAGGCACACTGTTGCTGTGCGGTGTGATGCAGTTTGCGCTGGTATCCACCGAGGATCATCGCCTGCTGCGCGGGGATGCGTTTGACCCCGGGGGGACGTTGCCGTCCCACGCGGAGAGCGTGGACTGCGCCGATCCCGTGCGGTATACATTGCCCGCCTTGACGGCGGCGCGCACGTACGCCGTCGGATGGTCGGATACCGACCGTAACCACCATATGAACAACACTCGTTACGCCGATCTTGCGTGCGATGCCATCGCGGACAAGCTTGCGGGACACCGTGTGACCGATGTGCAGATGCATTTTGCGGGAGAGGCGTTGCTCGGTGATGCGGTGACGCTGTCGGTCGGCGAGTCGGATGCTGTCTATGTGCAGGGCGACACTGCCCGCGGCACGTCCTTCACTCTTCGTGTGGAGTTGACCGACGATGGAGTTTACTGAAGCACTTGCGCGTGTGCGCGAAGGCGGCGACCGTGTCGGCGGCATCGGCATCTTGGGAGAGAAAACTCTGCACGCCACGCTCAAACTGTGGCTGGATGACGATCCGACGCACCACGAGATCCCGTTACCGCAAGGAAGTGTGGCGGACATCTTCGATGGCGAGCGGATAACCGAGATCCAAACCGCGAATTTCACCGCCTTACGTAAAAAACTGGAAAAACTGCTCGACGCCTACCCCGTCACGGTGGTGCATCCGCTCGTGCGGGTAAAATGGGTGAGCTGGATCGACCCCGCCACGGGGGAGATCACCAAGCCTCGCCGCTCGGGACGTCGCGGGAGCTTTACCGACGCGGGTAAACAGCTTATTTATCTTCTGCCGTTGCTCGGACACCCAAACCTCGCGGTGCGGCTTGTCCTGCTGGACGTCGAGGAGCAACGCTTGCTCGACGGGTGGGGGAATGGCGGCAAGCGCGGCTGTCACCGCGCGGAACGTCTGCCGCTCGCCCTCGGCGAGTCGGTCACGCTGACAAGCCCCGCCGACTACGCGGCACTGTTGCCACCCGAACTGCCCACGCCGTTCACGGCGACACAGTTCGGCAAAGCCGCCCGTCTGCAAGGGCGGAATTTACAAGGCACACTCAAGGTGTTGGTTGCCCTCGGCGTGCTTCGCCGTGAAAAAGACGGGCAAAAATACCAATACTATACTGTGTAACACACACCGGCAGTTCGAAACCATCCTGACGTAAAACAAAACTAGGGAGCGATTTTAATGAAAACACAGAAAACCATCCGCACACTCACCACCGCTGCGTTAATCGCCGCAATGTATACGGTGCTCACCGTTTTCCTTGCGCCGCTGTCCTACGGGCTGGTGCAATGTCGCCTGTCCGAGTCGCTGACGATTCTGGCGGCGTTCACCCCCGCGGCGATCCCCGGTCTGACCGTTGGGTGCACCTTGTCCAACCTCATTGGGCTGAGCACGGGTGCGAATATTGCGGGCGCGGTGGACGTTCTGCTCGGACCGCTCGCGACGGGTGTCGCGGCGTGCCTGACGTGGGCGTTGCGTGACCGGCGTGTCGGCGGTCTGCCGTTGTGGTCGACCTTACCGCCCGTGGTGACCAACGCTGTGGTGATCGGCACCGAACTCGCGGCGGTCGCGCCGCAGTTTACAGCGGAGATCTGGTTCATTCAGATGGGGCTGGTCGCAGCGGGACAGCTCGTTGCCTGTGTCGGCGGCGGCTTGCTCGTCGCTCGCGGTCTGCAAGTCAGCGGACTGGATAAACGGTTGTAATTCTTTACTGTCTGTATAATTAATATAAGATTATACAAAAGAGGTCAAATATGAACGCTTTTTGGAAACATTATGGGCGTGTGGTATGGCTGATGGCGGGGATCGTCCTGCTGTCGGTTGTGGTCACGGCGTTCACGGGCAAGGTTGGGTTACCGCGCCGCGATAAGACGGTGGTGACCGCGACCTATCCGCTGTATGTCGCGGTGGAGAATATCCTCGGTGACACCGCCGCGATCACCGTGGAAAATCTCACAGGCACGGCGGCGGGTTGTCTGCACGACTATCAGTTGTCGCCCGCCAATCGCATCACGCTGGAGAACGCATCGCTCGTTTTGCTCAACGGTGGCGGTGCGGAGGGTTTTCTCGACGATACGCTCGCGGGCTTGCCCGATCTGCCGACGGTGGATACCTCGGCGGGGCTGACTTTGCTCGAGAGTTGTCATGACCACGATCATCCGCACGGCGACG
>JAZOBT010000055.1:0-12106 GCA_045596125.1 Acutalibacteraceae bacterium | reverse complement strand
AAGCCGATCAACGCGTTCTTGCCGAGCGCGATCTCGCCGTTGCAGGTGGCGGGACCGTCGGCAATCACGTCATTGAAGTCGGATCGAAGCCATGTCGTTCTGTGAGCCAAGGAGTTGGCTAAGACATTTGTCTTCCAGACCGCTTGGCCTCCGACTTACCTTCCCAGGTCATAAAGCCGATCAACGCGTTCTTGCCGAGCGCGATCTCGCCGTTGCAGGTGGCGGGACCGTCGGCAATCACGTCATTGACTTCCAAATGCTGATCCGGAACAACAACGGGACGTTGGTTGATACAGGTACCTTGGTTAGAACGACCGAACTTGACCAACTGGTAGGTATCGATCGTGCCGTCTCCGTGGCGGCGCACATTGACGCGGTCGGCCGACACGGAGGTGACCGTACCGGCATATTTCGCCAATACGCAAACACCGGAGTCAACACCCGCTTTATATTCCATACCCGTACCGACGATGGGGGATTCGGTTTTCAGCAGCGGCACAGCCTGACGTTGCATGTTCGAACCCATCAAAGCGCGGTTGGCGTCATCGTTTTCGAGGAACGGGATCATCGCCGTCGCCACCGAGACAACCATCTTGGGGGAGACATCCATATAGTCGATCTTATCGTTTTCAATTTCCAAGAACTCGCTGCGGAAACGCGCGTTGACGCGGTTACGCACAAAGCGGCCCTCTTCGTCCAACGGCTCGTTCGCCTGCGCGACGATGTAATCGTCTTCCATATCGGCAGGCATATACACCACTTCGTTGGTGACGATGCCGGTCTCTTTATCCACACGGCGGAACGGAGCTTCCACGAAGCCATATTCGTTGATGCGGGCGAAGGTTGCCAAGTATGAGATCAAGCCGATGTTGGGACCTTCAGCCGTCTCGATCGGGCACATACGGCCGTAGTGGCTGTAGTGTACGTCACGCACTTCGAAACCGGCGCGATCACGCGACAGACCGCCGGGGCCCAATGCCGACAGACGACGCTTGTGCGTCAACTCGGCGAGCGGGTTGTTCTGATCCATAAACTGCGACAGCGGCGAAGAACCGAAAAATTCTTTGATAGCCGCTACCACGGGGCGGATGTTGATGAGTGCTTGCGGCGTGACCGTATCGAGATCCTGCGCTTGCAACGTCATACGCTCGCGGATGACGCGTTCCATACGGGAGAAACCGATGCGGAACTGGTTTTGCAACAATTCACCGACCGAACGAATACGGCGGTTGCCCAAGTGGTCGATATCATCGGTGGTGCCGATGTCGTGACCCAAGCAGTTCACATAGTTGATAGATGCCAAAATGTCATCTACGATAATGTGGTTGGGAATCAGATCGGTAGCGCGACCCAGCAATTGCTCGATCAACGCGTCATCGTCGGCGGCGCTCTCCAAGATCTCTTGCAGGACGGAGAAACGAACGCGCTCGTTGATGACCTTCTTCACCGCTTCGTATACCGTGGCGCTGACGAATTTGGAGATATCCACCATACCGTTGGAGATGATCTTCACTTCGTGTTGCTCGCCGTGCTCGTCGGAGAGGACATAAGCGACGCATACGCCGGCATCTTCCAATTCGCGAGCGCGGTCACGACGGATAACCTCACCGGCCTCGGCGAGGATCTCACCCGTGACAGGATCCACCACAGGACGGCTCAAGCGGCAACCTGCCAAGCGGTTGGAGATGCCGAGCTTTTTATTGTATTTATAGCGACCCACGCGGGACAGATCGTACCGACGGGGATCGAAGAAGAGGTTTTCCAAATGCTGCTGGGAGTTTTCCAGCGTCAAGGGTTCGCCGGGGCGAAGCTTGCGGTACACTTCCAACAATGCCTCTTCGGTATTCTTAGTGATGTCTTTTTCGATGGTCGCGAGGATACGCTCGTCCTCACCGAAGAAGTCGAGCAGTTCGGCATCCGAACCCAAGCCGAGTGCGCGCACGAATACCGTGATCGGGATCTTGCGGTTCTTATCGTTGCGGACATAGAATATGTCGGACGAATCCGTTTCGTACTCCAACCACGCACCGCGATTGGGGATGACGGTGGAGGTAAACAACTTTTTACCCGTGCCGTCATAGCTCATCCCGTAATATACGCCGGGAGAACGCACAAGCTGTGACACGATAACGCGCTCGGCGCCGTTGATCACAAACGTACCGCTCTCGGTCATAAGCGGGAAATCACCCATAAACACTTCGGACTCTTTGATCTCGCCCGTCTCTTTGTTGATGAGGCGTGCGCGAACGCGCAAAGGAGCGGCGTAGGTAACGTCGCGTTCTTTACATTCTTCCACCGTGTATTTCGGGGTATCATCCAGCCGATAGTCTAAAAACTCCAACGACAGGTTGCCGGTGTAATCGGTGATGGTGGTCGTGTCGTTAAACACATCTTTAAGACCCTCATCCAGAGACCACTGGTATGAATTTTTTTGGATCTCAATGAGGTTGGGCATATCCAACACTTCATTGATCTTGGCGAAGCTCATACGGGTGGTCTTGCCCAGTTGTACCGGTTTGATATTGACCATAGGCTTCCATCACTCCTGTTCTTTAATCCGCGGTGCGGTAAAGCACCTGACTTTCCGTTGGCAGACCGCAAAAAAACCTTGCATTTTCAACACGTTTGTGCTATGATTGTACTGGTATCTTTTAGGTCCCCCGCTGGTTGTGCAGTATACTATAATACAGGAAATAACTGCCTTTGTCAATGGAATTTTGAGAATTGGCAGATTTTTTTATATGTTTTTCTGTTTTTACCCGCACGGGTCAAAATGCACCGCCGAAAATTGTGAAATACTTACGGAAAAGGCGGCATAGAACACACGGCGCCGTGTGCTGTTTGTGAGAAAGAAGGGCTCGTTTTGAAGAAACTGATTGCCATTGTATGCGTTCTAACGCTGATATTGATTTTGATGATCGCGGCGTTGGTGCGCGGCGGGCAAAGCGAGAAGCCTGCGGGTACCACCACGACGGAGGCGGTCACCACCACAACGGCGACAACCACTACCACGCGGATGCCGACCAAGACCAGTACGGTCGGTAACGTGAGCGAGTTATTGGTGAACATTCCCGCAGAGAATGAGATGGCAAAAGACGCATTGGCGCAGTTGCAAGAGTTGTGCCGTCGCTATAACGGGAAAATATCGTTTTGTTATATTGATTTGGAAAGCGGCTACGAATTGGAGCACCGCGCCGATCGTTCGTATCAAGCGGCGAGTGTGATCAAAGCGCCGTATGTGAAATGGTTGCTTGCGTCGAATGTGGACGGTTCCGAAAAACTGAAGATGCTTGCCTCCGACAAGCAAGGCGGTTCGGGTGTGGTGGATAAAGAGCCCGCCGGTACCGAGTTTACGGTGGATCAGTTGATGGAATATGCCGTCCGCTACAGCGACAATACCGCGTATTATATGTTAAATAAGCGGTTCGGCTTCCAAGGGTTCAACACGTATGCCGCCGATCTGGGTATTACCGCGAACAAAAACAGCAATTGCGTGCTGGTGTATCCGCGACCGCGGTTTGGGTATTTGTCGGCGCGAGATATCGGTTTGTATATGGAAGATATCGCGCGGTACATTGCACAAGGCGGCGATGACGCATTGCGGCTGAAGCAGTGGATGTCCTCCACATCGGAGGAGCGGCAGTTGGTAGAGGCGTTCTCCAATAAAAACGTGCTGTATGGGTCTGCGGCTGAGGGACCGGTAAAGTTCGATTACGATGTTGCCCACAAGTATGGGGATACGAAAAACATTGAGAATGCGTTCCATGACGGCGCGATCGTGTATGCGGAGCATCCGTTTGTGTTGTCGGTAGCTACCTCGCTCGAACCGTTTTCCAAAGAATCGATCGAGGTGTTTCACGAGATTGCGTTCCAAGTCAATAAAATTCACTATGCGTATTACAACGGTTAAGAAGGAGACGGTACGATGCGTATTGTTATAAAGGTAGGAACTTCCACGCTCGCACACGCGACGGGGCAACTTAACATTCGCCGCGTCGAATTGCTGTGCAAAGTAATGAGCGATTTGAAGAATGCCGGTCACGAGGTGATCTTGGTGTCCTCCGGTGCAATCGGTATGGGTGTGGGTAAACTGTCGCTCAAAGAGCGTCCCTCCGATATGGCGACCAAACAGGCAGCCGCCGCTGTGGGACAGTGCGAATTGATGTACACCTACGACAAACTCTTCTCCGAGTATCATCACACGGTGGCACAGATCCTGCTTACCGGTGCCGATCTGCGTGACGATGAGCGGTGCGAGAATTTCCATCGCACGTTGTTCCGTTTGTTGGAACTGGGTGCGCTTCCCATCATCAATGAGAACGATACCGTGGCAACCGACGAGATCAGCATCGGTGATAACGATTCGCTGGGTGCGATCGTGGCGGTCAATGCCAATGCGGATATGCTGATCCTGTTATCGGATATTGATGGTTTGTATGATGCCGATCCTCGTTCCAATCCCGATGCGCGTCTGATCGCGCGGGTGGATGCGGTTACGGACGAGGTGTTGGCGCTGGCCGGCGGTGCGGGTTCATCGCTGGGCACGGGCGGTATGGCAACCAAGTTGCATGCCGCGCAACTCACGGTGGCGGAAGGGATTGATATGGTGATCGCCAACGGTGCCGATCCCACGGTGCTTTACCGCATTGTGGACGGTGAAGCGGTTGGTACGCGGTTTGTAGGAAAGGGAAAAGCGGTATGACAACACAAGAGATATTGCAGGCGGCCAAAGCCGCTTGCCGTGAGGCGGCGCGGCTGACCACCGCACAAAAGAACGAAGCGCTCGAAGCAATGGCAACTTCGCTGATTGCACATACCGATGAGATCTTGGAAGCCAATGCACAGGACTTGGAGGCGGCAAGATCCACGCTTTCCACCGTGATGCTGGACCGCTTGGCGTTGACCCCTGAGCGTATTGCGGGGATGGCGGACGGCATCCGTCAAGTGGCGGCGTTGCCCGACCCTGTGGGACGTGTGTTGGAACGCATTGACCGTGAAAACGGGTTGTGTATTGAAAAAATGAGCGTGCCGATCGGCGTTACGGCGATGATCTACGAGAGTCGCCCCAATGTGACGTCGGATGCCGCGGTGTTGGCGTTTAAGAGTGGTAACGTGTGCGTGTTGCGCGGCGGTAAAGAGGCGTTTCGTTCGTCTCTGGCGATTGCTGAGGCGCTGCGCGCCGGCTTGCGTGAATGCGGTATTTGCGAAGATATGATCCAGTTGGTGCGTGACACCACACGTGCGAGTGCCAACGAACTGATGACCGCCGTGGGTTTGGTGGATTTGTTGATCCCGCGCGGCGGTGCGGGGCTCATCCGCGCGTGTGTGGAAAATGCCACGGTGCCGTGCATTGAGACGGGTACGGGTATTTGTCATGTATATGTGGATGCGGCGGCGGATATGGATAAGGCATTGGCGATCATTGAAAATGCGAAAACCAGCCGCCCGTCGGTGTGCAACGCCGAAGAGGTTTGCTTGGTACATAAAGATATTGCGGCGACGTTCCTGCCGCGGTTGTATGAGCGTTTAGTAACCAAGCGTGACAAGCCGGTGGAACTGCGTGTGGATGCGCGTGCCGCGGCGATCATTGACGGAACGCCCGCAGGTGAGCGCGATTTTGATACCGAATTCTTGGATTACATTTTGGCGGTCGGCGTGGTGGATGATGTGGAAGCGGCGATCGCTCACATTGCGGCCCATTCCACGGGACACAGCGATGCCATTATTACAGAGGATGCCGCGGCGGCGGATCGTTTTGTGGCGGCGGTGGATAGTGCGGCGGTGTATGTGAATGCCTCGACGCGGTTCACCGATGGTGGCGAATTTGGTTTAGGTTGCGAGATTGGTATCTCGACACAGAAACTTCACGCCCGCGGCCCGATGGGGTTGCGCGAACTGACGACTTATAAATACGTTGTCCGCGGAAACGGGCAGATCCGATAAGGAGGGTACGATATGAGCAAGTATACGGCGGGATTTATCGGCACCGGCAACATGGGCGGTGCGCTGGCAGTCGCCGCGTGTAAAAGCGGTGAAGCGGTGTTGCTTGCCGATTATTATGCCGATAAGGCGCAAGCCTTGGCAGAGCAATGCGGTTGTGCCGCGGGAGATAACACGGCGGTGGCACAGCAGTGCCGCTATATTTTCCTCGGTGTGAAGCCGCAGGTGCTCGGCAGTGTGCTCGCAGAACTGAAACCGCTGCTTGCCGCGCGGGAAGAACGCTTTGTGTTGGTGACAATGGCGGCAGGCGTTACGGTGGAGTCCATCTGTGAACGATTGGATGCTGTGTATCCAATCATTCGCATTATGCCGAATACGCCGGCGGCGATCGGCGAGGGCATGATCTTGTACACCGCGAATGCGGAAGTTACTGCCGAAGAGGAAACGGCGTTTACGGCGTTTATGAAAGCGGCGGGCGAGTTTGATCGCTTACCCGAGGCTCTGATCGATGCGGGCAGTGCGCTTTCGGGTTGCGGTCCTGCTTTTGTGTATTTGTTTATTGAAGCGTTGGCAGACGGTGCAGTGGAATGCGGTCTGCCTCGCGATAAGGCGCTCCGCTATGCGGCACAGACCGTCAGCGGTGCGGCGCAAATGGTGCTTACCGACGGTCGGCATCCCGCGGCGCTGAAAGACGCGGTGTGCAGTCCCGGCGGCAGTACCATTGCCGGTGTGCACGCGCTGGAAGACGGCGCGTTCCGTGGGTCCGTTATGGGTGCGGTGCAAGCAGCGTTTGACCGTACCCGTGAATTGGGTAAATAAAAAGGGGATGTTTCACATGACAAAACGGGAAAAGGTGGCAGCGTTTCTGAAACGCAAGGAGATCGAATTCTCTTGGAAACGCTATTTTATTGATGCGCTGGGTGCCATGGCACAAGGTTTATTCTGTTCCTTGCTCATCGGTACCATCATCAAGACCTTGGGCCAGCAGTTGGATATCGCATTCTTGACCGATATCGGTACTTACGCTTCGGCGGTTTCGGGTGCCGCGATGGCGATTGCCATCGGTTATGCGCTGAAATGCCCGCCGATGGTACTCTTCTCGTTAGCCGCGGTTGGTTGGGCGGCAAACGCCGAGGGCGGCGCCGGCGGCCCGTTAGCGGTGTTGATCATTGCGATCGTTGCCGCAGAATTTGGTAAACTCGTCAGCAAAGAAACTAAGATCGATATTTTGGTGACTCCTGCGGTGACCATCGTGGTGGGTGTTGCTCTTGCTAAATGGATCGCACCGCCGATCGGTCAAGGTGCGGCGGCGTTCGGTTTGCTTATTGACCAAGCGACCAAGTTACAACCGTTCTTGATGGGTATTGTGGTTTCGGTGTTGGTCGGTATTGCGTTGACATTGCCGATCTCCAGTGCCGCGATCTGTGCCAGCTTTGGGCTGACCGGTCTTGCGGGTGGCGCGGCGGTTGCCGGTTGCTGTGCGCAAATGGTTGGCTTTGCGGTGATGAGTTTCCGCGAAAACCGCTGGGGCGGTATTGTGTCGCAAGGTCTCGGCACCAGTATGTTGCAGATGGGCAACATTGTGCGCAACCCGCGCATTTGGATTCCGCCCACGTTGGCTTCGGCCATCACCGGCCCGTTGGCGACGTGTGTGTTCGGTTTGCAAATGAACGGTGCCGCCATTAACTCGGGTATGGGTACTTGCGGTTTGTGCGGTCCGATCGGTGTGTGGACCGGTTGGCTTGCGCCGACAGAAGAAGCGATTGCCAAGGGTGCTGCCGCGATCACGCCGACCGCGATGGATTGGATCGCCTTGGTGCTTATTTGCATCGTGTTGCCGGCGGTGCTTACGTGGCTCATCAGCTTGCCGTTGCGCCGCATCGGCTGGATCAAAGAGGACGACCTCAAATTGGAAGCCTAATTTCCGAAAAGCAAAGAGACAGGAAATCTTCGGATTTCCTGTCTCTTTTTATGCTTTTAAAAGGTTGTTTAATGTTTCCATCCATTCCCGCTTGGGTTCGGGCAGATGCCCGAACGGGAAGGGGAGACCCAATGCATCGTATTTGGTTTGACAGATCTTGCGAAACGGCAAAAGTTCCACTTTATCCACACACGGATACCGATTAGCCACCGCTTTCAGTCGCATAACGTTTTCTGCGGTATCGTTGATGGTGGGGATAATGACCTGGCGCAACGTAACGGGGAGGGTGTGTGCGTTCAGATATTCCAAAAACGCCTGCACGGTGTGTGCTTCGCACCCCGTGTTTTCGCGATAAGCCTTCTCGTCGGTGTATTTCCAATCCAACAGTACGCGGTCGGTTTCGGCAAGCAAGGCTTTTACATCTTCATTCATCACACTGCCCGCTGTATCGAGACAGGTGTTGATACCTGCCTCGTGGCAAAGGTGAAACACCTCACGTGCAAACGCGGCTTGCAACAGCGGTTCACCGCCCGACAAGGTAATGCCGCCCGTTTCGCCGAAATACTCGCGATAGCGTACCGCTTTTTGGACGATCTCCTCAGCGGTATAGACAGTGCCGCCGTGCGGGTCCCACGTGTCGGGGTTGTGGCAACATTTGCAACGGAGAAAACACCCTTGCAAAAACACTACAAAGCGCACACCGGGGCCGTCTACCGTGCCGAGGCTTTGGATGGAATGAACGCGTCCCGTACTCATACCGTTTCGTGGAAAGTACGGCTGATAACTTCGCGCTGTTGCTCGCGAGAGAGCTTGTTGAAGTTTACCGCATAGCCCGATACACGAATGGTGAGGTTCGGGAAAGCTTCGGGATTTTTATACGCTTCAATGAGCGTCTCGCGGTTAAGCACGTTGACGTTGATGTGATGCGCCTTCTTGGCAAAATAGCCGTCCAAAATGGACACCAAATTGCTGATACGCTCGTCCTCGGTCTTGCCCAATGCTTCGGGCGTGATGGAGAAGGTGTTGGAAATACCGTCGCGGCAATCCTCATAGCGGATCTTCGCTACGGAGTTGAGCGATGCTAATGCACCATTTTCCTCGCGGTTATGCATCGGGTTGGCACCCGGCGCAAACGGAGCGTTGGCGGGTCTTCCGTCGGGCGTGGCACCGGTGTGGCGGCCGTACATCACGTTGGACGTGATGGTGAGAACCGACAGGGTGTGAACGGCGTTGCGATAGGTAGGAGTCTTGCGCAGTTCGGTAATGACTTGGTGTGTCATATCGCGTGCGATGAGATCGACGCGATCGTCGTCGTTTCCGTATTTCGGGAAATCACCCGTCGTTTCGAAATCGGTAATGAAGCCCAGTTCGTCTTTGATGGGGCGCACTTTGGCATATTTGATGGCACTCAGCGAATCGGTTACCACCGATAAGCCGGCAATACCAAATGCCATCAGTCGCTCAACCTGCGTATCGTGCAAGGCCATCTGGATCTTCTCGTACGCATATTTGTCGTGCATATAGTGGATGACGTTCATCGTGTTGACATACAAACGGCTCAACCACGTGATATACACAGAGTAGCGTTCCATAACGGTATCGAAATCCAACACATCGCCATCCAATACCGGCATTTGCGGACCGATGTGCATACCGCTGGTGGTATCGAAACCGCCGTTGATAGCGATAAGCAACAGCTTGGCGAGGTTGCAACGCGCACCGAAGAACTGCATTTGCTTGCCGATCTCCATCGCCGATACGCAACACGCAATAGCGTAGTCGTCGCCATGCAACGGGCGCATAATATCGTCGTTTTCATACTGGATGGAGTCGGTATCCGCCGAGATTTTCGCGCAGAACCGTTTGAAGTTTTCGGGCAGGGCGGTGGACCACAGCACTGTCAAATTGGGTTCGGGAGACGCACCCAACGTGTACAATGTATTCAGCATACGATAGCTGTTCTTGGTAACCAATGTGCGACCGTCACGGCCCATACCGCCGACCGCTTCGGTGATCCACATCGGATCGCCGCCGAACAAGTCGTTGTATTCGGGGGTGCGCAGATGGCGGGCGATGCGCAGCTTCATTACGAAATCGTCCATCAGTTCTTGTGCGCCTTCTTCGGTCAAGGTGCCGTTTGCCAGATCGCGCTCAATATAGATATCAAAGAATGTGCTCACGCGGCCCAGCGACATCGCGGCACCGTTTTGCTCTTTGATGGCGGCGAGGTAGGCAAAATACGTCCATTGGATCGCTTCACGCGTGTTGGCGGCGGGTTGGCTGATGTCATACCCATACATTGCCGCCATCTCTTTCAAATACCCCAGAAAAGCAATCTGTTGGTACAATTCTTCGGTCAGACGAATATCGTCCGGTACAAAATCTCCTTGACCAAGTGCGACCTTATCTTTCTGCTTTTCTTCAATCAATCGGTCCACGCCGTATAATGCTACACGGCGGTAGTCGCCGATAATACGGCCGCGGCCGTACGCATCCGGCAGCCCCGTGATGACGTGGCAACGACGCGCCTGACGCATTTCGTCTGTATAGGCGCGGAACACACCGTCGTTGTGCGTGGTGCGGAAGCGGAATTCATCCTCCACATTATCGCCCAACCGATAGCCGTATGCCGCACAAGCTTGGCGTGCCATACGAATACCGCCGAACGGGTTGACACCGCGCTTGAGCGGGCTGTCGGTCTGCATACCGACGATCAACTCGTGATCTTTATCAATATAACCGGGGGCAAAACTCGTCAGCGAGGAAACGGTGTTCACATCCACATCCAACACGCCGCCGTTTTTACGTTCCTGCGCAAACAAATCTTGTACCTCGTTCATCAATTGACAGGTACGCTCCGTTGCGCCGCAGAGAAACGAGCTGTCACCGGTGTATGCTTGATAATTATTCTGAATAAAATCGCGGACATTGATTTCCTCTTGCCATTGGCCGCCCGCAAATCCTTCCCAGTTGATGTGTTTCATCTGTTTTCACTCCTCCAGTTGCCGATGTGCCCAACAAAAAAGGGCAAACCAGCTCTTAATGAACTGTTTTGCCCAGACGGTCGGCACACTACGTTTTACACTCCCCCGCGGTACTCCGCGAATCCGTCAGTCATGTAAAAGCTGTATCCGCATTATACAATATATTGTGGTTGTTGTCAATGCCTATATCAAATTATTGTGGTTTTTCTTTTTGAGAATATATTAAAATATTTTTATAAATCGCGTGAAATATACAGAGTATAAATAATTTGCCACGTGTTACACTAGATGGGGAAGGTGATGTGCCGTGAAGATTACAAAAGAGAATTACCAAAGTGTTGCGAAAAAGAGGGCTCCCAAGTCACCGCTCGGACGGGACTGCGCGTGGGCGTTTGTGGTGGGAGGCACGCTGTGTGCACTGGGGCAGATGGTAATTATGTTTGCACAAACTGCGGGGTTGGAAGATAAGGATGCGCGGTTGCTGGGGTCGCTGTCGCTTATTATGCTCAGTGTGCTGCTGACCGGATTTAATGTGTATGATAATATCGCCAAACGTGCGGGGGCGGGTACCTTGGTGCCAATCACGGGGTTTGCCAATTCCATGGCATCACCCGCTATGGAATTTAAAAGTGAAGGCTTTGTCCTCGGCGTCGGCGCGAAGATGTTCTCTATCGCAGGACCGGTGATTGTGTATGGTACAGTGGCAAGTGTGGTGTATGGGGTTGTGTATTGGGTAACGACGTTGTTTTAATTGTAGGGCGGGGCCTTGGTCCCGCCGCCAAACAAAAAGGCTTGACCGTTCGGTCAAGCCTTAAAAATTCTTTTGAAAAAACCTTTTATTTTGCTGGTTGGTTTGAATTGCGTGGGAGCAGGAAAGGGCTTATCCAATACCCACGGCAACTCTAAAACATTACTTATTGAAATTGTAAAATAATCTCCTGTCTGCTCATTTGGTGATGCAAATCCGTTGGTAATGACAAGATTGAAAAACAAATCGTCTTGAATATCAATTTCATACTGTCCCATAGTAACAACTTTACCACATACAGTATAGTCAATGCTGATATATTGAATGGTATCGTCTAACTCAACACTCATACACTCGTCGGGCTTCGTTATATCCACGCCAAAGTCAGTAAGAAAAGATTCGAGTTTTGGAAACTTACCTTTGATTTGTGCATAGAAATTCTCGCAGCATTCGCATTCACAAAGCGAATGTGTTTTATAATATTCTATTGTTTTCTCAATATCAACTTCAAAT
>JAZOBT010000054.1:0-4857 GCA_045596125.1 Acutalibacteraceae bacterium | reverse complement strand
GGTCGAGGTTGTAGGCGATGCGGGGGAGGTATCCCACGTCTTCGAGTAGGGTAAACAAGGGAAAAAAGATCGCCATAGGAGGGAGCATTACCGATACTACCCACGCTAAAACGCGGTAGGCGCCCAGCACCACCGCACCGTGCAACCATTCGGGTGCACCGAGAAAACGAAACAGGTCACTCAGGCGGTCTTGCAGCCAGAACAAGACGGTACTGAGCAGTTCCGAGGGGTAATTGGCGCCTGTGATGGTGATCCAAAAGACGAGTGCCAGCAGGAGCAGCATAAGAGGGATGCCCAGCCGTTTCCCCGTCAATAGGCGGTCGATGCGGCGGTCGGCGGCGTCGTATTTATTTTTGGTGTGTGTGACTGCCGCGGCGGCGATGCGTTCGGCGTGTTTCATTAGTGTGTTAACGATGGTGTCTTTGTAGGTTTCAGTATCCAAGCCTGCGTCGTTGAGTTCTTTTTGCGCCAGACACAGGGCTTCTTCCACCGAGAGGGACGGGTGGTAGGTACGGTAGACGGTGTGCATCAGCGTTTCGTCCTGCTCCAACAGGCGCAGTGCCAACCAACGGCGATTGCTTTTTTCGGGGAGCCGCGGGGAGATACGAGCGACAGCACTTTCGATTGCCGCCGTGTAGCGCACGCAAAACAGCGATGTGGGTGGGATATCCATCGTGGTATCCAATGCGTCAAGCAGTTCCTGCAAACTCTGTTTGCGGCGGGCAACGGTGGTCACCACGGGGACACCCAATTCCTTGGATAGCCGCTCCGTGTCGATGCGGATGCCTTTGCGCTGTGCCTCGTCCATCAAATTGAGGCAGACAATCACGCGGGACGAAACTTCTAATGTCTGGAGCACTAAATTGAGGTTGCGTTCCAAGCAGGTAGCATCGCACACGACCACCACGGCATCGGCGTCGCCGAAGCACAGAAAATCGCGGGCGACTTCTTCTTCGGCGGAGTGTGCCATTAGGGAATAGGTGCCGGGGATATCCACCAAAATGTATTCGTATTTTCCCGAACGGCACACGCCTTGCGCGTTGGTGACGGTTTTTCCCGGCCAGTTGCCGGTGTGTTGGTTAAGCCCTGTCAGTCCGTTGAATACCGTGCTTTTGCCGACATTGGGGTTGCCCGCCAACGCGATGACACGTTGCGACGGATCACGGCGGGTGGGGGCGATATCAGCAGACAATGCGTGGGTACAGAGGGAGTCTTTGGTAAGGCCCATTTATGTTCCCTCCTTCAGGCGGGTGATGCGGATCTTACGGCCGTCCCCGGCGCGAATGGCGATGACGGCGCCGCGAATGAGATACGCCGCGGGGTCGCCGAAGGCGCTTTGACCGACACATTCCACCACGGTTTGCGGAATAAGACCTATATCCAAAAGCCGCCGACGCATACTGCCGGTGGTATCGATTTGTGTGACGATGCCCCGTTCTCCGGGGACGAGTTCGTTAAGGCCGATATTTGATTGCATACGTTGACACCTCCGAATGTTTGGAGTTTTCTAGTGTTATTGTATGCGGTGCGTGGGATGGGTGTGAAAAACTGCGCGGCACAAGTGTTGACTGTGTCGCGGGAATGGTGTACAATAAAAATATTCTATTGCATAGGGGGAACCGAGTATGCCGCCCAGAAGACATGAACGGATACGTCGGCGCAAACAGCGCATTAAAAAAGCACTGGTATTATTGATTTTGGTATTAATCGTCGCCATTTTGGTTGTGGGTGCGATGTTAGTTGTGCAGACGGTAGGAAAGGTGGTAGGCGGTGGTGCGCCTGCGACGACTACGACCACCGCACCGCGTGAGCCGAAAGTGTTGGCAACCGCCACGGTGGGAAATTCGGGCGATATTCTCATCCACACGCCGGTACTGCGTTCGGCGAAAGTGTCGAGCGGAGTGTATGATTTTGACCCGATGTTCCAGTATATGACGCCGTATGTGAAAGCGTTGGATTACGCGGCGATCAACTTGGAGTTCGGTATCGGCAAAGGGGAGAGCGATTATTATCAGCCCGAGATGCTGTTCCGTGTGCCCACCTCACTCATTGATACGGTGATGGATACGGGGTATACGCTGGGGCTGTGTGCCAACAACCACGTCAGCAACGGCAGCAGTTTATCGCTGACGGCGAACACCTATGTGGAGCGCAATTTGGATTATATCGGGTTGCGTGCTTCGGCCGCGGATAAGCGGTATTTGGTGAAGGATGTAAACGGCATCAAATTGGGATTTGTCAACTACACGTATGGGTCCAAAACGTCGGCGACTACGCTGGTTAATTATTTCTCCACCAAGGAGCTGCCCACGTTTTACAGTGATGTAGAGCAACAGATTGCGGCGATGAAATCCGAAGGTGCAGAAGCGATTATTTTGTACATTCACTGGGGTAACGAGTACGAGACTTCGCCCAATAGCTACCAAACACAGATGGCGCAAAAGTTGTGCGAACTGGGTGTGGATGTCATTGTGGGCGGGCACCCGCATAAAATACAACCGGTGGAACTGATCACCGCCGAAAACGGTAACCAAACGGTGTGTTTGTATTCGATGGGGAATTTCATTTCCAACCAAACCATCGAGTCGATGTACGGCGGCAGTTCCAAAACGTCGTCCGGTAACGACTGGCAACTCGGTGGCAAGTGTCAATACCGCGACGTGAAAAGTCGGTACAATGATACGCATTACGGGGAACATGAGAAGGATTGTAACGATAACGGGCATACCGAAGACGGGTTGTTGTTCGAGTATACGTTCTCGAAATACGAAGACGGCACGGTCATGCTCACGGGTGTGGATGTGTTGCCCACGTGGTGTTATATGACGGGCAGCGGCAACAGCCGCCAGTACCGCATTATACCGCTGGATAAATCCAAAACCGATTGGAAAACGGCGTTTAATGTTGCTGAGAAAGATATCTTGTACGCGGAGCGTTCGTACGATCGCACGATGGCGTTGGTGGGTGAGGGTATCACCGCTGTGAATGCCAAGTGCAAACAGGATGTGGAAACGTTTGTGGAGGCGTTTAAGCAAGCGCAACTTCCCACAACGCAATCGAGCGGTACCACCACCGCACCGTAAAAGGAGAGAGAACCATGAGTCTTCGCACGGTAAACCGTACGCTGACCTTGCTTTCCCGTTTGATCGATCCCAAACGCAGCACCGTTCCGATGGTGCTCACCATACCGCGAAAACCGCCGTGCCACCGTTTAACGGTGGCACAGCCTTTCTGTCGTGTATCTCCCGAGTCACAGGGGATATCCTCCGATGCGATCGCGGCGTTTTTGCGGGAGCTGAATGAGGATCGGTCGCTGAATATGCACACGGTACTGGTGTTGCGTAACGGCAAAATGATAGCCGAAGCGGCGTTCGGGGAGCAAGATCTCGGGTTGTGGAAAATGACATTCTCGGCGTGCAAGAGCATTACCGCGTTGGCGGTGGGGTTGCTCATTGACGAAGGGAAACTGACGTTAGAGCAGTCGGTCGTGGACTTGTTTCCCGATAAGACCACGCCCGTGTCGCGCTTAAAATATAAGGAGTTGACGGTGGAGCATCTGCTGACAATGACTAGCGGAGCGACATTTAACGAGGCGGCGTGTATGACCGAGACCGATTGGTTGACCGCTTTCTTCGCCAACGCGCCTACGGCGAAGATGGGTAAGGAATTTCGGTATAACAGTCTCAATTCGTATCTGCTTTCGGCGATCGTGTGCCGTTTGAGCGGGCAGAGTTTATGCGAGTATCTGGAGCCGCGGTTGTTTGAACCGCTGGGCATTACGGAGTATTTTTGGGAGACCTGCCCGAGCGGTATTGAAAAAGGTGGCTGGGGCTTGTATCTGGGCTGTGAGGATATGGCGAAGATCGGGCAACTGGTGTTACAAGGCGGCGCGTGGAACGGACGGCAGTTGATCAGTGAAGATTGGATCCGCCGTGCGACGGCGTGCCACCAAACCACGTCGCCCTCGCTGGGGAATTTCAATTACGGGTATCACATTTGGTGCGGGCGCGAGCGCCATCGCTTTTTGTTCAACGGGATGTTGGGGCAAAACGTGCTGGGGTTCCCCGACAGCGGTATTTTGCTGGTTACCAATGCGGGTAACGACGAAATGTTTCAGCAAAGCCGTTTCTTTGCCCTTGCGGAGCAGTATTTCGGCGGGGAGTACCCTGCGGCATTGCCGACGGATGAGGCGGCGGAAGAACGGTTGAAAAAGGTTGTTTTGGAGCTCTCTGAGCAATCGGTGGTAACAGAGGATTTGCCGTGGTGGAAACGCTTGCTGGCGCCTAAAGCGCCCGTGTTGCCGACGTTATGTTATGCGCTGGACGGCGTGACACTGACTGCCGATGTGCCCGACGCGGCTTCGGTGGGGTTGTTGCCGTTTGTGTTACAACTGGTGCAAAACAACTACACGACCGGGTTGCGGACGGTATCCTTTGCGGTGGAAAAAGAGGTGTTGTGGGTCACTTACACCGAAGGGGAGGATACCCATCGGTTCCCTGTGGGGTTTGGTACGGCGTGCGACAGCGAGGTGTATTTCCGCGGTGAACCGTATCGCATCCGCACGCGCGGACGTGTTGCAAAAAACGAGGATGGGGTGGATGTGCTGATCCTCGATATTGCCTTTGCCGAGACGCCGTGCAGTCGGCGCATCCGTTTGTATTTTGAGGAGGACGGCGTGCGCCTGCGGCAGGAAGAGCGTCCCGGAGAGCCGCTGATGGCGATGTTCCGCGCGGAACTGCGCCGCAAGTTGGAGGAGCAACCCGTGGTGGGGTCGGCTGTCGAAAAGATCGACGACGATTACATTGTGTATCGTATTCGCCGTTTGTTTTCACCGGAGTTACCGCTGAAAAGAGAAAG
>JAZOBT010000053.1:0-18065 GCA_045596125.1 Acutalibacteraceae bacterium | reverse complement strand
GCTGTCTTCAGCGGCATCCAGCTTTTCAATGAACAGAACATCGCCGTTCTGGACCTTGTACTGCTTACCGCCGGTTTCGATGATGGCGTACATACTAGTACCTGCCTTTTCTTTAGACTCGCTGCGCTCGGGCGGATCGCTCACTTAGGGTGTTTTATCGCACGACAAAACACCGCCCGGAACAAGCGGCATCGGCTATTGTAGCATATTTTTTCCGCACTGTCAACCACTTTTTTAAAAAATCAATTGATATAACGGGCAAAGCAAAATGGGGAAAAACACCGCGGGTACAAAGTTCGCTACTTTGATATCCGCTACCTTTAACAAGTTAAGAGACAACCCAATAATAAGCAGCGATCCGACGCAGTTCATCTCCGCGATCACAACCTCGCTGAGATACGGTGCCACCACCTGTGCGAGCATCGTAATAGCGCCCTGGTACACAAATACCGACACCGCGGAAAGCATCACGCCCACACCCAGCGTCGCACCGAATACCACCGACGAAATAGCGTCCAACACGGATTTGAGGTACAGCATCTCGTGATTGCCCTGCAAGCCGCTCTGCAACGAACCCACGATCGCCATCGTACCCACGCAAAACAGCAAACTGGCGCTGACAAAGCCTTGCGCCAACCGCCCACCGGTGCTTTCTTTTTTGCTGAACCGCTCTTCCACACGTTCGCCGAGCCGTTTCAGGCGACCGTCGAGATCCAACAATGTCCCTACAACCGCACCAAATACAATGGACAGCACCGCCACCAAGGTGTTATCGCCGTCAAGACACCCGTCGATGCCGATATACATCGTACAAAATCCCACACCGGTCATCAACGCACTCGCCAATTTCTCCGGCACACCCTTATTCAGTAACAATCCGATCGCGCCGCCAACCAGCACCGCGATCACATTAACGATCGTTCCCCATAACCCTGCCATAGTTTTCACCCGTTATTTTAAATTTTTATTCCACTCGCCGTTAAAATGTGGTACAATACTCGTAACCACTCTTTTTCGGGAGGAAAACACCGTGAGTCATTCATCATCACACCGCCGCATTCACTTTTTGGACGAATTACGCGGCTTTTGTGTTATTCTAATGGTATTTTACCACACGTTTTATACAATTGGTTATATTTTTAATATTCCCTTTTCGCAAACGCTCTTTGAGTTTTTTACGCCGGCAGAACCGTTTTTCGCAGGGTTGTTTATTTTTATCTGCGGCATTTGTTGTAATCTGTCGCACAACAACCTAAAGCGAGGTCTGTGTCTTGCCGCCGTATCGGCTTTGCTTTCGTTAGTGTTATACCTTGCCGTCAAAGCAGGGTTCTTACATTCGAGTTCGCTCATTTGGTTCGGTATTCTGCAATGCCTAGCGGCGTGCATTCTCTTATACGTACTTCTGCGCCCGACCATTCGGTTTATCCCCGCTTGGATCGGCCTCGTTGTATGCGCGGTCCTGTTTATCTTCTGCCTGCACGTGCCGTCTTCCGATGGCGGCTATTTTGGGATCCGCGGTTTGTTTATCTTGCCCGTCCCGCAAGCACCGCTGAATAACCCGTTCCTCTATGCACTGGGGTTGTGCCCCGTCAGCCTCACGGCGGATTACTTCCCGTTGCTCCCATGGTTTTTCTGTTTTCTGGGCGGCTGTTACGCTGGCACGTGGCACCGCCACTACCCCAAATGGATGCACCGCCGACACATCCCGTTGTTCTCGCGCATCGGCAAACTGTCTCTTTGGATTTATCTGGCACACCAACCTGTGATCTACGGTCTCTGTTACGGCATCGATTATTTGATACGGCAGCTCTCTTAACAGCACAAAGCGGACGCACAGCGTCCGCTTTTTTATAATCTGTGTGCTATTCTGCTCTTTTCCATTGTCACCGCCATCAGCAATCCACCCACCGTGCAGGCAACCAGTTGTCCCAAAGCTACCAGCGCCATATGCGTTATCAACGGGAATCCGCCGTACACCACATACAATTCCGCACCTACGATCAACGCATTAAGCACAATTGGCGGCAACGTTGCCAAAATCGGCAGTTTGCGCCAACGCACATTCCGTAGAATATACGTCATCCACGCAGCAATTCCCGTCGCGGCGGTGCCGAGTATCAAATCCCACCCACCGGCTGGATTTGCGCCCGTCGACAATCCGATCAAATTCGACAAAAAGCACCCAACAGTAAGCCCCGGTATCGCCGCGTGCGTATACACGGGAAGAATCGTTAATACTTCCGATAAGCGACATTGGATCGGGCCGAAGCCCAACGGTTGCAACAACACGGTCATCGCGACATACAATGCCGCGATGACACCGCCGTGTGCCAAATATACCACTGTTTTTTGGCGTTTCAACGAAATCGCCTCCATAGTTTTGATTTCTGCGGTCATGCCGCAGGGTCAGGATGGTTTCGAACTGACCTTGTTTCACGTGAAACTTAGGGCTTGAGAACCTCTAAGCCACCCAAATAGGGACGCAACACTTCAGGTACCGTCACCGAACCGTCTTCGTTTTGATATTGCTCCACCAACGCGGGAATCACGCGGCTGGTTGCCAAGCCCGAAGCGTTCAGTGTGTGCACCAACTGCAACTTGCCGTTTTCATCACGGTATTTCACGTTGCCGCGGCGCGCCTGATAATCGCGACCGTTGGACGCGGAACTAACTTCCTTATAAATGCCCATACTCGGAATCCACACTTCGATATCCGAGGTGCGCGCCATAGAGAAAGAACAGTCGCCCGCCGCCAGTTTGCACAAGCGATAGTGCAAGCCAAGCTTTTGCACCAAGCGTTCTGCCTTGCCGACAAGCTCTTCGAACGCCGCATCGGAGCCTTCTGCGGTGGTATACTGCACCATTTCCACCTTATTGAACTGGTGACCGCGAATCATACCGCGCTCTTCCGAACGATAGCTGCCCGCTTCACGGCGGTAGCAAGGCGTGTACGCAATATACTTGCGCGGCAACTCCTCGCGCGGAATGATCTCATCGCGATGGAGGTTTACCAACGCGGTTTCAGCCGTGGGAAGCATAAATTTACGATCGGAACTGGTGGGATTTTGGATCCAGTACACCTCATCCTCAAATTTCGGGAACTGACCTGCCACGTAACCGCACTCGTAGCCCAGCATATGCGGCGGCAAAATGAACTCATAGCCGTCACGCAGGTGTTCATCAATGAAGAAATTCAAGATCGCCCATTCCAAACGGCTGCCCCAACCGCGGTATACCCAGCAACCGTTACCCGCGATCTTCGCGCCGCGCTCGTAGTCGATGAGGCCCAAACTCTCACACAACTCCACGTGATTGCGGATCGGGAACGAGAACTGCGGCTGTTCACCGAAATAATGCACCGGCTCGTTATTCTCCTTGCCGCCTTCTTTCAGGTCTGCATCCGGCAGGTTGGGGATCGCCAACAGTAAATTTTTCTGCTTTTCTTCCAATTCACCGATTTTACTATCGGCTTCTTTGATTTTAGCAGACAATTCTTTCATTTCTGCCATAATGGCGGATACATCGCCGCCTTCTTTTTTGATCTGCGGAATGCGCTTGGACGCCGCATTTTGCTCCGCTTTGAGCGCATCGTTCTGGCCCGACAGCTGACGGCGCTGTGTATCAATCTCCAAGATCTCGTCAATGACGTCATCCAACACCATTTCACGCTTACGCACCGCCGCTTTCACGAAATCCGGATTGGTACGTACCAATTTAATATCTACCATTGTTGTCTCCTCCTCTTATTCCTGCGGCACAAGAATCTGCGCCAGCGTTTGTAAATCCTCTTTTGAATAGAATTCTAACTGCAAAATGCCGCCTTCGCCTTTGCCGAGCACCTTAACTTTACGCCCCATTTGCTCGGTCAGCACGATCTCGACCTCATTAAACAACGTCTCCCGACGGTGCGTTTCCCGTTTCGGGCGCGTTGTATTAGCCGCTTTCGCCATTTTTTCAAGCGCACGCACGGATAAGTCCTGCGCAATCGCCGCCTCAGCGGCTGATTTTTGGGCTTCCGGCGAATCAAACGACAATAACGTACGCGCGTGGCCCGCCGACAATTGCCCACTGCGCACCAACTCCGCCAATTCTTCGGGCAAATTCAGCAATCGCAGCGCATTTGCCACCGCGGGACGCGACTTGTTCACCGCGTGTGCCGCTTCTTCCTGCGTCATACCGTATTGCTCCATCAGTGTGCGATAGCCCATTGCTTCTTCCATCGGATTTAAATCCTGCCGTTGCAGGTTTTCAATCAATGCCAGTTCCGATGCCTCTTGATCGCTCATTTCGCGCACCACAACGGGCACTTCCGTAAGTCCCGCCAACCGCGATGCCCGCCAACGCCGCTCGCCCGCCACCAATTGATAGCCGCCGCTCGGCAACGGTCGCACCAGTAATGGTTGTAACACGCCGTGTTGTTCAATGGAGGACGCAAGATCCGCCAGTGCCGCCTCATCGAACTGTTTTCGCGGCTGATCGCGGTTGGGTTCAATATCCGAAATGCGCAACGAAACGGTTTTTCCTTGCTCTTCCACGGCGTTGTCGGCAAACAGTGCCTCCAAGCCTCGTCCTAAACCGCCTTTTTTGGCAGCCATACTCTCTCCTCCTATCTCCTGCTAATCAATTCTTTGGCTAATTTATCGTATGCCAACGCACCTTTGGAGTGCTTATCGTAATAATTGATGGGTTTCCCGAAACTCGGCGCCTCCGACAATCGCACACTGCGCGGAATCGGCGTGGCAAATACTTTCCGCGGGAAAAACCGCTTCACTTCCGCCACCACTTGTTGTGTGAGGTTGAGTCGCCCGTCATACATCGTGAGCAAAACGCCTTCCAACTCCAAATTTGGGTTATACAAACGCTTTACTTGGCGCACCGTCGTCATCAGTTGCGACAATCCTTCCAGCGCGTAATACTCGCATTGGATCGGCACCAGCACGGTATCCGCCGCGCACAGGGCATTAAGTGTCAACAGCCCTAATGAAGGCGGACAATCAATAAACAAATAATCGTATTGATCGCGTAAAACCGCCAATACTGCTTTTAAGCGGTTCTCACGACGGCTCAGTTCTACCATTTCGATCTCGGCACCCGCCAACTGCATACTGGACGGCAACACCTCCACATTGACAAAAGGTGTTTTTTGCACCGCACTTGTCGGCTCGGTGTTACCGATCAACAAATCGTACACCGAAACACCGCCTGCACGCTTATCAATTCCCATACCGCTTGTGGCATTGCCCTGCGGGTCCAGATCCACTAACAAACATCGTTTCCCTGCGGCGCCAACCGCCGATGTAAGATTGACAGTAGTAGTCGTTTTGCCGACACCGCCCTTTTGGTTAACAACGGCAATGATCTTTCCCATACTTTCACCTCTTATCAACACCGTTATGGTGCTATCATAGCACACTTTTCTCGGTATGAAAAGAGGAAAATGCAAAACAAGCAAATATTTTCATAAAATGTTTCACATGAAACATTTTATTTCACAAACGGCTTTTTCAAAAAGTTTGTACCGTTTTTCTTTACTTCGCCCTCGCTTTATGCTATAGTATATAAATGTAATATAAGGGGAGGCGGAGAGGTATGAACGAAACCACTTTTCGTGCACTGGAACAATCTTGTCACAACTGTCGCGCTTGCGGTTTGTGTGAAACACGCCATAACGTGGTTTTCGGTGTCGGCAATCCGCAAGCCGAGGTGTTGTTTATCGGTGAAGGTCCCGGTGAAAATGAAGACTTGCAAGGCGAGCCGTTTGTCGGTCGCGGCGGCAAATTGTTGGATACCATGTTGGAAGCGGTCGGATTATCCCGAAAACACAACATTTACATCGCCAATATGGTAAAATGTCGCCCGCCGCACAATCGCGATCCGTTGCCGGAAGAACAAGACGCGTGCGCGCACTGGCTGGCAGACCAGATTGCGCATATCCGTCCTAAGATCATCGTCTGCCTTGGTCGTGTGGCCGCTTTCCGTATGATCTCGCCCGATTTCAAAGTTACTCGCCAGCACGGTGAGTTTTTTGAAAAGAACGGTGTGCTGTATATGGGTATGTTCCATCCCGCCGCCATCCTGCGCAACCCCCATCAAAAACCCGAAGCGTTTGCCGATTTCATTAAATTGAGAGACAAGATTGCGCAAGTTTGTACGAATACCAAGTTTATTTTTGATGATTAATGCTATAGGAGCTGAACACTATGTCCACCCGCCTCTGTCGGCGTCTCGCCGCTGTATTGCTCGCTGTACTCCTGTTTTGTGTCAGCGTGTTCTCCGTCAGCGCCGATCGATTGCTGTACGAATTCCCCGAAAGTGAAGACGAAAAGATCACATCACCCTCGGCAATGATGCTGTATATCGGTATGCAACCCGAGCAGGATGTGGTACTGTACGAAAAAGAAGCCGATACCCGCTACCAACCGGGTGCGCTCATGCGCGTTGCTATGGTCGGCTACGCAATGAAACTCATCACCGAACAAAACATAGACATCGACAACACCACCGCCGAATACACCCTGCCGCTATTTAACCATTATGTGGCGGGCACCGGCCTGCACGTTGCTTTGATGGACTTCGGCGAAACGTGGAAGCTCCGCGATCTGTTAACCCTTTGTACCATACAAACCGCCGCGGATTGCGCCGTCACCCTTGCCAACAAATTATCCGGTTCGCCCGAAGCGTTTGTGGAAGGGCTCAACTCCTTCGCCGCCGAACTGGGGTGCAGCAATTCGCACTTCACCAATGTCATTGGATTGAACGAGGAAGGACAATATATGTCTGCCCGCGACGTGGTGACTTTTACGCGGTATGCCATGCAGTATTCTGAAATCGCCGCAATGTTGGAGCTCACCGAATGGACCGTGCAACCGGTCACGGGCGGTTCGCGCCGCAGTTGGCCGAGCAGTAACGATATGCTCCGCCAATCCTCGTCGGCATTCTATACCTACGCCGTAGGCGGCCGTACCGGCGGCACGCTCACCGAAATGAGTATCGTAGAATACGGCAGTCTGGACGGATATGATTATATGGCGGTGGTTATGGGTGCACCGCGAAAAGACAGCGATGGCAAAATCACCAATATCGCGTACGCTGACGCCCGCTTGCTGATTCGTTGGGGGCTGATTGGATTTCAGTATCAAACCCTGTTGCACAAGGACGAACCCGTCGGCCGCGTTCCCGTCAGCGGTTGCGCCGAACGACAATATTTGTCTCTCGTTCCTACCGAAGACCTCAACACCGTTGTCGCCAAGGGCACCGATCTTACCAAAGTTACCCGCGAGGTAACCTATTTGCAAGAAAAGTATCGTGCCCCTATTGAAAAAGGAACTTCACTCGGCACGGTAACGCTCTATCTCGACGGCAAAGAGATCGCCAAAACCGATCTGGTGGCAGGCGAAAACGCACCGCACAGCATTTTGTATTCCGCTTGGGAAGGGGTCCGCAATGTTCTTTTCTCGGGCTGGACCGTCGCGCTCATCATCGTCTTGGTATTACTGACTGCACTGTATATCTGGCTTACCATTCGTTACAACCGCAAACGTCAGCGGAAATGGAAGCATTAACCTATGTTTTGGCGCAAAAGTTTGTCTTTTTTTGTCAAGCACTTGCATTAAGTGGTAAAAAAGAGTAAAATAGGTTATGTATGGGGTTTCTCTTTCCGGTGGAAGTGAAACGCCACAAGTATGAAAGGGGAATTCATATGAATCTTTTGAACAAAAAAACCATTGAAGATCTGAAGGTTCAGGGAAAACGTGTATTGGTTCGTTGCGATTTCAACGTACCGCTGAAAAACGGTGTCATCACCGATGAAAACCGCATCGTGGCGGCACTGCCCACCATTCAGTATTTGATTGACCAAGGCGCAAAAGTTATTTTGTGCTCTCACCTCGGCAAGCCGAAGGGCGAACCCAAGCCGGAATTGTCGCTCGCTCCCGTGGCTGTGCGCTTGGAAGAAAAACTCGGCCGTCCCGTGGTGTTTGCCGCTGACGATACCGTCGTAGGCGACAATGCTAAGAAAGCCGTTGCCGAAATGAAAGAGGGCGACGTTGTTCTGTTGCAGAACACCCGCTACCGCGCGGAGGAGACCAAGAACGGCGAAGCGTTCTCCCGCGATCTGGCGTCCTTGGCAGATCTGTTTGTCAACGATGCGTTCGGTGCGGCTCACCGTGCACACTGCTCCACCGTGGGCGTGGCTTCCTATGTGGAAGAATCCGCGAACGGCTATTTGATGGCGAAAGAGATCAAGTTCCTCGGCAATGCCGTGGAAGATCCGGTTCGCCCGTTCGTTACCATTTTGGGCGGCGCCAAAGTTGCCGATAAGCTGAACGTTATCGAAAACCTGCTCAACAAAGCCGACACCCTCATCATCGGCGGCGGCATGGCATACACCTTCCTCGCCGCGAAGGGTTACGGCGTGGGTACCTCGCTTTTGGACAGCGAGAAGATCGACTACTGCCGCGAGATGCTCGCTCGCGCTGAAGCGAAGGGCGTTAAGCTGTTGTTGCCCATCGACTGCAAGATCGCAAAAGCATTCCCCGATCCGATCGATGGCCCCATTGATATCGAAGTCGTAGCGGCGGATGCCATTCCTGCCGACCAAATGGGTCTGGATATCGGCCCGAAGACGGCGGAATTGTTCGCTACCGAAGTGAAAAACGCAAAGACGGTCGTATGGAACGGCCCGATGGGCGTGTTTGAGAACCCCACGTTGGCAGAAGGCACCATCGCCGTGGCGAAAGCCTTGGCAGAGACGGATGCCACCACCATCATCGGCGGCGGCGACTCCGCGGCAGCCGTTAACACGTTGGGCTTTGGTGAGAAGATGAGCCACATCTCCACCGGCGGCGGCGCTTCGCTGGAATTCCTTGAAGGCAAAGAACTTCCCGGCATTGTGGCTATGAGTGATAAATAAGGAGTGTTTAAAAGTATGGGCAAGTATGTCATTGCGGGTAACTGGAAAATGAACAAGACCCCCGCCGAAGCAACCGAATTGATCGAAGCGATCAAGCCGTTGGTTGCCGATGCAACGTGTGACGTTGTAGTGGGCGTTCCGTTTGTGGATCTGCCTGCCGCGCTGGAAGCGGTCAAGGGTAGCAAGATCGGTGTTGCCGCACAAAACTGTCATTGGGAAAAATCCGGCGCTTACACCGGTGAGATCTCGGCTGAGATGCTCAAAGCGATGGGCGTTGGCTACGTCATTTTGGGCCACAGCGAGCGCCGCACCTATTTTGGTGATACGGATGTGACTGTGCAACAGCGTATGCGCGCCGCGTTGGATGCGGGTTTGACCGTTATCCTGTGCGTGGGCGAGTATCTGGAGCAGCGTGAACAAGGCGTGACCGGCGAAGTGGTTGCCATGCAAACTAAGATCGCGCTCGGCGGCGTGTCCGAAGAAGAACTCAGCCGTGTTATCGTGGCGTACGAGCCCGTATGGGCGATCGGTACCGGCCGCACCGCAACGGCGGAACAGGCAAACGAAGTTTGCTCGCTGATCCGTGGTGTGGTCAAGGGACTGTACTCCGAAAAAGCCGCGGCTGAACTCACCATCCAATACGGCGGTTCGATGAACGCCGCGAATGCCGCAGAACTGTTGGCACAATCGGATGTTGACGGTGGTCTCATCGGCGGTGCTTCGCTCAAGCCTGCAGATTTTGCTACCATCGTGGCTGCCGCGAAATAAGACTATATTCGACAAAGCGAGCGCAAGATCTTCGGGTCTTGCGCCCGTTTCCTGTGGAAAGGATGATAGGTATGAAAAAACCGTTGGTCCTCATCATTATGGACGGTTTCGGATTGGATGAAAATACGGAAGGCAATGCGATTCACGCTGCCGCCACCCCGAACCTGTCGCGTCTGTTTGCCGAAAACCCCTTCACCGCTATCGGTGCTTCGGGTATGGATGTCGGTTTGCCCGACGGTCAGATGGGCAACAGCGAAGTCGGCCACACCAACATCGGTGCCGGCCGCGTGGTGTATCAAGAACTCACTCGCATCACCAAATCCATTCAGGACGGTGATTTCCAAAAGAACGAAGCATTGTGTGCCGCTATGCAAAATGCGAAATCGCACGCATTGCATCTCATCGGTCTGTTGTCCGATGGCGGCGTTCACAGCCACTTAACACATCTGTTTGGCTTGTTAGATATGGCAAAGCAAAGCGGCGTAGAGCAAGTATTTGTACACTGCTTGATGGACGGCCGCGATGTTCCGCCCACCTCGGGTAAGGATTTTGTGGCACAACTGCAAAAGAAACTCGATGAGATCGGCATCGGTAGTATCGCTACCGTTATGGGTCGCTACTATGCAATGGACCGTGACAACCGTTGGGATCGCGTGGAAAAAGCCTACGCGGCAATGGTTTACGGCGAGGGCGAACAAAACGCCAATGCCGTGGCGGCGATGGCGGCTTCCTATGAAAACGGCGTGACAGATGAATTTGTTGTTCCCACCGTGTGCGATACCAACGGCAAGATCAAAGCGGGGGACAGCGTGGTGCTCTTCAACTTCCGTCCCGACCGCGCACGTGAGATCACCCGCACCTTTGTGGATGCCGATTTTGCAGGCTTCGAGCGCAAAAACGGTTTCTTCCCGCTGACGTATGTGTGTATGACACAATATGACGCGACCATGCCCAATGTGCAAGTGGCTTTCAAGCCGCAATCGCTGAACAACACGCTGGGCGAGTACTTGGGCAAAAACGATATGACCCAACTGCGCATTGCGGAAACCGAAAAATACGCACACGTCACGTTCTTCTTCAACGGCGGCGTGGAACGCGAGTTCCCCGGCGAAGACCGCGTGCTGATCAACTCTCCCAAAGTTGCCACTTATGACCTGCAACCCGAGATGAGCGCCTATCCCGTGTGCGACGCGGTGGTAGAAAAGATCCGCTCCGGCAAGTACGATGTTATCATCTTGAACTATGCCAACTGCGATATGGTGGGTCACACCGGTGTGTTTGATGCCGCAAAAGCCGCTGTCGAAGCGGTGGACACCTGCGTCGGCAAAACCGTCGATGCCGTGTTGGAAATGGGCGGTGTTGCGCTCATTACCGCCGACCACGGCAATGCCGACCGTATGGCGGAAGACGATGGTTCGCCATTCACGGCGCACACCACCAACCCCGTTCCGTTCTGCGTGGTCGGTTACGATTGTGCTCTGCGTGAGGGCGGTCGCCTGTGCGATATTGCTCCCACGATGTTGGAAATTTTGAAAATGGAACAACCCGTCGAAATGGACGGTCAAAGCCTCATTGCAAAATAAATAAAGCAAAAAGTCGTTCTTCCTTAATGGGAAGAACGACTTTTTTAGATTCTTTATTTCCCAACACAGAAACGAGCAAAGATGCCGTCAACCACCGCTTCGGTAGCACGCTCGCCCGTCAATTCCAACAGCGCCGACAGCGCACCGTCCACACTCACCGACACCGCATCCTGCGACAATCCCAGTTGCAGTGCCTCCACCGCTTCCTGCAACGCCTCGTGCGCACGCCGCACACAATCACGCTGACGCTCCGTGGCAAGCAACGGTTCCGCTTCATCCAAACGATGGATCCCCGTCACCGCGGCAATCACACGCTCCAGCTCGTCCTTACCCTCACCCGTCGCCGCTTCCATGCATACAACATGTTGAAACGACGAATAAATATACTCTTTGTCGATTTTTGCAGGTAAGTCTTGCTTGTTGAGAATGGCGATCGTCGTGTCTCGGGGGAGAGTGCGTATCAAATCGCGATCATCCGCCGACAACTCACGCGAACTGTCAAACACGGCAAGTATCAGCGCCGCACTTTCCAGCCGCTTGCGCGACCGCTCCACACCGATCGCTTCCACCGTGTCGTCGGTAGAACGGATACCCGCCGTATCGGACAATCGCAAACACAACTCGCCGATACGCACGGTATCCTCCACCACATCGCGGGTGGTACCCGCCACATCGGTGACAATACTGCGATCGTACCCCGCCAAACAGTTCATCAACGTGGATTTTCCCACATTGGGGCTGCCCACAATGGCGGTATCAATGCCGTGCCGCAACACGTGCCCCGCATCGTAGGTGGCGAGCAACTTTTCGATCACCGCCATCGCTTGCGTAAGACCCGTTTCCAAAGCCGACGGTTCCAGTTCGGGAATATCGTCATCGGGATAATCCACAAACGCGGCAATCTGTGCTTGCAATTCAATAAGCGATTGCTTGACGGGTTGCAAAGCTTGAAACACCGCACCCTCACGCGTCGCAAGCGCCGTCTTTGCCGCCAACCGCCCTTGTGCACCAATTAAATCCATCACCGCCTCGGCGCGGGTGAGATCCACCTTGCCGTTTAAAAACGCGCGCCGTGTAAATTCACCCGCCGCGGCAGGCACCGCACCCGCCTCAAACAAGGCACGCAACGTGCGCTGCAACAAATACACACCGCCGTGGCACGAAAATTCAACCACATCTTCACCCGTATAGCTGTGCGGTGCACGAAATACGGTGGCAATACATTCATCAATGATGCCTTCGGCGTCTTTCACGTGACCGTATGCTGCTTGGTACCCGCCAAGCTCGGTGACTTGGCGTTCTTTGTTCATGGGTGTGAACACCCGCGCCGCGAGCGATACCGCACCGTCACCCGATATACGAATAACGCCTAAACCGGCAGGAGAGACCGGTGTCGAAATAGCAGCAATTACCTTCGACATACCGATCCCTCCTTTTTGTTACTTATTCTTCGGTCACCGTTTCCTCGGCCACCGCTTCTTCGGTTTCTTGTTCTTCTTCACGCGGCGTTTGCACCAGCGATACCACGCGGTCGCCGTCCACACGGAATTTCATCACCGTGACACCTTTGGACGGGCGGCGGCATTGACGGATCTCATCCACCGGTGTGCGAATGATGATACCGTTTGCCGAGATCATAATCACGTCTTCATCCATCGATACCATACGCACCGCGGCAACATCACCGTATTCCTCGGTGTGGTAGTTGGTAAGGCCCTTACCGCCACGGGATTGCACGCGGTAATCCGACAGCTCACTCAGGCGTCCGTAACCGGTTTCGGTAACGGTGAGCAACAGTTTATCGGGTTCGCACATCGCCATACCCACAACTTCGTCGCCCTCAGCCAACGTAATCGCTTTCACGCCACGAGCGGTTCTGCCCACAACGCGCGCGTCGTTTTCATCAAAGCAGATCGCCATACCTTTGCGCGTACCCACGAGCAGGTTTTGATACCCGTCGGTGAGTTGCACCCACGCCAACTCGTCGCCTTCGTCGAGATCCACCGCAATCAAACCGCTCTTACGAGCATTCGAATACGCACTCAACCGTGTACGCTTGATGATACCCTTGCGGGTGATCATGCACAAATATTGATCGTCACCGAATTCGGAAACGCGAATCATCGCACTGACTTTCTCTTCCGGCATCAGCGGCAGCAGATTGATGATATTCATACCGCGCGACGTGCGCGTACCTTCCGGCACTTCGTAACACTTCAAACGATACACGCGACCCGCCGTGGTGAAGAACATCACCATATCGTGGCTGGAACACAAGAACATCGTTTCGGTGAAATCTTCGTCGCGGTTAGTGGTACCCTTGATACCCTTGCCGCCGCGGTGTTGCGCTTTGTACTCATCCAGCGATTGACGCTTGATGTATCCGCGTTGCGAAAGCGTGAGCACACATTCCTCTTCGGGAATGAGATCCTCAATATCCACTTCGCCCGACACCATCGAGATCTCGGTACGGCGATCATCACCGTACTTATCCCGCATCTTCAAGCATTCTTCTTTCACGATGGCGCGAATCTTGTTTTCGTCCGCCAAAATGCCTTCCAACTCCGCAATTCTTGCGCGGAGCGCCGCCAGTTCATCTTCGATCTTCTGGCGTTCCAGACCCGACAACTGACCCAAACGCATCGCCACGATCGCGGCGGCTTGAATTTCGTCAAATCCGAACGCTTCCATCAATCCCTGCTTTGCCGCCGTGGGATCTGCCGAATTACGAATGATGGAGATGACCTTGTCAATAAAATCAACCGCAACCTTAAGCGCTTCCACAATGTGCTCGCGCTCTTTGGCTTTGCGCAGTTCAAACATCGTGCGCCGCGTGATAACCTCACACTGGAACTTGATGTACTCTTGCAACATTTCTTTCAGGTTAAGAACGCGCGGCACACCGTTCACCAGCGACAACATAATCGCACCAAACGTCACTTGCATTTGCGTGTAGGCAAACAACTGGTTGAGCACCACCTGCGGATTGGCATCGCGCTTCAGATCGATCACCACTCGCATACCTTCGCGGCTGGAATGGTCAACCACATCACGAATGCCTTCAATGCGCTTCTCATCCGCCAATTCGATGATGGATTTCACCAAATTTAACTTATTCACTTGATACGGGATCTCGGTGATCACAATACGATACCGATCGCCGTGTTCTTCAATATCGGTCTTGGCGCGCACGATAATGCGGCCGCGGCCCGTGGCATACGCGGCACGAATACCCGCGTACCCCATAATAACACCGCCGGTGGGGAAGTCGGGACCTTTAATGCACTCCATAATATCCGGCAAGCCCACCTCGGGATTGTCAATGAGCAAGCAAATGCCATCCACGACCTCGCGCAGATTGTGGGGCGGAATATTCGTCGCCATACCGACGGCAATACCTGTCGATCCGTTCACGAGCAGATTGGGGAAGCGCGACGGCAACACCACCGGCTCTTCCAAACGGTCGTCATAGTTGGGTACAAAATCGACGGTTTCTTTTTCGATATCCGCCAACATATCCAACGACATTTTGGACATACGCGACTCGGTATAACGATACGCCGCGGCAGGATGTCCGTCGATCGAACCGAAGTTGCCGTGTCCGTCAATCAGCGGATACCGCAGTGAAAAATCCTGCGCCATACGCACCATCGCATCGTACACCGACGCATCACCGTGCGGATGATATCCACCCAACACCGCACCAACCGTATCCGCGCACTTACGGTACGGCTTTTCGGGCGTCAGGTTACGCTCGTGCATCGTATACAAAATACGGCGATGTACCGGCTTCAAACCGTCACGCACATCGGGCAACGCACGTGCCACGATAACGGACATGGAATACTCCAGAAACCGTTTTTTCATTTCCTTTTCCAGATCAACGTTGATCAATTTGCTCTGTACGGTGATTTGCTCGTCCATACTGTTTCTCCTTTACTTTTGGGAAAGAAGTTTTCATTCTCTATTGTCAAGCGTTTCGGTCACGCCGACCAACGCTTTTAAAACATCTTCGCGATCGGCGGTACGGTAGGGGATAAATAACGTCTCACGATTCATAAAGTGCAATCGCACACCGTCTTTTTCCGCCGTGGGATACAGCCGCTCTTTCACACAAAACTGTGCATCACCCAGCGCCGCGATACGTACACCGTCGGGTTGGAACTGCACACAAAGCGGCTGGTTTGATTTTCTAGGCCGACACCGCGAAAGGGCGATTAATGAAATCAACCAAGTGAATATGACAGCACCCACACTCAGCAAAGCGGTATCCACCCACACCCACGAGGTCATAATTACAAAACCGCCAAGGATCAATCCCATAATCACACCCAGCGGAATGCTCATTGCCGTAAACAAAGCCCGTGTCTTTTTGTTGCGTGCGCGGTACAACGAACTGGTTTCAAACGGCATAGTTGCTGTTACAAAACAAGGCGCCTCTTCGGGGATGTACGGAATCGGTAACGGCTCAGTCAATTGCGGCCGTAAAGCACTGCACACGTGTATCACGCGTTTTTCCAAGCGCTCACTCAAATACTCACGAATTAACTGTGCATCAAAAGCGATCAGATCGCCCGCCCGCAAAATGATCCAACGGACACCGTCGGTCAGGGCAAAGCCCTCCATCGTCTCCACAAAGTATCGCACATCAGAGAAATGCATCACCGTGGTCCCACGCAATGTGGTAACCGAAATCCGATTCCCGTAAAACGCAATGCGCGATCCGATCGCTTGCCGTTTTGTATCTGCCTCATAAGCGGCAAACCGTTGCAACTGCCGATCTTTGGTGCTTTTAAAAACACGATACACACCGATCAACGTCAATAAACTGCATACCAGTAACAATACAATACCGATAACGGCTTCCCAAACCGATTCACTATTCGCAAAGGCATAGAACTCTTCCAACACAAAAAGAGCCAACGGTAATAGACTCATGATCGGTATCACAGCGCGTCTGCCGGACAGTCGATTCCACCAACGCATTGCTTCGGCAGAGGACATACTGCGTCCCGCCAACAAAATCCACAGTCGATCGGGATCGTCCGTCGGAAAACGGCACGGTTTTTCATACACCATCGATTTCACCTCACGACCTTATTTCTTCATACACCTGTCAACGATCGTACGCAATTCATCCATATCTTCAATACACCGCTTAGGTACCGTCAAAATTCGCGTTTGCGCATAAAACTCTACTTCTTTCGGGCGTTCCACCGCACGGGTGATGGATTCCCACGGCACTTTCATACGGCGCACGTGCTCGCTTTTCCCCGCAATCTGCAAATACTGTTCCGTAAGGATCAATTGCACACGACATACATCCCCGTCGGATACACGAATCGCCCGTCTGGCACGCATCCGCACCGTGATGATATCCGATAAAAACAACACCACCAAGCTCATCAAGAAAAACGGTAGCGGCATCATTTCCATCGTAAAGTAAAACAGGATCGTAAAAAATACAGCAACTAACATTTTTTGAAAAAAATTTTCAAAGAAGTTTTGCACGGCGGTATCCGTCAAACCGGATTTTAATTCAGCCGCGGTATATTCCACCCGTACACGAAGCAACTCTTCAACTTCCATCGGTTTTAAAATGTTACCGATAGGCTGTTTGTTTTCCAATTTCGGCGAAATTTGTGCCAACACATACCGTTTGGTAGGCGATACCACCGCAAATGCCGCTTTTTTGGTATATTCGGCGTCTTCCACTGTCAAACACCGCGCAGGAATCACAATTGATTTTCCTTGCGTCATACAAAACATTAGCATATCTTCGGTTTCAATATACGCCGCACACTGTGAAAAACCCACATGTGTACGCTCATCCACGGTACATTTGGTAACACCAAATTCATTTACCGTGGCTACACCGTCAAAACTATGTCCCGAAAACCGCGACATCGTATATAACAATTCATTTTTCTTACGCAATTTTCGCGGCGCATCTAACATAAACCACAATTCCGCCACGATCATCAATGTCATAATGATCGCCAGCGACGGATCAATCCGGCGGGTAATACGAAATTCCATTCCCACCATTGCCACACACAGCAACATGATGATAACGGAAAACAAACGCCCGCCGATCCCGCGATTTCCGCGTAATACATTGTTTGCCAAAATTTGCGAACGGGTGAATTCCTCTTGACTTAACCCAACAACAAATTCCCGTTCGGTAAATGTTTCTCCCATAAGAACTGCTCACCCTAGATATCCAAATTAGAAACATACTGCGCGTTCCGCTCAATGAAATCGCGGCGCGGTTCCACTTTATCACCCATCAAAATCGTAAACGCTTCATCCGCGGCAGCCGCATCCGCCAATTCCACACGCAGCATCGTACGGAAGGCCGGATCCATCGTGGTCTCCCACAACTGTTCGGGATCCATTTCACCAAGACCCTTGTACCGCTGAATATCGGCATTGCCGCCGAGTTCCGCAATGTACGTATCCCGCTCCGCATCCGAGAACGCGTATCGCACCTGTTTACCCTTGGAAACTTTGTACAGCGGCGGTTGTGCAATATACACGTGCCCCTCATCCACCAGCGGCCGCATATAACGGAAGAAGAACGTAAGCAGCAACGTACTGATGTGTGCACCGTCCACGTCGGCATCCGCCATAATAATAACTTTACCATAGCGCAGCTTCGTGATATCAAAATCATCACCGATACCGCAGCCCAACGCCTGCACAACGGGAATCAGTTTCTCATTGCCGTACACTTTATCAATACGCGCCTTTTCCACGTTGAGCATCTTAAGTCGGAGGCCAAGCGGTCTTAGGAAGACAAA
>JAZOBT010000052.1:0-2499 GCA_045596125.1 Acutalibacteraceae bacterium | reverse complement strand
TCCATCCAGTCGGACACCGCGTGTTTCATCGATTTTTTACCCTTGACCATACCCGCCGATGCAATCGCACCGCCGTACAGCAGGCACTTTTCGGTCAATGTTGTTTTACCGGCATCGGGGTGCGAAATGGTTGGAAAGGTGCGTCGCCGTTCAATTTCACTTTTAAAATTCGCCACAGGTGGTTCCTCCATACTGTTACTCTATCTGTTTATTGTATCGTTATTTTGACAAATAATCAAGTCTTTTTGTTGCATTATCGTACTGAGAAGAACTTCCCGCTCGTTTGGCAACTCTCCGTCCAGCACACGCTCAAAGATCCAATGCAACGCTTTGCCTACCGCTTCCCCCGCAGGGATGCCAAGCGATAACATATCCTCCCCGTTAACAGCAAGCATCGAAAGCGATATGCATTGTCCTTCACTTATCACTCGCGTGATCGCTTGGCGAGCAAGTTCCAACTCCTCTTTACGAACAGACGGCATCGACAACGCGTGTCCGTTACAATCGCCTTCTTTGACATCCAATAACCATCGCAATTCCTGTTCGCCCAAGCGGCAAAGCCATCGCCGTATAGAGGCATCGTCGTCTTTGACGGGGTTGTCGTGGTATTGAATCAAGCGGCACACCGTGTCAATCGTTCGTCGGTCGTATTTCAAACGATGCAAAACCCGTTCGGCAATTTCCGCTCCCATTGCGGGATGGTTGGGAAAGTGACCGAATCCTTCTCGGATCCATTCAAAGGAATACGGTTTCCCGCAATCATGAAGCAATAATGCCAGCCGCACGGGGAGAACCGCGGGTGATGCCTCCAGCGCGGCAATGGTGTGCCCCAACACATCCTTATCGTGATGGGGGTTATATTGCAAAACTCCTTGCGTTTTTTCAAGCTCCGGCAACAAAGGGAAAAGTACTGGCGCATATTGCCGCAGCACTTCTCCCGCGTGTTCGCCGACCACCAATTTATTCAGTTCCGTTTGCAGACGTTCTCCCGCTACATTGCGAAGCATCGGTGCAAAGGCAAACAAGGCTTTTGCCGTTGAGTCCTCAATCGAGAACCCGTAGGTAGAAGCGAATCGTAAAGCACGCAGGATGCGCAACGCGTCTTCATCAAACCGCTGCTCAGCGTTTCCCACACAACGCAAGGTACGCGATTGCAAGTCGACCGCTCCGCCAAACGGATCGCACAGTCCTGTTTGGGGATTCCATGCCATCGCATTAACGGTAAAATCTCGTCTGCGTAAATCCTCGGTAATATCCGAGACGAAATGAACCGTTTCGGGATGACGATGATCGCGATATTCCCCATCAATACGGTACGTGGTGATTTCCAAGGGCATCGTGTCAAAAATTACAGTTACCGTACCATGTTCCACACCGGTAAGGATCGTTCTTTCATCTGCAAAAGTTGCTATGATCTGCTCGGGTAAAGCATTGGTCGTCAGATCCCAATCGTGCGGAGTCAATCCCAAAAAATCATCCCGCACACAACCGCCAACAACATAACACTCAAATCCCGCTTTTAGCAATCGTTTTATTGCTTTTTCAACCGTTACAGGCAAGTTCATCGTCACCCCTCCCTTCCGTTCGATATCATACCATAAATCCCCGGTATTGTAAAGCGGATTTCCGTTGACAAGCGTTAGTGGTTAGTGTACAATAGATCTATTACTGTGTAAGGATGTGTCTGTTATGCGTCATTCAGCAACACGTGCCCGTCGGGTTCATCCGTTGCTTCGATTCATAGGCCGCTTTTTCGCCGTACTCGGCGTCACGGTCGCCCTGTTACTTGCCACCGTACTTGGTGCGGTCGCCATTGTGTGCAAAGGTCCTTCGCCCACGGCGCGCGATGCTTTTGTCACCACTATGCAGGAAACCAGCGCACTCAAGTTCTTGCCGCGCATTTTCCTGAGCAATAGTGAAGTAGAAGATATCCTTAACGGGAATACCATCGTGGAAAGTGATCAAACCACTGATACGACCATCGATTTTACAGAAAAGGAAGAGTCTGCCGAGCCCATCGAACTCATTGACATTGCCGGCGCATCCTATTCCGGTAAATTGCTGATCGTGCAAGATCCTTCGCGTGTTAAGGTTGCCTGTCTCCCCCGCTTCAGTGAAGAAGTGGACGGCAGAACTACCGAAGGTTTTGTCAAACGCGCCGGTGCCGTCGCAGGCATCAACGGCGGCGGGTTTGTGGACACCAATGGCTTCGGCACAGGTGGTATGCCCACCGGCATTGTGATCAAAGACGGCAAATTGGTCTGCGGAAGCACCGGCACCGTCTCTTCTGTAATTGCTTTTGACAAAAATGATCATTTAGTCGTCGGTCAAATGTCGGGCGCACAAGCGCTGGAAAAAGGTGTACGTGACGCTGTAAGCTTTGGTCCCGCTTTGATCATCAACGGTAAACCGGCTGAAGTTTCGGGCACCGGCGGCGGCGTCAACCCCCGTACTGTGCTCGGCCAACGTGCCGACGGCGCTGTACTGATGCTGGTGATC
>JAZOBT010000051.1:0-9094 GCA_045596125.1 Acutalibacteraceae bacterium | reverse complement strand
CCAATAGGTCTGATTTCTTCTGGAAAACGAATATCGGGAATATAGTAATCGCCGCAACGGATATAGTTCAATTCCTGCATCATATGTACCTCCAATAAGATTCAAACATTCTGTTTAAAAATAGAAAAAAGCGATACCTGGTTGTGAAAACCAAGTATCGCCAATTTTTTGTCGCACTCCTGTACGGCAGCTACCCTATGCCAGTAATGTTCTCATACTGTCTTATTGGAAACTACCTTGGGGGCACCTTTTTATTCGTTATATTCGATTTCCTGCCGCCATTTATCGAAGCGGTTATAATAGGTATCTTGTCGCTCGCCGGGGCAACGGAATCGCACCTGCCAGCACCCGTCCTCGGTCCAATGCAAGATGTTGCACACATACCAAGCGCCATCAGCATACATCATATACCACTCGTTTTTCGTGCTTTTCACCCATTCTCCCTTGGGATAAGCACCACCATGTTCTTGCTGAAATGCGGCATACGATGCCAGAGAAACAGTTTGTTTGGATCCAATATATTCAAATTGTTCCCGTATTTCTTTAATCGAATTAAAATCCACTGAGACACTGATTCCATTTCCCTCATAATATTGCTCTCCACCATCGACGGCTGCCTCTTGCATAAACCGTGGCAACGAGATGGTGCAACTGTTAGTACCTTCTGAGGAAAACACAACCGGACGGCGAATATACTCCGCACCGCGCACACCCGCCACCAACAAAAACGCGGCGGCAAACCCTGCCAACGCCGTAACCGAACGACGACGGGGTTGGTTGTTCGTTGCAACAGATCTCCATTGGTGCAACGTCTTCTCCCGCATAAACACGCGAAACTCATCCAATGTACCGGCCGTGAGTGAATCTTTTGGCAAGATCATCACACCTTTTTTGGTGTGAAGCAACATCGTCGTTTCAGTTTCGGTCAACGCCCGAAACGCCGTATACGGCATTTCATACGATGACTCGCGTACCGTGATCTGTATGCAGTCGTCCTTGAAATACAGAGTTGTGGGCGTATTATCCGATCGACGCCAAAGACGCAAGCCACGCACACCGGGAGAAAATACATACCACAGCAATAACGTGATGGCGCAAGCGGCCGCCGCTAAATTGACATACCATTGCAGAAAATTGGAGAACGCCACCACCATCAGCGCCGCTGCCAATAACGGTACAGCGCGGTACAACGACCGTTGTGCCTTCACCTCGTATACCGTCGGATAGTTTTGCGCTTGCAATACCACTAACCATTCAAACTTGGTATCCATTTCTAAAACTCCTTTTACCGTCGCTATGTATCATAATCCGAGCAATTCGTACACCTCGTCACGAATCGGTGCGTAAAACTCGCCCATCAAACGCGGCCAGTTGCGCATATGCTGCACAAACGAGAAGGACAAGTGGTTATCAACATCCACAATCACGAACGAGCCGTTGGCACCGTCCCACCCAAATTCTCCAAGCGGACTGCGCTGGCCCTCACTTTTGTCGATCAACGTGCGCACACCTAACCCATAACCGTAACCGGGACCCGCGGCGCACGAAAATTTGGTACTTTCCACGAAGGTGCCCAGTTGATTTTCACGAAGCGCATCGATGCTCGCTTTCGAGATGATACGTGCACCCGTGGCACCCACACCGCCGCACGCCATCGCATCGGCAAACAACGCATAATCGTCCAGCGTGGATACCAAACCGCCTCCCCCGCTTTCGATCTTTTTGTTGTGCGAAAAAAACGGATGCTCATGCCCGATATCTACAATTTCGCCAGTCTCCTGCAAACACTCGTACTGCTTAAGGACCGGTTTACGGCCTTCTAACTCAAATGAAAAACCGGTTTTCGTCATACCCAGCGGTGCAAAGATCTCATCCTGCAACCATTCACCGAACCGCTTGCCCGACGCCGCCTCAATCACAGCGCCCAGCACATCGTGACAAAAACTATACTTGAACCGCTCACCCGGATGAAAGCATAACGGCTTCTTCGCCACGGCGGCGGCAAATTCACGAGTGGTCATTTTGTTACCGCGTTGCTCAAGCATGGTGGAAAGCGGTTCGCCACTGCGATCGTAGTCAAGACCCGCACTCATTGTCATTAAATGCCGCACCAGCATCGTGCGTTTGGGAGGCACCAAACAGTCACCTTCTTGTACACGGATATCGGCAAACTCCGGCAGATAATCCGCTACGGGGGCATCAATATCCAGCAATCCACGTTCTGCCAACTGCATCACTGCCGTAACGGTGATTGGTTTGGTACAAGAAAACATATAAAACGCTTCATCACCGATCAACGGTTGTTTGGTATCGTGGTCAGTCACACCGCACACATACCGGTATAACTCGTGGTGGTCTTGCCGAATGGTAATGGCACAACCGGGAACACCCAAATCGAGAAGTGCGTGCATTCGCGCCTTGACACAAGAAAAATCCATAGTATCGCTCCCTTTCAAGTTTTCATTGTAACAGAAAGCCAGCGTGTTGTAAACCATCAAATGTTTTTCAGACGGCCGGTTGTTCGAAATAGGCATCCAATACAGCGCGCGCTACCTCAGCAGCGGGCGCGGATGTGCCGTTTTCCATCACAACCGCTACCGCAACTTGCGGATCTTCCAACGGAGCATACCCGATAAATATCCCGTGGTCGGAACGCGTGCGACTGTTTTGTGCCGTGCCCGTTTTGGCAGCAACCGAGTAGGTTGTTCCCTTAAATGCCGTATACGCTGTGCCGCCGCGCCTCACCACCGCCTCCATCCCGCGTTGCACTGCCTCAAAAACAGAGGCATCCGCCTGAACAACGGATACCACTTGCGGCTGTGTTTCTTCTACTACCGTCCCGTCATAGCGCAACACCCGCTTTACTAAATGGGTGCGGTAGCGTACACCACGATTGGCCAATGTCATCGCATAGGCCGCCAGTTGCAACGGCGTAAACCGCTGGTCCATCTGCCCGATCGCGCATTGGCAAGTATCCCCCGCCACCCATGCGCCCTTTTTAGTGTCGGGGGAAGCCAAAACGCCCACCGTTTCGGACAATTCCACACCTGTGGATTGCCCCAGCCCGAACGCTTGCAAATACCCGTTCATTCGCTCGATACCCAACAATCGTCCCAAATCGAAAAAATATACGTTGCATGAGCGTTGCAAGGCTTTAGTAAGCGATACCTTGCCGTGCTTTCCCAAGCATTTCGGAGCGAACCCCACCGATTCGTAATGGTGATACACCCCGTCACACGCAATCAGTTCCTGTTCACTTGATACGATCCCTTCCGATAACGCCGCCACCGCCACGGCGGGCTTGATAACCGAACCACACGGAAAGGTACCAAACAGCACGCGGTTAAAAAGCGGTTTTTGCGGGTCATTCAGCAGTTCGCCGGCAGTGTCGCGGTAAGTGCTCAAATCAAATCCCGGCGCCGATGCCGCCACCAGTATACCTCCGGTTCGCACATCCAACAATACCACCGAGCCACTTTGCACATCTTGCCCCACATACGGTTCTTTCTCGGTAGGTATCTTCTCACGCAACCGCCGCATCGTATCTTCCAACACGGTTTGCGCCGTTTCCTGCAAGCGGCTGTCAATCGTCAATTGCACGCTGTTGCCCGCCTCAGCCGCGATGGTCTCGTGCACCTTTTCTACTGCTCCGTCTTTATCCCACACATACGTCCGCTGCCCCACCTTACCGCGCAATGTACTCTCCAATGCCGCTTCCAGCCCGCTCTTTCCCACGGTATCGGTTAACTGATACCCTTGCGAACGCAATGTCTCATATTCTTCCGCAAAAATAGGTCCTACCGTACCGATCAAATGCGCCGCCACGGTGCCGCACACGTACTCACGCACCGGCGCCTTCTCCACACGCACTCCAAAAAATCGCTCGGGATGCGCTTCGACAAATGCCGCCGTCTCGCGCGACACATCACTCGCCAACACAAACGGCGTCACGCGGTTAAATCCTGTCAGCTCCATCGTGTACCGAATCCCCGCTAAACGGCGGCACAACGGCTCATTTTCAGTAGCAAGGCCATACCGCGCGGCGCACGCCGCCAACACCTCGTCCGCCGTCGCATCTTCCGCCAAGGATAACTGCGTATATAACGATCGACTTTCCTTCAGTGTCCACGGTGGCTCCTGTGATAACGGCAACCGATCGTTCCACGTTTCGCCCGCTTCGGTCAACTGCTCGGTGAGTGCAATCAGCACTGCATTGACATTCTCGGCGGGTAGCCAAGCGCCGTCCAACACCAGTGAAAAACCGACACGGTCCTGCACCAGTACCGCACCGTCGCGGTCCAAGATCGCACCGCGCGCCGCGGATACGTTAAGTACGGAACTGCGCCCTTGCTCGGACAGTGCCGCGTAGTAGTCACCTCGTACCAACTGCAACTGCACCAAGCGTAGCAAAAAAATTGAAAAAACTCCAAAAAAAACGAAAAAAATAACCGCCGATCGGCACGCTCGATTCACCATTTCCGCCTCTTCTCTCTAAACAGTAACGCCACATACCCGTACACGGGAATCGCCGCCAGCACCGTCGGTATCACGGTATCGGCTCCCGCAATCCACGCTCCCGCCACTGTGAGTGCCGTCGTTTTGAGCCATCGCCGCGGCAATCGCCCGCCGACATATCCCAACAAAAACAGGCCTGCCACGTACCACACCGCACCGTCATCCGCGTAAGCGCCCCACAAGAAGCCGTACGCCGCCCCGATCGCGGCGCTTTGCAACGGAGTTGCGTACATTCCGACAGCGGCGATCGCCGCAACAATCGGCAGCGCACGACCACCTGTAAACGGCGCTTGTTGTAATAACAAGAGCGGTAACAAAGCGGTAACGCGCGCCGCCAGTGCGTACTGCCTCAGCAACCGTTGCAAAGGGCTGTGTGCCAACTCCGACATAGTACGCCCCTTTCACTTCGGCTTATCATCAAAGTCTAAAATGAGCATTACACGAGCGGGTAACACAGGATGCATCCCTGCCGCTGTGGCACTATCCGTCATACCATCCGCACTGCGCTCCACCGCGGTGATCTCCCCCACAAGCAACCCCGCGGGCAACACGCCGCCAAGCCCCGAGGTAACCAACAAATCACCTGCCTGCGCCTTACTGTCACGCGGCAAGGTATCCACCGTAAAGTTGTTCGCCTCGCCACCGGCGGTGCGCCCGCGCTCCCCCGTACGGCTCACCGCAACACTGATGTGCACCTGCGGGTGATACACCGTGCGCACCGTGCACCAATTGAGTCCCACCGTGTGCACAACACCAAGCAACCCGTCATCGCTGATCACTGCCGCACCCGCCGTGACCTCGTCCAACGACCCTACATTCACGGTAAAACTGCCGTAAGGATCGGATGGGTCGGTGGCAATTACCGAACCCTCTGCCAAAATAAAATCGGGATTTTCAGCTTTGAGTCCTAAAAACTCGTGATACCACGCATTGCGCCGACGCAGTTCTTCCAACTCGACTTGTTGCTCCCGCTGCTCCGTCAGTGCCGCCTGTGACGCCTCATATCGCGTTTTCCATTGTCCACCCAGCGTATCGCTCACCCACCGTGAGACGGTCGCTACTGCAGTTTGCAACGGTGTTATCACCGTTCCACCGAGGCGGGGAACACTTAAGAGTGCTATCAGCATAACGGCCACAATCGCCGCGATCAACCACCGCGTTTTCATCCGCGGGCGAGAAATTGTCCAACCCTCCCCGCTTCCAAGCAGTACCCCGTGCCGTTGGCGACACAATCGAGCGGATCTTCCGCCACCGTAACGGGGATGCCCGTTTCCTCGGCAATCAAGAGATCCAGTCCTTGCAACAGAGCGCCGCCGCCTGTTAGGGTGATACCACTGCCAATGATATCTGCTGCCAGTTCGGGTGGGGTGTTTTCCAAGGTGCGGCGAATCGCCCCCACGATCTCGTGAACAGGTTCCCGCAAAGCGGTGCGTACCTCTTCCGAAGTCAACAGCACCCGCCCCGGTAAACCATCCACCAAGTTGCGCCCTTTGACCGGCATCGCAATCTCACTGTCCAACGGATAGGCGGAACCCATTTGGATCTTGATCTCCTCTGCCGTGCGTCTGCCGATGAGCAAGTTATAGGCACGTTTGACATATCGCACGATCGCCTCGTCAAAATCATCGCCCGCAATGCGAATGGACGTTTTCGTTACAATGTCGCCAAGCGAAATGACCGCGACCTCAGACGTACCGCCGCCGATATCCACGATCAACCGCCCTGCGGCTTCCTGCACCGCAATGCCCGAACCGATCGCCGCCGCCATCGGTTCTTCCACCAGTGCCACCTCACGCGCGCCCGCACTGCGTGCGGCATCCTCCACGGCGCGGCGTTCCACTTCCGTCACGCCCGACGGGATACACACCACCACACGCGGGCGGTGCAACAACCGATTGCGGATCTGATGCCGAATGACATATTTGAGCAACGCTGCCGCCATATCAAAATCCGCGATCACACCGTCGCACAACGGACGCACCGCGGCGATCGACCCCGGTGTTCTGCCCAGCATATTGCGCGCTTCGGTACCCACCGCCAACACACGGCGATGACGCAGATCCACCGCCACCACCGACGGTTCACGCATCACCACGCCTTTGCCACGCACATATACCAACGTATTGGCAGTTCCTAAATCAATGCCGATATCCCGACTGAGTAACATAATACCCTTCACCTCTACGTTATCTTTTTCTGCTTGCGGCTGTCTATTCATTCAATTGGCTATTGACTTTTTGGCAAGATATTCCGTATAATGAAGATACAAATGAAAAGGGGGTTTTCCATATGAATTTGAAAGGTACGAAAACAGAAGCAAATTTGGAAGCCGCGTTTGCCGGCGAGTCTCAAGCCCGTAATAAGTACACGTATTACGCGTCCAAAGCACGCAAGGACGGATACGTACAGATCGCGGAGTTGTTTGAGGAAACCGCGAACAACGAAAAAGAACACGCCAAGATGTGGTTTAAACTGTTGCACGGCGGCATTGGCTCCACGGAGGAGAATTTGGCGGATGCCGCAGCCGGCGAAAACTACGAGTGGACCGATATGTACGCCACCTTCGCCAAAGAAGCCCGCGAGGAAGGCTTTGACAAGATCGCGGAATTGTTCGAAGGCGTTGCGAAGATCGAAAAAGCGCACGAAGAACGGTATCGCCGTCTGCTCGCCAACATTGAGGGCGGCTTGGTATTCTCACGCGATGGCGATTGCATTTGGGAGTGCGGCAATTGCGGACACTTGCACTTCGGCAAAGTAGCGCCCGAGTTGTGCCCCGTATGTGCGCATCCGAAAGCGTACTTCCGCCTGCGCGCTACCAACTATTGATCGAATGTACAACCGAGACCGAAACGGGAAACCGCTTCGGTCTTTGTTTTTTCTCGAAAATTGTTGTCTCTCCCCCTTTTATTTTCCAATACAGTGTGCTATACTTTAGTGTGATGAGTTTTCTCATCCAATAGGAGGAAAATACAATGCTGGAATTAAAACATATCTCCTATGCCGTGGACGCCGACGGTGTCCGCAAGGAGATCCTTCACGATATTAACTTAAACGTGGACGAGCGCTTTGTGGCGTTTACCGGTCCTAACGGCGGCGGTAAATCTACCCTTGCCAAAGTGGTGGCGGGTATCATCACTCCCACAGAGGGTTCTATCTATCTGGACGGCGAAGATATCACAGGGTTAAGCATCACCGAACGCGCCAAGCGCGGTATCAGTTTTGCGTTCCAACAACCCGTGCGGTTTAAGGGAATCACCGTACATGATCTTCTGTCGCTCGCGGCGGGAGAAACGATGTCGGTCACCCGCGCGTGTTCCTATCTATCCGAGGTGGGACTGTGCGCCAAAGATTACATCAACCGCGAAGTCAATGCCAGTTTGTCGGGCGGCGAACTGAAACGAATTGAAATTGCGACCGTGATGATCCGCGGAACCAAATTGTCGATTTTTGACGAACCTGAAGCGGGCATTGACTTGTGGAGCTTCCAAAATCTCATTCAGGTGTTTGAAAAAATGCACGCCAAGGAAGGCGGCTCGATCCTCATCATTTCGCATCAAGAGCGCATTCTGAATATTGCTGATAAGATCATTGTGATCGCGGGCGGCGAGATCTCGCGTGTGGGAACCCCCGCCGAGGTAATGCCGCATTTGCTGGGAACGTCGAGCACCTGCTCGGCGTTGACCGATAAACTGAAGTAAAGGAGGAGCGGTATGGACAAGATCCAACAAACACTGTTGGAAGCGGTTACGGAATTGCACGGCGTGCCGGAAGGCGCGTATAACATCCGCTCCAACGGGCAAACGGCAGGGCGCAGTACCACTGCCAACATTGACATTGTCACCAAAGAGGACAAGCCCGGTATTGATATCCGCATCAAGGCGGGAACCAAAAACGAAAGCGTGCACATTCCCGTGGTGCTCAGCCAAAGCGGGCTCAAAGAGATGGTGTATAACGATTTCTTCATCGGGGCAGATTGTGATGTCACCATTGTTGCGGGTTGCGGCATTCACAACGGCGGCGACGAGGAGTCTCGTCACGACGGTATCCACACTTTCTATGTAGGTGAAAACGCGCGTGTGCGGTATGTGGAGCGCCATTACGGACAAGGTGATGGCAACGGTCAACGTGTGATGAATCCGAACACCGTGATTTATCTGGAAAGCGGCGCTTCGATGGAACTGGAAACCACCCAGATCAAGGGTGTGGACTCCACCAACCGTATCACCACCGCCACAGTGGGCGACAACGCGACGTTGCTCATTCGCGAAAAGCTGATGACGCACGGTGACCAATACGCCGAAACGGACTTTACCGTGTATCTCAATGGCGAAGATAGTTCTGCCAATGTCATTTCCCGTTCGGTAGCGCGGGATCGCTCCAAGCAGCGCTTTGTTTCGCACATTCACGGTAACGCGCGGTGTGCAGGTCACACCGAGTGTGATGCTATTTTGATGGATAACGCCAGCGTGTGTGCCGTTCCCGAGATCACCGCCAATCATTTGGATGCGAGCTTGATCCATGAAGCGGCGATCGGCAAGATTGCGGGTGAACAACTCATCAAATTGATGACGTTGGGACT
>JAZOBT010000050.1:0-19474 GCA_045596125.1 Acutalibacteraceae bacterium | reverse complement strand
GGTGAAATGCAATGTCTGTCGGTCGGGGCGCATTGCGTTGATATCCACCAATTCCGTATTTTTGCCGTTAAAGCGGGTCTCCATAATTTGTGCCAACGCGTCGGCAGTATCCGTCGAGGTGAGGCACGGGATACCCAGTTGCATCGCGCGGCGGTGCAAGACGATGTAATCGCCGATGGTGGCGTCTTTCACCGCGCCCGTGTACACGATGCAATGCAGTTTGCCGGATTCCATCAAGTCGGTGATCTCGCTGTTTTCAGCGGCGTTGGCGACGGCGGCGACGGGGATGCCGAGTTGCGCGATCGCCGCGGCGGTACCGGCGGTGGCGTATAATTTCAGTCCCAGATCATAGAACCGTTTTGCCGGTGCGATGATATCGGGATAATCGCTTTCTTCCACGCTGATGAGGATGCCCGCTTCGCCGCCTTGCAGTGAGGGGACGGCAAATCCCGCGGCGGTGAGGCCTTTGAACAAGGCTTCGGCAACGGTGCGACCGATGCCCAGCACTTCGCCCGTGGATTTCATTTCGGGACCCAACATCGAGTTGGCGTCGGAGAGCTTTTCAAACGAGAATACCGGCACTTTTACCGCAAAATACGGCGGTGTGCGGTACAAACCTGTGCCGTACCCGAGGTCGGCCAGTTTTTCACCCAGCATCACGCGTGCCGCCAGATCCACCATCGGTACGTTGGTGACCTTGCTGATGTAGGGGATGGTGCGGGAGGCGCGGGGGTTGACTTCGATGACGTACAGTTCGTCTTCATAAATGAGGTACTGGATGTTGACAAGACCTTTGGTGCCCAAAGCAAGTGCCAATTTCTCTGAGCACTCGCAGATGCGGCGCAGGAATTTATCGCTGAGATTGTACGGCGGATATACGGCGATGGAGTCGCCGCTGTGCACGCCCGCCCGTTCAATGTGTTCCATAATACCGGGGATGAGCACCGATTCGCCGTCGGCAATGACATCCACTTCCAGTTCCGTGCCGGGCATATATTTATCCACTAGCACGGGGTTGTCGATGCCGCCCGCTAAAATGGTGTTCATATATTCCACGGTACGCTCGCGACTGCGGGAGATGGTCATATTCTGACCGCCGATGACGTACGACGGGCGCAACAACACGGGATACCCCAGCGTTTCCGCCGCCGCCACAGCTTCTTCCACCGTGTTGACACCCAGTCCCTTGGGACGGCGGATGCCGAACTCTTCGAGCAAGGCATCGAACCGACTGCGGTCTTCTGCGATATCAATGCTTTCGGCGGACGTGCCCAAAATGCGGATGCCGTTTTGATCGAGGAACTGTGTCAGCTTGATCGCGGTCTGCCCGCCGAACGCTACCACGACACCGATGGGTTGTTCCACGGCGATAATGTTCATCACATCTTCGGGGTACAACGGCTCAAAGTACAAACGGTCGGCGGTGTCGTAGTCGGTGGACACGGTTTCGGGGTTGTTATTAACGATGACCACATCGTAGCCTAGTTGTTGCAGTGTCCATACGCAGTGCACCGAGCTGTAGTCAAACTCGATGCCTTGGCCGATACGGATGGGACCCGAGCCGAGCACCATGACGACGGGTCGCCCACTGCGCGGGAAACGGCGCGATTCGCACGCCGCATTGGCACAGGAATAAAAATACGGCGTTTCGGCACCGTATTCGGCGGCGCAGGTATCGACCATTTTATAGGAGAGTGCGTATGTCGGCAACGCGGTGGTACCGCTGAGACGACGGATGGCGGCATCGGGATAACCCCAGCGTTTTGCTTTTTCATAATCACCGGCACACAAGCCGTCGGTCGCGAGATGCGTTTCGAATGTTGCCATTGCGGCAAGACGGTACAAGAACCAACGGTCGATCTTGGTGATCTCGTAGATTTCATCGACCGAAATACCGCTCTTGATGGCTTCGAACACCGTGAACAGGCGGCGGTCGTTTTGTTCATACAGGCGTTCCCGCGCAGGCGCGTCGGAGAGAGGGGCGGCGTTTAAGGTGTCAAGAGATATCTCTGCGCCACGCACCGCTTTCATCAACGCTTCCTCAAAGCTTTGACCAATGGACATTACTTCGCCCGTGGCTTTCATTTGCGTGCCGAGCAGACGGCTGGAACCCGCAAATTTCTCAAACGGGAATTTGGGAAACTTGACCACCACATAGTCCAGTGCGGGTTCAAAACAAGCGCAGGTCTTGCCTGTGATATCGTTTTTGATTTCGGCGAGGGTATAGCCGAGTGCCAATCGCGTAGTGAGTTTGGCAATGGGGTAGCCGCTGGCTTTGGAGGCGAGCGCCGACGAGCGGGATACGCGGGGATTGACCTCGATCACCGCATAGTCAAAGCTGTTCGGATCCAGTGCAAATTGGCAGTTGCAGCCGCCCACAATGCCGATGGCATTGACGATATCCAAGGCGGCTTGCCGCAGCATACCGTATTCTTTCGCCGACAAGGTGAGCGCGGGAGCGACCACGATGGAGTCGCCCGTGTGGATGCCGACGGGATCGACGTTTTCCATCGAGCACACGGCGATGGCGTTGCCTGCACTGTCGCGCATCGTTTCAAATTCGATCTCTTTCCAGCCCGCGATGCATTTTTCTACGAGAATTTGCGTGATGGGGGAACGATCGAGACCGACACGCGCGATCTCGCGCAGTTCCTCCACGCCCGCGGCAATGCCGCCGCCCGAGCCGCCCAGCGTGAACGCGGGGCGTACGATGACGGGATAACCGATGCGCTCGGCAATGGCGAGCGCGGTATCCACGTCTTCTGCGATATCCGACGGCACCATCGGTTGCCCGATCTCGTTCATCGTGTTGCGGAACAATTCGCGGTCTTCGGCTTTGTCGATCGCGTCAATGCCCGAGCCTAACAGACGAACGCCGTATTTCTCCAACGTGCCGTCACGCGAGAGCTGCATCGCGATGGTAAGGCCTGTTTGTCCTCCCAAGCCTGCGAGCAAGCCGTCGGGGCGTTCTTTTTCAATGATACGGCGCACGGTCTCGGCATTTAGTGGTTCAAGATAGATCTCATCCGCCAAACTCTTGTCCGTCATAATGGTGGCGGGGTTGGAGTTGACGAGCACCACGTTGATGCCTTCTTCGCGCAGGACGCGACACGCTTGCGCGCCCGCATAGTCAAATTCCGCCGCTTGACCGATGGTGATAGGCCCTGAGCCGATCATCAGCACTTTGCGGATGGTGTTATCTTTCGGCATGGTCGGCACCTCCCATCATCGTGATAAAACGGGTAAGTATTTCTTCGTTCGGTTCAAACTGCACCGTAAAGCAGTGGTGTGCAGGGTAGGAAAGTCCTTCGCACGTGCCGTCGTTGGCGTTGGCAAAGGTGACGGTGGCACCGTCGGGAATACGTTCCACGATGTAACCGTGGTTTTGTGCCGTGATGGGGGTGCGCCCGCTTTCCATATCCGTAACGGGGTGGTTGGAACCGCGATGGCCATACGGCAATTTCGCGGTAGTGCCGCCCAGTGCGAGGGCGCAAAGTTGATGTCCCAAGCCCACGCCGAGCAGCGGTACGCTACCGATCAAGTCACGTACTTGCGCAATAATATCGGTGTTTTCCGCGGGGTCGCCCGGGCCGCCCGACAGCACCACGCCGTCCGGTTTGGCAGCCAAAATCTCTTCGGCGGAGGTGGTATACGGCACGACTGTTACGGTGCACCCGTGCCTGCACAAGGCGCGGATCAGCGTTTTCGATACCCCTAGATCCACCACCGTTACAGCGGCTTTGGTGTTGCCCTCGGCGGGATAAACGCTGCTCTCGCGGCAACTGACTTCGGCGACTTTGCCGACCACCGCATAGTGTTTCAGAGGGGTGAGGTCGGCAGGGATCTCGTCGCAGATGATGGCATTCATTGTGCCGTTTTCGCGCAGGATACACGTCAGTTCACGGGTGTCGATGCCGCACAGACCGGGGATATTCTGTTGTTTTAAGAACGCGTCCAATGTTTGTTCACAACGGAAGTTGGACGGGGTATCGCAAACCTCGCGCACGATGTAGCCGTGTACAGCGCTGTGCGGTGCGATGTCCTCGGGAATGATGCCGTAATTGCCGATCAGCGGAAAGGTCTGCAGAACGATCTGCCCTGCAAAGGCGGGGTCGGTCAGCGTTTCGGGGTAGCCGACCATACCGGTAGTAAAGACTAGTTCGCCCACGATGTCGCGACAGGCGCCGAAGCGACGGCCCTCAAACACGGTGCCGTTTTCGAGTACTAAATATGCCATAAGATCACACTCCCTTACGGTAAGTAAAAAAGCGGACGATCGCTCGTCCGCTTGCCCCATTACAGAGTAGCGGGAATGACCGCTTTGATGGTGTGCATACGATTTTCGGCCTCGTCGAAGACGATGGATTGTTCGCTCTCGAACACTTCATCGGTGACTTCCATACAGTCGATGCCGAATTTATTGTAGATCTCTTTACCAACGGTGGTCTTGAGATCGTGGAACGCGGGCAGGCAATGCATAAAGCGGCATTGCGGGCCGGCATTGTCCATCAGTTCCTTGGTGACGCGATAGGGGGTCATCAACGCGATACGCGCTTTCCACTCGGACTCGGGTTCGCCCATCGACACCCACACGTCGGTATAAATGACATCCGCACCGCGGGTGGCGACCAGCGGATCGCTTTCAAATTCCAAGACAGCGCCGGTTTCGGCGGCGATGGCTTGGCACTTGTCAATGAGTTCTTGTGCAGGGAAGAAGCCTTTCGGTGCACACGCCACAAAGTGCATACCCATTTTGGCGCAACCCACCATCAAGGAGTTGCCCATATTGTAGCGGGCATCGCCCATATAGACGAGTTTTTTGCCTTTCAGGTCGCCCAAATGCTCACGAATGGTGAGGAAATCCGCCAAGATCTGAGTCGGATGGAATTCGTTGGTCAAACCGTTCCACACCGGCACACCCGCGTGGGCGGCGAGTTCTTCCACCAATTCTTGCCCGAAGCCGCGGTACTCAATACCGTCAAACATACGGCCCAATACACGGGCGGTGTCGGCAATGCTTTCTTTCTTGCCGATCTGCGAACCTTGCGGGTCGAGATACACGGGATGAATACCCAGATCGGAAGCCGCCACTTCAAAGGCGCAACGGGTACGCGTGCTGGTTTTTTCAAAAATAAGCGCAATGTTTTTGCCTTCAAACAAACGGTGGGGAATGCCCGCCTTCTTCTTGGCTTTAAAATCGGCCGCCAGATCGATGAGTTCTTCAATCTCGGCGGGCGTGAAATCCAACAACTTCAAGAAATGTCTGTTCTTAAACGATGCCATCGTTTACGCCTCCTTCGCGCACACAGTTTTCAACGTAGAGATTGCTTCTTGTAACACATCCATCGGAATGTTCAGCGCGGGTAACAAACGCACCTTGTGCTTGGCTGTCAAGCACAGAACGCCTGCTTCACGGCATTCTGCTACCACGTCGGCGGCGGGGCGGTCGGTCTCCACACCGATCATCAATCCCAAGCCGCTCACCGAGCGGATACCCGCAGCGCCTTGCAAAGTTTCAAAAACATAACGGCTCTTTTCGCGCACCTCGGCAAGCAACACGTCGTCAATGCGATCCAACACGTTGACCGCGCCCGCGCAACACACGGGGTTGCCGCCGAACGTGGAGCCGTGGTCGCCGTAGCCGAGCACGGTTGCCACTTTTTCGCTCATCAGTGCGGCACCCAGCGGCAAACCGCCGCCGATGCCCTTAGCAGTCGTGACCACATCGGGCGCAATGCCGAATTGCTCATACGCATACAACGTGCCGGTGCGGCCGTTACCGGTCTGCACTTCGTCGATCATCAGCACGATATCTTCGCGTGCCGCCAACGCCGCGACCGCTTGCACATACGCGGGTTCCAGCGCAATAACGCCGCCTTCGCCCTGCACACACTCCAAGAGGATGCCGGCGGTCTTATGTTCTTTTACCAGCGCTTCCATCGCCGCGATATCGTTCGCAGGGGCGTGGTAAAACGCGGGAGTCAGCGGTTGGAACAGTTCGTGGTAATGTTCTTGTCCCGTGGCGGCAAGCGTTGTCAGCGTGCGGCCGTGGAAACTGTTTTCCAACGTGATAATGGCCGTGTACTCCGCGCCTTTGTGATCGGCGGCGTACTTACGAGCGACCTTGATCGCGCACTCATTGGCTTCCGCTCCCGAGTTACCGAAAAACACTTTCGACATTCCTGTGCGCTTGCACAAGCGTTCCGCTAACGCCACGCAAGGTTCAGTGTAATACAGATTGGACGTATGTTGCACTTGGGCGAGCTGTGCTGTTACCGCCGCTTGCCACGCGTCGTCCGCGATACCAAACGCAGTAACGCCGATGCCGGTACCCATATCAATGTAGCGTTTGCCGTCGGTATCCCACAGTAGTGAGCCTTTGCCGTGGGTGATCTCCACGGGGAAACGGTTGTACGTACCGGCAACATACTGCTTGTCACGTGCGGTTAATGTGTTCATACCGGATCCTCCGTTACCATCGTGCCCGCACCCTCATCGGTGAGGATCTCCATCAAAATGGAATGGGGAACACGACCGTCCATAATAACGACGTTCTTCACGCCCTTGTGAATGGCTTCAATGCAGCAGTCCACTTTCGGGATCATACCGCCCGAAACGACGCCTTCGTTGCACAACTGCTTGGCTTGCGAAATGGTGACTTCGGGAATGAGGGTGGAGGGATCATCCTTATCGCGCAGGATACCCGCGATATCCGTCATCATCACCAAGCGCTCGGCATTCATCGCACCCGCGATGTAGGCGGCGGCGGTGTCGCCGTTGATGTTGTAGGCGTTACCCTCGCGGTCGCAGCCCAGCGTGGAAATAACGGGGATATAGCCCTTTTCCAGCAAGTCCATAACGGGTTGAATGTGCACTTCGGTGATGGCGCCGACATAGCCCAAACGCTCGTCGCGCATCTTCGCTTCGATGAGGCGGCCGTCCATACCGGAAATACCCATCGCTTTGCCGCCTTCTTTTTCGATCAGGTTGACCAGTGTTTTGTTGACTTTACCCGCCAGTACCATTTGCACGATATCCACGGTCTCTTTATCGGTGACGCGCAGACCGTCCACAAATTCGGCTTTTTTGCCGAGCTTGGCCATCAATTCGCTGATCTTGGGGCCGCCGCCGTGTACCAACACGACCTTGACACCGATGAGCCACAGCAATACGATGTCTTCCATCACCTGCTGTTTGAGTTGTTCGTTGATCATAGCATTGCCGCCGTATTTGATGACGACGATCTTGCCGTTGTATCGCTGAATATACGGCAACGCTTGTGTTAACACTTCGGCGCGTTGCGCGTTGGAAAATGTATTATCCACGATTGTATTCCTCCTCAAGTGCGATAATCGCCGTTGATCTTGACGTAATCGTAAGTCAGATCGCAACCCCACGCCGTGGCATCCGCATCACCGCTGTCCAGCGTGATGAGAATGTCGATCTCGTTTTCGAGCAGGATCTCTTTGGCGATCTCTTCGGAGAACGGCACGCCCGCGCCGTTCTCACACACGGTGATCATTCCTTTGTTGGAGCGGAACGCCACACCGACTTTGTTTACATCCACGGCGGCGCCGCTGTAACCGATGGCGCACAGTACGCGACCCCAGTTGGCATCGGCACCGAACATCGCCGCTTTGAGCAGGCTGGAGCAGATGACACTCTTAGCCACCGTCTTGGCGGTCTGCACATCGGCGGCATCGCTGACATGGCACTCCAGCATTTTGGTAGCGCCCTCGCCGTCGCCCGCAATGTAACGGCACAGTTGCACCGTCACAGTGTTGAGCGCTTTCATAAACTCGGCGAAATCGGCGTCTTCTTCGGTGATCTCGGCGTTACCCGCAAGACCGTTTGCCATGATCGCCACCATATCGTTGGTGGAGGTATCGCCGTCCACGCTCACCATATTGAATGTGTTCTGAATATCGGTGGACAATGCTTTTTGAAGCAGAGCGGGGGAGATGGCGGCGTCCGTCGTCAGGAACACCAGCATCGTCGCCATATTCGGGTGGATCATACCGCTGCCCTTGGCGATACCGCCCAAGCGGCACACCTTACCGCCCGCTGTGAACGACACAGCAACCTCTTTTTTGATGGTATCGGTGGTGAGGATGGCTTCCGCCGCGGCGTCGCCGCCTTCATACGAAAGGCCTTCCGCCAGTGCCGCCATACCGTTGGCAATGGGGGTGATGTTGAGCGGTTGACCGATAACACCCGTGGAGGCAACGATGACATCCTCTGCCGCGACAGGCAATACGTCCGCCACCAAACGGCTCATCGCTTCAGCGACTTCGATGCCGTCGGCATTGCAAGTATTGGCGTTACCGCTGTTGCACAGCACCGCCTGCGCACGGCCATTTTGCAGGTGCTTTTTGGTGACCGTCAGCGGAGCACCTTTCACCAGGTTGGTGGTGTACACCGCCGCCGCTGCCGCGGGCACATCACTGCAGATGAGCGCAACGTCACGTTTTGTACGGTTGTGGCGAACGCCGCAGTGAATACCGTTTGCCCGAAAACCTTTGGCGGCGCAAACACCGCCCGCAATCTGTTCAATCATCGTTTATACCTCGCTTTTTATACACTCAAGCCGGTGGCTTCATCCACACCGAGCACAATGTTCATATTCTGGATCGCGGCACCGGACGCGCCTTTGCCGAGGTTATCAAACCGTGCGATCAAGGTAAAGCGTTCGCCGTTGCCCTGCACAGTGACTTGCATATCGTCACGTCCCGCAAAGGCGCCCGCCGACAAGAATCCGCTTTCATCACTGTCGGCGTAACGTACCAAGCCGTTTGCATACACGTCACGGTACACGGCTTTGATGTCTTCCAATGTGCCGTTTACCTGCTCTGCAAACAACGGGACGGTGACTTCCATACCGCAATAGAACGGTGCGACGATGGGGCAGAACACGGGAGCGTGCTGCAGACCACCGATCACCGCCATTTCTTTGAGGTGCTTGTGTTGTTGCGTCAACCCGTATTGGCGGGGGGCATCCAACAGCACATCGCGGTCAGCCGCTTCGTACTCGGCGATCATCTTTTTGCCTCCGCCGGAATAGCCCGTCAGCGAGAAGCAGGAAAGTTTCGCCTCGGGAGCGATGAGGCCCGCCGCCGTAAGCGGTGCAACGAGTGCCAAAAACCCACTGGCGTGACAACCGGGGTTCGCGATGCGACGCGAAGCGGCGATCTGTGCGCGACGGTCGCCCAACTCGGGGAAACCGTACGCCCACGCGGCATCGGTACGGTGCGCGGTGGACGTGTCAATAATGACGGTGGAGGCATCGCCTGCGAGCGCGACTGACTCGCGTGCCGCATCGTCCGGCAAGCATAAGAACGCGATATCGGCGCGTTGCAGTGCTTCGGCGCGGGCGGCGGTGTCTTTTCGCACATCATCCGCCAATGTCAGCAGGGTGATATCGTTGCGGGACGACAGTCTTTCGTGAATACGCAAGCCGGTGGTGCCGGCGCTGCCGTCGATAAATACGGTTGTCATTGTTGGATCATCTCTTTCACATAAGCAATTTGGGCTTCTACCGAAGCCGCGGAGGTGCCACCTTCGCTGATGCGGCGTTCCACGCACGCATCCAAGTCGATGGCGTCAAAGACACTGGTATCAAACAGGTCGCTGTACTCGCGATACACGTCGAGCGGTAACGTTTCCAGTACCGCGCCGTCGGCGATACAGCGAGCCACCAGTTGTCCGGAGATCTTGTAAGCATCACGGAACGGCAGTCCGTGTTCCACCATCCAATCCGCCAGATCGGTGGCGTTGATGAACCCGTTTTGCGCGGCGCGGCGCATATTGTCGGGGCGGGTGGTCATGGTGCGGATCATCCCCGCAAACACGGGCAGGCACATCTTGACGGTTTCCAGCGCGTCAAACACGCCTTCCTTGTCTTCCTGCATATCCTTGTTGTAGGCGAGGGGGAGACCCTTGAGCATTGTCAGCGCACCCATCAGATCGCCGTACACGCGACCCGTTTTGCCGCGCACCAGTTCCGCCATGTCGGGGTTTTTCTTCTGCGGCATGATCGACGAGCCCGTGGTAAACGCATCTGACAGTTCCACGAACTTGAACTCCCAGCTCGACCACAGAATGACTTCTTCAGAGAAGCGGGACAGATGCATCATCAAGATCGACAGTGCGCTGAGCAGTTCCACACAGAAGTCGCGATCGGACACGCCGTCCAAGCTGTTGCGGCAGAGGCCGTCAAACCCGAGCTGTGCCGCTTCGAAACGGCGGTCGGTGTTGTAGGTGGTACCTGCGAGGGCACAACAGCCGATGGGCGAATAATTCATACGGCGGCGACAGTCGAGCAAGCGCTCACGGTCGCGGAGCAACATCATCGCATACGCCATCAAATGATGGCCGAAAGTGATGGGTTGCGCGCGTTGCAGATGCGTGTAACCCGGCACGATGGCGGCTTTGTTCGCTTCCGCCTGCTCGGTCACGGCTTCCAGCAACTCGTTGATCAGCGGCACAACACCGTCGATCTCTTCGCGCAGATACATCCGCAGATCCAGTGCAACTTGATCGTTACGGCTGCGGGCGGTGTGCAATTTCTTGCCGACCGCGCCGAGACGCTCGGTCAACACCTGTTCCACGAACATATGGATGTCCTCGCAGGACATATCAAACGCCAACGCGCCGCTGTCCAGATCGTTTAAGATTCCTTGCAATCCGTCGATGAGTTGCGCGGCATCCTGTTCCGTGATGATCCCCTGTGCGCCCAGCATGGCGGCGTGCGCCATACTGCCGGTGATATCCTGGCGATACATCACGTGATCGAATCGAATGGATGAATTAAAATCGTCCGCGAGCTTGTCGGTTGCGCCGTCCGTTCTGCCCGCCCACAACTTAGCCATAGTAACTTCCTTTCCGCCTGTCAAAAACCAGATTGTCCTGCACGACACCCCGTGCAGGACAGTCTCATTTGCTTATTTCTTGCCGTCAACCAACGCCTGCACCGTGATCGGCAGACCGTACAGGTTGATGGGGCCTTCCGCGTCTTTCTGGTTGTAATCGCTTTCGCCGAAGGTCGCGATCTCTTCGCTGTACAGCGTGTAGGGGCTCCACACGCCCGCGTTGATCATATTGCCTTTGTACAACTTCAGCTTGACCTTACCGGTCACGCGCTCTTGCGTCTTATCCACAAACGCGCTCATCGCCTCACACAACGGGGTGAACCACTGACCGTTGTATACCAACTCGGCGAACGTGATCGCCATACGCTGTTTCTCGTGCAGCACCATCTTGTCGAGGCAGATGCTCTCGAGCACGCTGTGCGCTTTGTAAAGGATCGTGCCGCCGGGAGTCTCGTACACACCGCGGCATTTCATACCGACCAAACGGTTCTCGACGATATCGATGATACCGATACCGTTGGCGCCGCCGATCTCGTTGAGCTTGAGAACGATCTCTTTCGCGGTCATCTTCTCGCCGTCGAGCGCGACCGGAACGCCCTGCTCAAAGTCCAGCGTGATGTAGGTGGGAACATCGGGAGCCTGGATGGGGGAAACGCCCATCTCCAAGAAGCCTTCCTTCTCGTACTGCGGCTCGTTGCCGGTGTCTTCCAGATCCATACCCTCGTGGGACAGATGCCACAAGTTCTTGTCCTTGGAATAGTTGGTCTCGCGGTTGATCTTCAGCGGGATGTTGTGTGCCTCCGCATACTCGATCTCTTCCTCACGGGACTTGATATCCCACTCACGCCACGGAGCGATGATCTTCATGCTCGGAGCGAAGTGCTTGATAGCGAGCTCGAAACGCACTTGGTCGTTACCCTTACCGGTGCAACCGTGGCAGATGGCGTCGGCGCCTTCTTTGATGGCGATGTCCACCAAGCCCTTAGCGATGCAGGGACGTGCGTGGCTGGTACCCAGCAGATACTCTTCATACACCGCACCCGCTTTGAGGCAGGGGATGATGTACTCGTCAACATACTCTTCGGTCAGATCCAGCACATACAGCTTGGAAGCACCGGTCTTGATGGCCTTTTCTTCCAAGCCCTCAAGCTCGTCCGCCTGACCCACGTTACCCGATACGGCGATCACTTCGCAGTTATTGTAGTTTTCTTTCAACCACGGAATGATGATGGACGTGTCCAAACCGCCCGAGTACGCCAGTACGACTTTTTTAATGTTTTCTTTGTTCATTTTTATTCATCCTCCAAGAATAAATATTCACTTTCAACAACGAATATGCACACATTATACACTATAAAGAGATTTTTGTCAAGACACCATTCATAAATATTCATCAAATTCATTCAAATTGGCATTTTGTATAAGCAAAACCACCCAAAAGTGGCACAAACTGGGTAAAAAGCCGAAAAATGCGGTTGCTCCTACGGGGTGAGTGTGGTATAATGATGCGGCAGAGGTGATAATTATGCAACAAAAGGCGGCGATCGTCGGGTTCAATTCCCAGTATATCCATTCCTCGCTCGCGCCGTGGTGTCTGCTCGCGGGGGTGCGCACTTACGCGACGGGCGCGGTGGAGGCGCAAGTGGTGGAAGGAACGATCAACGAAACCGACGATGCTTTGCTGGCGCGGCTGCTTGCCGTGCAGGCGGATGTGATCTGCTTTTGTTGCTATATCTGGAATATTTCCACGGTGTTGCGGGTGGGTGAACGCTTAAAACGCGAACAACCGCATCGGCGTATCGTATTGGGCGGACCCGAGGTGGCGTACCGTGCCGACGAATTGTTACGATATCCGTGGGTGGATTGTGTGATTTCCGGTGAGGGAGAGCGCCCGCTTGCGCAGTTGCTGGATGCCTATGCCGCGGGTGACACGCCCGAGGGTGTCGCGGGTGCTTGTTATCGCACCGAAACGGGCATACACTTGGCAGAGCCGTATTGTCCCGCCGATATCCCGCCCAGTCCGTATGTGCCGGAATATTTTGAAGCGTTGCACGGGCGCATTGCCTATCTGGAGACATCGCGCGGGTGTCCGTTTTCCTGTGCATTTTGCTTATCGGGGCGGTGCGGCACGGTGCGATTTTTCCCCGAGGAACGCGCCTGTGAAGAGCTGATATTGCTTGCCAACAGCGGCACGTCTACCGTGAAATTGGTGGACCGCACATTCAATGCCGATCGCAAACGCGCCTTGCGGCTGTTCCGCTTTATCGTGGATAACTACGGCACGCGTATCCCGGAGGGCGTGTGCTTTCATTTTGAGATCGCGGGTGATCTGCTGGACGAGGAAACACTCACTGTATTGTGCGAAGCACCCGCGGGATTGTTTCAACTGGAGATCGGTCTGCAATCGTTCCACGCTGAGACATTGGCGGCGGTGTGTCGCCGTACCGATGTGGAGCGACTGATTGCCAACATCCGTCATCTGCTTGCATGTAATACCGCCACGGTGCATCTCGACCTCATTGCGGGATTGCCGCAAGAGGATTTGGGGACGTGCTTGCAGAGTTTCCGAACCGCTTTCTCGTTGCGCCCGCACCAGTTGCAGTTGGGGTTCCTCAAACGGTTGCACGGCTCGCCGCTTGCCGAGCGAGACGAATGTGAAACGGGCGTATTTTCTCCTGACCCGCCGTATGAAGTGCACAGCACACCGTGGTTGTCGGCGCAGGATCTGGCGACGTTGCATACCATCGAAAAGGCGCTGGATCGCGTGTATAACCGCGCGCGGTTTTGGAATACACTGACCTACCTGACCGATACGGTGGGGTGGGATATTGTCGATCTCTTGCATACGATTGGTGAGCGTCTCAAAGATACCACACTGTCGCTGGATGCGCTGACAGTACTGCTGTGGGATACGTTCTCCGCGTGCCCCGAAGTGGATGCCGATGCGTTGCGCGATGCGATGGTATGCGACCGTTTGGCGGTGAATCCCGCGGGGGTACTGCCCGCGTGCTTGGATGCCGCGCCCGAGGGACGCCGCCGTTTGAAGCGATTGCTGGATGCCGATGAGCGCACGCGCCGTCCGTCGGCGGTGCGGCGGGGAACAGGTGTGTTGAGCGACGGCGCACTCGTGTATGCCGATCACGGCACGGCGCATCCCGTCACCGGCCGTTGCCTGCTGCGGTATTTTACACCTGCCGTTTCCGAGCGGGCGTATCGATTTTTGCTGTTTGATCTGGATGGCACGCTTACCGATCCCGCTTTGGGTATCACGCGGTCGGTGCAGTTTGCGCTGCGACGCTTCGGTATCGATGAGCCGGATCTTACGAAATTGTACCGCTTTATCGGCCCACCGCTGCTTGACTCGTTTTGCGAGTTTTACGGGATGACTCCCGCGCAATCGCGTGAGGCATTGGCGGCGTACCGCGAATATTATGCCGTCACGGGTATCTATGAAAACGAGGTCTATGACGGCATTCCCGCCTTGTTGCGTGACGCGCGCCGCGGCGGGTATCACGTGGTAATGGCGACATCGAAGCCCGAGATGTACGCCTGTCGCTTGATGCAACACTTCGGGCTTACCGAACATTTTACCTGCATTGCGGGTGCGGATATGGGCGAAAAGCGCGCCGATAAAACCGCGGTGATCCTCCGCGCTATGGCGCACGAGGGCATTACCGACCCGTCGCAAGCCATCATGATCGGTGACCGCCGTTTTGACGTGGAAGGCGGAAAACGGCTGGGGATGCACACTGTCGGTGTCACCTACGGCTACGGCAGCCGAGCGGAATTGACAGGGGCGGGTGCCGATGTCATCGTGGATACGGTTGAGGAATTGCGTTCGTATTTGCTATAAAAAACACGCCGCTTCGAGTAAGCTCTCGAAGCGGCGCTTTTGCGTTTTCCACCAAATGTTGAAAACTTTCCACAATCGGCACGTTTTTCAAAACCGGATTCGGATTGGATTCAGATTCGGATTGGATTGGATTGGATTCAGGCAGACAAATCCCCGACAATTGCTGTCAATTGTCAGCGAGTTGCTGTCAATTGACTTATTCACATTTGTCCACATCTTTCCACAAAGTTTTCCACAGAAAATCACTCAGAATCGCGCTTTTGGGCACGGCGATCGCGCAAGCGATTATACACCAGCATTCCCGCCAAACTCACGGCACCCGTGATGGCGAACAGCAGTACTGCCGCGAGGTAATCTTTTTCTTGAATGAGGTTGCCGCCGATGGTGGAGGATACCACCGAGGGGATGCGTGCAATGAGGGAAATGACCAAAAATTCGTGTAGGCGGATGCGGGTCAGTCCCGCAAAATAGGTAAACACATCTTTGGGTGTTCCGGGGATAAAATACAGCAAAAAAATCAGCCGTTTCAAGCGTTTTTCGCTGTTGATGAATTTGAGTTGATCGATCTTATCGCGGCTGATAAACAGCTCCACCGCGCGGATACCCATACTTTTGACGAACGCAAATACAAGAGCGGATGCCAGTCCCACGCCGAGCAAACACAGCAACGTGCCCTCCAACGCACCAAAGGTGTAACCGATACCGATCTCCACCACTTCACCGGGGATGAACGACACCACCACCTGTACCATTTGGATACCCAAGGCAACGAGCCAACCTTTCCACCCGTAGCCTTCCACAAACGCTTTAAACTCTTCGGGCTTGGTACCGAATGCCGCAAACCGTTTGCCCAGAAATACGGTCAGCCATATCAACAACGCGAGTACCGCGATCAGCGAAAAAACAGCGATACACCGCCGCTTTTTGAGCGACGGATCGGGTGCGGATTGCTTGGGCATACGGTGCGCCTCCTTGTGTTTCTTGCGTGTCCGATAACTAGTCTACCACAGGGTGCGCGAAAATGCAAAAAAATTTTCGAAAAAAGCAAAAGGTGACTTTAAAATTACTTGAAGATTGTATTAAAATATGCTATACTGTATTCCGTATAGGGCTGTTTTGCCCGCTGAAGGGAAGGAAACGTATGAAAGTTGCGCTGTTGACCCACACGCCGATGCCGGAGCACACGGTTGCTTCCGCGGCGCGGTTGTGCTATTCTCCTGCAACCATTGATGAACTCCGCGAAGGATTGACCGAAGAAAAGACCGCCGCTTTTGTGGATATGCTCGCTGAGATCGGGCACGAAAGCCCCATCGAACACGCGGTATTCACGTTCGGCGTGGAAGGGGTATCCCGCTCGTTGCTCGCGCAGTTGACGCGTCACCGTCTCGCTTCGTACAGTGTGCAGAGCCAGCGGTATGTGGCGGAATCGCATTTTGAGTATGTGCTCCCGCCCGAGATCGCCGCGATTCCCGAAGCGGCCGAGCGGTATCGCCGCGCAATGCAAGAGGATCAAGAACATTACGAAGCACTCACCGCTATCTTGAAGGACAAGCACCTGGGCGAATTTCTCGCCGCGGGTATGACGGAAAAGGCTGCACAGCGTGCCGCCGAGAAAAAGGCGATCGAGGATGCGCGGTTTGTGCTTCCCAATGCTTGCACCACCAAGTTGATTATGACGATGAATGCCCGCAGTTTGCTGAATTTTTTCCGCCATCGTTGTTGCAATCGTGCCCAATGGGAAATCCGTGAATTGGCGGAGCGTATGTGGGTGCTGTGTGTCGAAGCGGCACCGCATTTGTTCAAAAACGCGGGTCCTGCTTGCGTGGCGGGCGCGTGCCCCGAAGGCAAGATGACCTGCGGAAAAGCCGCCGAAATGCGGCAAAAATATCGCCAACCGAAAGGGGAGTAAGGCGATGAGTCTTATCGTACTTGACGGCCTGGACGGGAGCGGCAAATCCACGCAGTTGGAGCGGTTGGATGCGTATTTTCGCCAAAACGGCACACACTACCGTCAGATTAGTTTTCCGGATTATGAGCAACCGTCCTCAGCGCTGGTGAAGCAATATCTCGGCGGTGAATTCGGCGGCTCGCCCGATGCGGTGAACGCGTATGCGGCATCGTCGTTTTACGCGGTGGATCGCTATGCCAGTTTCAAAAAATTCTGGCAACAGGATTACGAAGCGGGTGCGCTCATTTTGGCGGCGCGCTACACCACCTCCAATGCCATTCACCAAATGGGCAAGCTGCCCCGCGAGGAATGGGATGCGTATCTGCAGTGGTTGGAGCATTACGAATATGAACTGCTCGGTTTGCCGCGCCCCGATCGCGTGCTGTTTTTGGATATGCCGCTGGACATTTCGCAAAAATTGTTGGTCGGTCGCTATGAGGGTGACGATGGCAAGCGGGATATTCACGAGCGCGATCTGCGCTATTTGGCGACCTGCCGCGAAAGCGCGTTATACGCTGCCGAACGGTTGGGCTGGGTCGTCATCACGTGCGGGGAAAACGGGGAACCACTCCCCATTGAAACCATCACCGCGCGGTTGATCGATGCCTTGTAAGGAGACTGTGTATGTCGTTTGAATTTCGGGAATTGATGCCGGCGGATGCGGCATGGGCAGTACCGCAGCTCACCACTGCGGGCAGGCAGACGTGTGAATATTCCTTTACCACCACGTATATGTGGAGTGCGTATTATAACGTCCGTGTGGCGCAAACGCCGTCCTCGCCGATTTTTTGCAGCGAGTATAACGGGCGGCGGTCATATCTGCCGCCGGTGGGTGAGACGCAAAACGAATTGTTGCTTGCACTGCGGGAGCGGGAAACTTCACGCGGCAGTGAATTGCATTTGCACAGCGTGGATGAAGAGACGCTTATGCGGTTGCAAACGGTGTTTCCCGCCCGTGTGCATGCCAAGGAATCGGAAGACGATTTTGATTATCTCTACCGCACCGAAGATCTGGCGACGTTGCGCGGTCGTGCCTATCACAGCAAGAAAAACCACATTGCCGCGTTTTCGCGCGCACACGACTGGTCGTTCGAGTTGCTGGATGAGCATAATATGCCCGAGATACTGCAACTTTCCCGCGAATGGTGCGAGGAAAAGGGTGGTTGTGTCAACAGTCTGCAAGCGGAACAGTGTGCTATTCGCCGCGTACTGAAAGACCCCGCACAGTTTTCGTTGTCGGGCGGTCTCGTGCGTGTGGAAGGGCGCCCTGTCGCGTTTACATTGGGTTCGCCCATCAGCGATACGGTGTTTGACATTCACGTGGAAAAGGCGCTCTCGGCGTTTTCCGGCGCGTATGCGGTCATCAACCGCGAATTTGCCGCCACGCTGACGGCGTACGAATTTGTCAACCGCGAAAACGATATGGGCATCGAAGGGTTGCGCCGTGCGAAATTGTCCTACCGTCCTGTGGCGGTGCTCAAAAAATACAGTTGCACGGTGCGGTGACTAGGTATGATTGTAAAGAGAAAAGCCTTTACAGAGGACATTCCCGCGTTGCGGCACATCTGGGCGACGGTGTTTGTCGAAGACGGTGAGGCGTCGCGCGAGTGGTTTTTGGAGACGTTTATTGATTATGCATGGCTTGCCGAAACCGACGGCAAGCCGATCTCGATGGTGTTTGGCTTGCCTGCCACCGTGTGCGGTAAGCCGTTGCAGTATATTTACGCGGCGGCGACATTGCCCGCGTATCGCGGCGGCGGTGTGTTCGGTGAGTTGTTGCGGTTCGTGTTGGAACAGGCGCGTAGGGGCGGTTGTGTGGGGTCGTTTTTGCACCCCGCCGAGCCGTCTCTCACAGGGTACTACGCGCGGTTCGGCTATCGCCCGTGGACAGCGTGTGCGTGCGAGGACGGCATCGCAAAAACGGGGATGAGCGTTACTCCGCTGACGGCAGAGGAGTATGTGCGCCGCCGTGCGGCGTTGTTGCCTGCTGAAGCGATCGATTGGGATGAACGGTTGTTTGCGTATGCCGCACAGTATGCACGGATGTACGCGGTCGGCGAGAGCGTGGCGTTGTGCTATGCCATCGAGGATTGTTTATATGTGAAAGAATGGTTGGGAGCAGACGATCCTGCGGCGTTGTGTGCGGCGCTGGGGTGTACGCGTTACCGAAAGGTGACCCCTGCAGACAGCGGGGAGCCGTACGTGTTGTTGCTTCCGTTTGGCGATGATCCGCCTGCGGCCCCGTATGTCGGGCCGGTATGGGATTGATGGGAGGTATAAAACGATGGTTCTGGTGTTTTTGGCAGAGGGATTTGAAGAGATCGAAGCCTTGGCAACGGTGGACGTGCTCCGCCGTGCGGGGTTGGATACCGTGACCGTGGGCGTCGGCGGTCGCTCTGTGACGGGTGCACACGGCATTACTGTACAAGCGGATCGTGACGATACCGCGATACTGCCCACCGCCGCCGAAGGTTTGCAAGCGGTGGTATTGCCGGGCGGTCTCCCGGGGACGGAGAATTTGCGCGCCAGTGCGGTGGTGAACGCTTGTTTGGATCGCGCGGCGGCAGACGGAGTCTTGTTGTGTGCCATCTGCGCCGCACCGTCGGTCTTAGGTCAAAAAGGGTTGCTTACCGACCGTAAGGCGACGTGCTACCCGGGGTATGAGGAGCAGTTGCACGGTGCGTTGTGCACAGCCGAGGGTGTTGCCGAGGCGGCAGATCGCATCACCGCCAAAGGCGCGGGTGTGACCATCCCGTTCGCATTGGCGATCGTTGCGCGGCTGGTATCGCCCGAGATTGCAAAGAA
>JAZOBT010000049.1:0-4725 GCA_045596125.1 Acutalibacteraceae bacterium | reverse complement strand
ATCGCGAAGTATTATTATTTGTCAATAGATTTTGCAAAAACGTCAAAAGGAAATCAAAAAAGGAGCAGACCCTGCAAAATAAATCGCAAAATCTGCCCCTAAAAGCCCGGGTATTTAGTTCAAGTCCTATCCAAAGGTCGTTTTTGGGAAATGATATCTTTTGAATTCCACCTTGAAAAATGGCACGAAAAAACCCAGAAACCGTTGTGGTTTCTGGGTTTTCCGAACCGATATCTTTTTCGGTTCGCAATGTTGGTTGCGGGAGATGGATTTGAACCACCGACCTTCGGGTTATGAGCCCGACGAGCTACCCCTGCTCCATCCCGCGATATGTTGTCCCTCAAGGACAACTAAAGTATACCACAATTGCGATAGGCTGTCAAGGGTGTTTGCTCAAGTTTTTAAAGAAAAAAGCAAGAGTATTCGACAATACTCTTGCCTTCGATTGCGATTACAGAACTTTGGACAAAAATTCTTTGGTACGCGGATGTTGCGGGTTGCCGAACACTTCGGCGGGTGTTCCCTGCTCGCAGATGACGCCGCCATCCAAAAACAGAACACGGGTGGCGACTTCGCGGGCGAATCCCATTTCGTGGGTTACGATCGCCATCGTCATACCGTCACGCGCCAACTCGCGCATAACCTCCAGCACTTCGCCGACCATTTCGGGGTCCAGTGCGGATGTAGGTTCGTCAAACAACATCACATCAGGATTCATTGCAAGTGCACGCACGATCGCCACGCGCTGTTTTTGACCACCCGACAACTTAGAGGGGTACTCCCCTGCTTTTTCCTGCAAGCCGACTTTGCCGAGCAGTGCAAACGCATTTTCTTCCGCCTCGGCTTTGATTTCCTTGGCGATACGGATGTCAGCTTGCTCGTACGGCTTTTTAAGTAAGCGCATTAAGCGAGCTTTGCGCGCTTTTTTCTTTGCCACATAGATAGGCGCCAAGGTGAGGTTTTGTAGCACCGTCTTGTTATTGAACAAATTAAAGTGTTGAAACACCATACACATCTTTTGGCGATGAACGTTGATGTCCACCTTAAAATCCGTCAGATCCACGCCGTGGAAAAGGATCTGGCCGGCGGTGGGGTCTTCCATACAGTTGAGGCAACGAAGCAAAGTGCTTTTACCCGAGCCGGAGGGGCCGATGATGGCAACAACTTCGCCTTTTTCGATGGTGAGATCAATACCGTTTAGGACATTAAGGCTGCCGAAGCTTTTGTGAAGATTACATACCTCTATCACTTTTCCTCAATCTCCTTTCCATCAGGTGAATGCCGAATGTGATGATAAGCACCAGTACGATATACACCAGCGCCATTGCCAGATACGGCACCATAAACTCATAATTGTTCGTACCGATGCTGTTAAAGGCTTTGTACAGGTCGATCGCACCAACAAAGCTGACGATGGACGTTTCCTTGATCAGCGTGATAAATTCATTACCCATCGTGGGTAAGATGTTTTTGACCGCTTGAGGGATAACGATCTTCATCATCGCAGCAGAGAAACTGAGACCCATCGCGCGAGCACCTTCCATCTGCCCCGCATCCACCGACAAGATACCGCCGCGCATAATTTCCGATATGTAGGCACCGCTGTTAAGACCGAACACCAGTACCGCCACGGGCACGGAAGTCATATTAATCTCAAGCAACGGGAACAGCACGTAATAGAACAACAACAGTTGTACCACCATCGGCGTGCCGCGGAAGAAAGAAACATACACGCTGCAGATCTTATCCAAAATACGGGGCATCAACTTATATTTCGGCATAACGCGAACTGCCGCAATGAGCGTACCGATCACCGTACCGATGATCAGGCCGACTACGGCAATAATGATGGTGTTTTGGAGACCCTCCAACACTTTATGGTAACCACCTTTATCGATGAGGGTTTCCCAAAACACTTCAATTTTTCTATCGAAATTTTCCATAGCACTTGTCCTCTATACAACAAATACTTCACCGACAACGGTGAAGTATTTGCCGGATATTATTTACAAATTACGCCAACTTGTTAAAGGCTTTCGAAATAGCGGCGGCGGGGCCGGCATCGATCACCACAAAATTGATCTTATCGTTGAGCATATCCTGCACAGCCAGCGAACCGTTGCTATACGCCTTGATAGTCACCGCATAACCGGTAAATTTCAAATCTTCGTTGCCTTCGCAATAGAACTGACCGGTGGTACCATCCTGCACACCAATCGTGGTGTTCTTGTCATAGCCCTTGAGGATCGCTTCGACATCTTCCTTCTTAGTGCAAGCATCAAAGGTCGTGTCGGAACCCTTAACGATGATGCGCTGGGAAGCGGTGTAATACGACGTGGAGAATTCCACGTGCTCTTTTCTGTCTTCGCTAATGGTCAAGCCCGCCATCGCGATGTCGGCTTTGTGCTGACCGATGGTCAAGCAAACGGCGTTAAAATCGATGTTCATAATCACGAGTTCTTTGTTGAGCTTCTGCGCCAACAGAGCGGCGATCTCCATATCGATGCCGTAGAACTTATCGCCATCCAGATACTCAAACGGTGCAAACTCTGCATTAGTGGCAACGACCAACTGGTCTTTGCTCTCGTCCAACTTTGCCGACGTTACCGCCGTGGGGGTACCATTGCCAAAGTACTTGTTGCAGATTTCCTCGTACTTGCCGTTACCCTTGATCTCAGCGATGAAATCGTTCACCTGCTTAAGCAGTTCGGGCTGAGCCTTATCCACGCCGAATGCGTACTCTTCCTCGGTAAGATCGATCTCGATCACCTTGGTAGCCGGCGTTTTGGGGGTGTTATCACCCGTGGTAGTCGTGGTGGTATCGCCCGCGTTGTCGCCGCACGCCGTGAAGCACAACAACATAGCTACGGCAAGCAGCAGTGCCAAAATCTTTTTCATAAGTAAACCCCTCCTAAAACACTTTTGTAACTGTATTATACGACACGGTTTGCATAAATGCAAGCGTTTTTCAATTTTTATACATGCTTACCGTACACAACACGTTCCACGCCCGCAAAATCCGCCGTAGCGGTAACATTCGTCAATCCCGCTTCCCTAAACAACTTGCAAACATCCTCGGCTTGACCAATGCCGATCTCGACAGCGACAAAGCCGCCGCTACGCAAATGCTTTGCCCAGTCGCGTGCGATCACGCGATAAAACTGCAAGCCGCCTTCTCCGCCGTCAAGCGCCATTTTCGGCTCGCGCTGCACCTCGCGTTGCAACGTCGGGAGATCGGTGGTGAGAATGTACGGCGGGTTGGATACGATCGCATCTACCATTTCGGGAAATATGTCGGCATCACACAACACATCCGCTTGCACCGCGGTAATCGACAAAGCTGGATACCGAGCGATATTCCGTTGCAAATAAGAAAATGCTTGCGGCGATTTTTCCAGTGCGCGCACCGCAACCGACGGGCACAGTGAAGCGATACCCAAGCCGACACAACCGCTCCCCGCGCACAGATCCAGCACTTGTGCATTCGGCACGGATTGCAAGTGCTGTGCCGCTATCTCACACAGCAACTCCGTTTCGGGACGCGGGATGAGCACGCCCTCCCCTACCTCCAACGTCAAGGACAGAAAATCCCACGTGCCGAGCAGGTATTGCAACGGCTCCCCCGACGCGCGACGATCGGCAACCGTGAGTAATCGCGTACACAGTTCAGTGGACAACAAGCGATCACGTTGCGGCAACACATTGCCGCGGCCGAGACCGCCGAGATCTTCGAGAATGCAACACGCGTCAAAAGCGGGCGAATCACACCCGCCCGCTTGCAATCGTTGTTCTATTTCGTTTTGAAGTTGTGCTACGGTTTTCATACCATCACCATTGATCGGTTCCTTCATCTTCGGGGATAACGGGGAGAAACGCCGCGATGGCGCACTCAATCATTGAATCGTCGGGTTCCTTCGTGGTCAAGCGTTGAATCCACAAACCGGGAGCAGAGATAAACCGAGTGAACCAGTTGTCTTTTCGACCCGCAAGTTTGATCAATTCATAGCCGATACCGACCGTCAGCGGTAACAGCGCCAATTTGATGAGCACGCGCAACCACACCGTTTGCACCCGAATGCAAATGGAGATCACGATACCCACAAGTAACGTCAAGATCAAAAACGAGGTGCCGCAGCGAGGGTGGAAACGCTTTTGTTTTCGCACATTTTCCAACGTGAGTTCTTCGCCTTTTTCGTAGCAGAAAATGGTTTTGTGCTCCGCACCGTGGTACAAAAACACACGGGGGATATCTTTCATAAAGGTGATGGCTACCAAGTACACCAAAAAAAGGATAAGGCGCAACAAACCTTCAAAAACGCCGCGCAAAACGGCGTTATCGGCCCAGAAAGAGTTGCCAGTCGCACCGTCCAACGCACCTGCCAGCCATTTGTACAAGAGAGACGGCAGATACATAAACAAGCCCAGCGCCAAACCCACGCCAAGCACCGTACTGCACACCATCATCAAAGTCATCAGCCATTTCTGTTTTTCGGCGGGCGCCTCTGCGGCAACTTCGTCTTCCAAGCCCGCAAGTTCCGCCGAGCGCATCAAGCACTTGTAGCCTACCTTCATCGACTCAACCATACTGTACATCCCGCGGAAAACGGGAATTTTCCAGAACTTCGGCCGTGCGCTGAGATCGGTCTCCCACTCTTCTTTGACGATCTCACCCGACACGTGGCGCACGGCCATCGCTGTCTTTTTGGGGCCGCGCATCATTACGCC
>JAZOBT010000048.1:0-3201 GCA_045596125.1 Acutalibacteraceae bacterium | reverse complement strand
TCGAGTGCTGCACCTTCGACCACTCGGACAACTCTCCATAGCACACCTATTATAGTTGATAGTGTGCGGTTTGTCAATGTCTTTTTTATCAATATTTTGTCAAGTGTCCTTGGGTGCGCAACGCAGGGTAACCCCACTGGCGTAATACCTCATACACACCCACAGCAACCGTGTTGGAAAGATTCAGCGAACGCGCCGCATCGTCGTTGAGCATCGGCAAGCGCACACAACGCTCGGGATTTTCGTGCAACAGCGCTTCGGGCAGGCCTGCGGTCTCCTTGCCAAACACCAGATAGGCACCGTCAGGATACGCCACATCGGAATAGATGTGTGTCCCCTTGGTGGTGAAATAATAGAACGGGCCTTCATTTTTTTGGAAAAATTCCGCCAGATTTTCATAGTATGTGATATCGAGTAAATGCCAATAATCTAAACCGGCGCGTTTGAGTTTGCGGTCATCGATTGTAAAGCCCATCGGCTTTACAATATGCAAACGACTACCCGTAGCCGCGCAGGTTCGACTGATATTACCTGTGTTTTGCGGGATCTCGGGTTCCACCAATACGATGTTTAACTGTGCCATACGATCACTCCTCGTTTGCCCTCTATTGTATCACATCGTTTTGTGAAAATCAAACCCACTTTTTCTTGCGGTTTTCACTTGTGATTTTTGTGTAAAACATCAAATGAAATGGCTTATTTTGTCAAATAACAAGAAATTATTGGTGTTTTTCGATAATTGTTGTAATGCAAAAATGAGTAGTATATACTGTTAGCATCTCACACAGAAAGGACTGGTATGATGTCTACCTCTACCAAACGCGCGAAACCTTCGCCGACACAAAACGATATTCTCAAAGAAGAATTGTGCGACAAATTACTCACGGCGTTTTCGGTAACACCGCAAGCGGCCACCAACGAGCAATTTTATCAAGCGCTTTCGATGGTGTTGCGAGACCGTATGCGTGCCGCCCGCGTAAAATACATTTCCAAAGCCCACAAGCAAGATGCGAAGCAGGTATATTACCTCAGTATGGAGTTCTTGATGGGCCGCTCTCTGAAAAATACACTGTATAATTTGAACTTGACCGATACGGCGAAAAGTGTGCTCGCCAAATATAAAGTCAAATTGGATTCCTTATACGAATTGGAACCGGACGCAGGACTGGGTAACGGCGGTTTGGGCCGTTTGGCTGCGTGCTTTCTAGACGGCCTTGCCACGGCATCCATTCCCGCCATCGGGTATTCATTGCTGTATGAGTGTGGGATTTTTCGTCAACAATTGTTGGACGGTTGGCAGACGGAACTGCCGGATTTTTGGCTCCCCGGAGGGCAATGTTGGCTCAACCCTCGCCCTGAACTGACCAAGGAAGTGCTGTTCGACGGCGAGGTGCGCGAATGGTGGGATAATGCCTATCATCACGTAGAGCACGCCAATGCCACCCGCGTGATCGCGCAAGCCTTTGACCTGATGGTGGCCGGCAAAGACGGAAAAGGTATCTCCACGCTTCGTCTGTGGAAAGCGACCGCGCCCGGTATGGATATGTCGCTGTTCAACCAAGGTGAATATATGCGTGCGATGGAACAAAAAGCCATGGCGGAAGTGATCACACAAGTCCTCTATCCCGCCGACGACCACCGCGAGGGAAAATCGTTGCGGCTGTCGCAGCAGTATTTTCTGGCTTCCGCGTCAGTGCAGGACATTGTGGGACGGCATTTGGCACAGTACGGCACATTGGATAACCTGCCCGAGATGGCGGCCATTCACATTAACGATACGCACCCCACATTGGCGATTCCCGAGTTGATGCGCATTTTACTGGATGAGTGCGGATACGGTTGGGAACAAGCGTGGGATATTGTTACCCGTACGGTGGCGTATACCAATCATACCGTAATGAAAGAAGCTCTCGAATGTTGGCCGGAAGATTTGTTCCGTCAACGCTTACCGCGTATTTATCAGATTGTTTGCGAGATTAACAACCGTTTCAGCGAGGAAATGATGCATGCCACGGGCGGCGATACGGAAACTGTCAGCCGCTTAGCAATCATCAGCTACGGCGTGATCCGTATGGCAAACCTGTGCGTCGCTGCCGCACACGCGGTCAACGGTGTGGCAAAGATCCACAGTGCGATTCTTAAAGAAACCGTGTTCCGCGATGCGTACAGCGTGATGCCGCAAAAGTTTTGTAATGTCACCAACGGTATCGCGCACCGTCGTTGGCTGTGCCAAGCGAATCCCGAACTGACACAATGGATCACCTCCCACATCGGAGATGGTTTTGTCAAAAACGCCGCCGAGTTGGAAAAGTTGAAACCGCTTGCCGACGATGCTGCTCTGCGTGCCGAATTTATGACCATCAAGCAGCACAATAAAGAACGACTGGCAAACTATATCAAGCGTCAGCATGGTATCACGGTGGATCCCGGCTCTTTGTTTGATGTTCAAGTAAAACGTTTGCACGAGTATAAACGCCAGCACCTCAACGCGCTGAATATTTTGGATACCTATCTAACTTTAAAAGAGAATCCTACCCTCGACATTACACCGCGCACGTATATTTTCGGTGCAAAATCGGCTCCCGGTTATATATTGGCGAAAGAGATCATCCGCTTTATTTGCAAATTATCGCAGGAGATCGAGCGGGATCCCATCATTCGTGAAAAACTGCGTGTCGTGTATTTAGAGGATTACCGCGTAACATTGGCAGAACTGTTGATGCCTGCGGCGGATATCAGCGAGCAGATCTCGCTGGCGGGCACCGAAGCCAGCGGTACGGGTAATATGAAACTGATGATGAACGGTGCTATCACGTTGGGAACGCTGGACGGCGCCAATGTAGAGATCTGTGAACAAGTCGGCGCGGAGAATATGTTCCTGTTCGGTATGACGGAACAGGGCGTAAAGGACCGCCGTCAAAAGGGGTACCATCCGGGGGAGATCTACCGTTCGCACCCCCGTATCCAACGGGCTGTTGATGCGATGTATAAAGGGTTCGGCGGACGAAACTACGCAGAAGTTGCGGGTTCGCTTACCGGCAAAGATCCGTATATGGTGCTGGCGGATTTCGATTCGTACCAAGAGGCGCAACGCCGTTCTGCACAGGTATACCGCGATACAGAAGAGTGGTCGCGTATGGCGCTGATGAACACCGCGTGTAGCGGCTTGTTTGCGGCAGATCGCTCGATTTGTGATTATGC
>JAZOBT010000047.1:0-9280 GCA_045596125.1 Acutalibacteraceae bacterium | reverse complement strand
GGCATAGTTATTTCGCACTGCGCACACCTCCAACACTCATAGGGTTTTATTATACCGAAGCAACCGGTATAATTCAAGAACGATTTTATCCAAGTAACACATCGGTAACCAACATGACACAAAAGCCGACAAGCAGTGCGTAGGTCGCCCCACGTTCAGACCCATGGGCGTGTGTTTCGGGGATCATTTCATCGCTGATAACATACAACATCGTACCACCCGCAAAGCTCAAAGCAAACGGTAGGATAGCCGACGCAACACTCACTGCAAAATATCCGATCAATGTACCGATAATTTCGACTACACCGGTAGCCGCCGCACACAAAAACGTTCTGCCCGGTGCGATTCCCGCGGCAAGCATCGGCCCGATGATCACCATACCTTCGGGAATGTTTTGCAGGGCGATGCCTCCCGCAATAATCAACGCTTGCGACGTATCCCCCGAACCAAAACCGACACCCGCGGCGATACCCTCGGGCAAATTATGTATCGCGATCGCGGTCACAAACAACAGAACTTTACTGATATTGGCGTTGTTATGCGCCTCGCCGTCGACGCCCACCAGTTTGTGCAAATGCGGTACCAGTTTATCAATCAAATTCAAGCACAAGGCACCCGCAAAAATACCAGCGACGGTAATCAAAAGCGCGTAATCCCCGCCGTACTCCAGCGACGGCAGGACAAGCCCCAATATCGCGGCGGCAAGCATCACACCCGCCGCAAAAGACAGAACGATATCCGAAAATTTATGGGATATCTTTTTAAATATAAATCCGATAATCGACCCCACGACGGTGGCACCGCCCACGCCGAGAGCCGTTAATAGCACCCATTTCATACGACAACCTCACATTGAGCTCCCGCGGCAAGACACGCCCGCCGCGGGAGTATCGGTTTATTCTTCCACACTGAAATTGTCTTTTCCCACACCGCACAGGGGGCACTCGAAGTCATCGGGAAGATCTTCAAACTTGGTACCTGCCGCAATGCCGTTATCGGGATCGCCAACGGTCTCGTCATACGTCCAACCGCACACATCGCACACGTATTTCATACTTATACACCTCCTTTATTGAATCGGTTCAAAATCAGCAGCGCCGTGCTTGCAAAGCGGACACACAAAATCCTCAGGAAGTGTGTCGCCTTCGTACACATAACCGCAAATTTTACAAACAAAACCTTTTTTGCCGTCCGTCTTCGGCTTCGGTTTGACATTTTCTTGATAGTACGTGTACGTCATCGTTTCCCGATCGGACAATACACGCGATTCGGTGATGGAACAGATAAACATACCGTGGGTATCCAAATCCACATACTGCTCCACTTTGAGCGACATAAACGAATTGATATGGCGCGGCAAGAACACCAGTCCGTTATCCGAACGAAGCGGTTCACACTCCGCAAACTTATCCACATTGCGCCCGCTTTGGAATCCAAATTTTTCAAACACCGCAAACGGCGCATCCTGCGTCAGACAGTTGATATTCATCTTCCCCGTCTGCTTGATCACATGGTGCGAATAATTTTCCTTATTAATCGTCACTGCGAGTCGATTCGGAGTATTGGTAACCTGCGTAACCGTATTCACGATCAGGCCATTATCTTTTTTGCCGTCATTGGAGGTAATAACATACAATCCGTATCCGATATTGAAAAGCGCGGTCAGATCGTTTTTATTAGCGGTGGCATCTTGTTGTGCTAAATATTCCTTGCACAGTTCCTCTGCCAACGCTTCCACCTGTGCCGTGCTCTCCGCATTCAGCGCTGACAAGATCTTAACCGTGGTATCCGCATAGGTAAGATTCTTACTCTTTTGGAGCATTTCCTTCATCACCTTAGCGGCGAGCGGCGCCCAACTGCCGTTTTCCATAAACGCCACCGTGCGATTACTGAAATTGCGCTCAGTCAAATGATCGATAAACTGCCGCATAAACGGGAAAATTTCCGCATTGTACGTGGTGGTAGCCAGCACCAATTTGCTGTAACGGAACGCATCCTCCACCGCTTCCGCCATATCACAACGCGCCAGATCGTTGACCACCACTTTGGGGCAGCCGTTGGCTTTTAGTCGTTCCGCGAGCAACATCACGGCTTTCTTGGTATTTCCGTAGATCGAGGTGTACGCGATCACAATGCCTTCCTCTTCCGGTTGGTAAGACGACCACGTATTATACAAGTTTAAGTAATACCCCAAGTTTTCCGACAACACAGGACCGTGCAACGGACAAATGATGCGGATATCCAAACCCGCCGCTTTCTTCAGCAGATTTTGCACCTGAGCACCGTACTTGCCCACGATGCCGATATAGTACCGCCGTGCCTCGCACGCCCAGTCTTCTTCCACATCCAGCGCACCGAACTTGCCAAAACCGTCGGCAGAGAATAACACTTTATCCGTGCTGTCGTAGGTAACGATGACTTCGGGCCAATGCACCATCGGTGCAGCAACAAATGTGAGTATGTGTTTGCCGAGCGACAAAGTATCCCCCTCACCCACTACCACGCGGCGGTCAGTGAACTCCGTACCAAAGAACTGGTTCATCATCATGAATGCTTTCGCAGAAGCCACCACCGTAACTGCAGGATAGGCTTTCACAAAATTCATAATATTCGCCGAATGATCCGGCTCCATATGCTGCACGATCAGGTAGTCGGGCTGTTTACCGCCCAACGTGTTTTGCAAATTATCCAACCATTCGTGCGTGAAATTGATGTCGACAGTGTCCACCACCGCGATCTTCTCATCCAATATCACATACGAGTTGTAGGACATTCCGTTGGGAACCACATACTGCCCCTCAAACAGGTCAATGCGGTGATCGTCAACACCGATATACTGAATATCTTTAGTAATATACATAGCTGAACCCTCCGTTTTTATTTATCCGAAACAGCGTCCGTCTTTGCAATCTTCCGTATTTCCCCGACGGTAGCACAACTCATTGGGGCACTGCTGCGTCCGTATGAACCCGACGATATTCTCCACCGTAGTTTGTGCGATATTTTCAAGCGCTTCTTCGGTCAAGAATGCTTGGTGCGACGTGACGATCACATTCGGCATTGAAATAAGCCGTGCAAGCGTATCATCCTCCAAGATATGCCCCGAATTATCCTCAAAGAACAATTCCGATTCCTCTTCATACACATCCAAGCAGGCGGCACCCACTTGGCGCGACTTAATACCCGCCAACAAAGCCTCGGCATCGACCAGCGCACCGCGCGACGTGTTAATGATCACGACTCCGCGCTTACACTGTTCCAGCACGTTTGCATTGATGATGTGGTGTGTCTCTTCGGTAAGTGGGCAGTGCAACGAGATGATATCGCTGGCCGAGAAGAGTCCTTCTAACGGCACATAACGCACCGAACCGTCACTCACGAGTGCATCCGAAGGATATTTATCGTATGCCAGCACTTGCATTCCAAAACCGCGACAAATGTCAATGAACACACGTCCGATGCGACCCGTACCAATGACACCCACGGTTTTGCCGTGCAGATCAAAACCCGTTAACCCTGACAGGCTGAAGTTGAAATCCTTGGTACGAATATACGCCTTATGGATGCGGCGAATGGAAGTGAGAAGCATCGCCATCGCGTGCTCCGCCACGGCATACGGCGAATACGCAGGCACACGCAACACGTGTACTTTGCCGAATGCGTGTTTCATATCCACGTTGTTAAAACCTGCACAACGCAACGCGACGATCTGCACACCCATTTCACACAAGCGATCGATCACCTTGGCATTGACGGTATCGTTCACAAACACGCACACACCATCACACCCTTGCGCCAGGTCCACCGTATCTTCGTTCAGTTTTGTATCGAAATATTTGAAACGTATCCCTTGCTTTTCACCGTAAGCATCAAACCATTTGGTATCGTACGGCTTCGCATCGAAAAACGCAATTTTCATCCCAGCGACTCCTCACCTTTCTGCTTTTACTATATCATAAGAAAACCCAACACGCAATGGGATATTCCACTTTTTACGTAGTTTGCCTCAAAATTTCCGTATCATTACTTTGCCTTCAAAAAAAGAGAGAAGTCACACCTCTCTCTTTTATGTCTCTTCTTCAGAAAACAACAGGTTTAACATACGGTCGGGTTGATTTAAAAATTGTTTGGTAACCTGAAAATGCTCTGTCTCATCGTACCGCAACGACCGCATCCCCTCCTCGGAAAAGCAAAAAATCTCTGCACCGGGATATGCCATCAATATCGGCGAATGAGTGGCAATGATGAACTGCGAACCTTTTTTAACCAACGCGTGAATCTCGGCAAGTAATGTCAATTGCCGCATCGGTGACAACGCCGCTTCCGGTTCGTCCAACAAATACAATCCGTTTCCTTGGAAGCGATTGTGAACGATGGACAAAAAGCTCTCGCCGTGGGATTGATTATGTAGTGACACTCCGCCGTAACTCTCGATAACGCTGGGGATTGGTGCCGCAATTTTATCCAACTCATCGATGTACGTTGCTGCATTATACAAACTTTCCGCCCGCAAGAAAAAACCGTCGCGCGGATAATCGCGTTTACCGAGCACCAGATGCTCCCACAACGCCGAATGCGTCGCATTGGTGGAAAATCGGAAATTGATACTGCCGCCTTCGGGGTTAAAACCGTGTGCCACGGCGATGGCTTCGAGCAACGTAGATTTTCCCGTGCCGTTCTCTCCCACAAAGAAGGTGACATTGCCGGAGAATTTCAGTTCTCCCACTTGGGACAAGTGACGCACGACAGGCAAGTTGTGTAAGTACGACTGTTCATCTACCGTGCCAACAAAGCGCAGTTCGCTGATATAGTTTGCACGCGCCACACACGCCACCTCTTCCCTTGCGGTTACATATCGTCTGCCAATGTCTTTTTCTTTTGCCACGTACCGCCCAAAAAATAGAGCATACTGGGCACGGCAAATCCGTATGGTGCCAAGCTATACCCCAATACAAATCCGTAAAAACCCCAATCGAGCACAATACCGAACAACCAACTCAGTCCGATACGCAATACCACACCGTCCAAAATGGCCAGCACCATACTCAATCGCGCGTTGCCGACACCTTGAATGAAAGCGCCGCTGCCGCGCATAATTGCCAAGGCGGGGAACATCCACAAAATCGCGCGGATGAATGTGCCCGACATCCCGTGCACCAAGGGGTCGTCCGAGAACATCATAAACAGATATTTACCGAAACCGATGTACAACGCCATACACAGCACCGTGAACAAGCCCGAATACAGCCACGCGTAATACACCACTTGTTTGGCGCGTTGTTGGTTCTTAGCGCCGATATTTTGGCTGATCATCGGCATCGCAGCGTGCTGGATGCCTTGTGATATTTTATTGATAATATCATCAATGCGCATACCGACGCCGAAAGTGGCCGAAGCCACGACACCCACATCGTTGATCATCGAATTGACAAACAACATCGACAGGTTGATGCATCCCGATTGTATCGCCATCGGCGTTCCCAAGTTGGTGATCAATTTAACATAGTTTTTATGCGGAATAAAGCTTTCTTTTTTGAAATCGAAGCCGAAATCTTCTTTGCGTTTCCAGAGATAGTATATCGAGAAGATCAACGAAACGGCTTGCCCAATGATGGTTGCCCACGCGGCACCTGCGACACCCCAGCCAAGGAATCCCGTAAACACGATATCCAGCACCAGGTTGACGAGAGACGCGATGCCGATAAACAAAAACGGACGCTTGGAATCCCCCATTCCACGCAACACGGCGGACACCATATTGTAACCCGCCGTAAACAATAAGCCTGCGGCGCAGATCACCAAATAATCCATTGCCATAGCATAAGATTCGGTGGGAATATTCATCACATTCAAAATCCACGTTCTTCCGCACAAAATGATACCTGCCAACACCGTCGCCAGCGCCAAAATCATGCTAAACAACGTGCCGATGATGGTGTTGAGTTCCTTACGTTTACCGCTGCCAAGCGCCTGCGAAATCAATACTTGACCCGCATTGGAAAATCCCAGGCACACCATCGTAACAAAGTTGACGATCTGACTGCTTTGCCCTACCGCCGAAAGTCCCGGTGTGCCGACATAGTAACCGACGACGACCATATCCACCGTACTGTACAGCACTTGCAACGCGTTAGATGCCATAAACGGCAAGGTAAACATCAACAGCTGTTTTTGGATATTCCCTTGTGTAAAATCTTTAGAGATCCGATTCGTCCTCATTGTTAACCCGTTCCTATCTTTTAAACAGCCCTACTTTACAAGCGGTAACACCGCCGCAACAATACGTTCCATATCTTGCGCATTATAGCGTTGGTCACACGGCAACGGCAAAATGTTCTCCGCATACTCTTTTTCCAACGTCCCATCGCAGTCCAATACATTAGGCCACAAGGTCGGTACGTATATTTTCTGTTGCGCCAGTAAGCGCTTGACCTGTATCCCGTTCTTACAATACAACGGATAGCAGTAAGGGCCGTCAGGCGGCGTAAGTGTCAAGGTATTATGTACCCCCAGCGCTTTTTCCAAAGCAGCATAATTCGCATTACGTGACACTCTTGCCGCCTCATAGTCCACCGCACGGAGCAGGTTTTCCGTCAACGCCGACATCGCTTTCAGTTCTAAATCGTAAAATAATTCGTCATTTTTTTGAAAATCCGCGTAAAAATCCGATGCCGATGCTTCGTACCGTCCCAAAATATGCTTCATTCGATCGCCCGAAACATCGCGCGACAACGGTTCCGACAGCGTCGCGTCGGTGGAAACGTATCCCCCATCGGGCACACCGAAGAATTTGCGGCAGGAATATATCGTATCCACGTGCGGTACGGGGCGCCGAAAAAATGCCTGCACGTTATCCACGATCACCCGCTCATACCGCTTATGGTAGATAGCAATCTCCTCGTTGGACAATTGCCCATAGAAATTCACCAAATACAACCATTCACCATCGCCTAACGGCTTATCAAACAGCGGACGGAAAGCACGGTCGATGGCATACGTTTCGTACGCGTACCCCTCCCGCTCACACAAACGGGAAACGGTATCGCAAAGGAAACGCGGGATATATAGTTTTTGCACATTGCGTGCTTTCAACAGATATAAGAGCGCGTTACGGCCGGAGTTGACAGCGATCAACGCTGCGTGATACGCCTCTCCCGCCAGCGTTTCCATTCCAAAATAACCGCCGATCTCGTGCATACTCTCCCCCGCCTTGTTACTCTACAATAATCTCCACATACGTATCGATCGCGTTCACGGTGGCTTCCATCGTCTCCTGCGAATCGAACTGCAGTACCAATGTGCCGATGGCCTCGTTGGCACCGGTAAAAGGATTCACTTTATCCCCTACCGCTACCCACATATCCCGCTCCACAACGTGCAGATCGGGATGAACTTATAGTTCTTTAAACGTACCTTCCTGCGCGCTATGTAAAATACACTCAGCCAAGCAACCGTGGTATGTGGGGAACTCCAGTTCATCACACGGTTCGCCCACCGCCGCCAGCAACGTATTTTTAATCAGGTCCGTGCCCGTTGCGTATTTCAGCATTTCGGACAAGCGATTGCCGCCGCCACGGGGCGAAACTTCCATAATGTATGCTTTTCCATCCGTGCCGAGCCGCGTTTCCACGTTATATATGGAACTGCGAAGCTGTAATAGGTCAAACAGGCGCTCAAGTTGCTCGCAAAGATCGCGCTGTGCCGCCTCGGGCATCGCGGACGGCCACGTATTTGCCGACGGTGTATAGGGATTTTGTGCCGCGGCATCAAACTTTTGGTTGGAGAAAGAGGCGAACACCAGTTTTCCATCAACCGAGAAACAATCCGAATCCGAAGAGTCGCCTACTTTTTCCACAAACTCTTCCATAATAAACTTGCCGGAATGAGAGTACGACAACGCATACGCGACGCTTGCCTCCAATTCCTGCGGAGTATTCACGCGAGTAACCCCTTTACTTCCCGCCGAATCAACGGGTTTGACAATAACAGGCCAGCGAAACAGCTCAGCATCGCGAAGGGCTTCCTCACAACTTGTGTATCCTCCTGCACGCGGAACGGGGAAATGGTTATCCGCTAAAAACTGTCTGAAACGCGCTTTGTTTTGCAACAGCGAGACCGCCTCATAGCTACCCGCGAACGGCAATCCCAGTTGCTCGGCAACATACGCCGCTGTTACCACACCCGGGTCACACGCAAACGACAAAATACCGTCGATCTGCAATTCCTTTGCCAGTTCCAATACCTTTTCTTTTTCCACGATACTGACGTTATGGTATTCATCGGAATAGCGATGCGCGATATTGTTCGGCAAATAATCGCACGTAATGACATAATAGCCTAATTCGTGCGCCGTTTCAATCACAGGCAACAAATACCGTGAGCCACCCAGCAATAATACTTTTTTCTTCCGTTGCATTGTATACTCCTTGCTGCAAGATCAGCCGCCGAGCGGTCGATACTCTGCTTGCACTTTTTCGTAACTTTCCAAATTACCGATATCGTAACGGCGCCCCGGCATCTCCATCGCGTACACGGGAGTTTGTGTGCACAACCACGCAATATAACTGCCCGGCGCATCCGTGCCGCAACCCGCATTGATGCCGCGTTCCACCAAGCGCGCGTCCTCGCGCGTGTAGTAGTAAAACGGCGGTGTGCACCAGTGCGTTTCGGGAGTCGGGGATTTTTCCGTCATTCGCAGGATCTTATCCGTTTCATCCACCGTCACCACGCCGCATTTGAGGAGCTTTTTCTCATCTGCCTCGTAATACCGCATAATACAGGAGGCGTTTTTTCCCTTAGCATACTGTACAAACTCTGCCAAAGAAAAATCCAGTAGATTATCGCCTGCAATCACCAGCATATCGTCATCCAAATTCAACTTTTCAACGGTGAATTGAATGTCTTTGACCGCACCGAGACGAGTCTCGTTGCTTTCAGTGCCATCGTCCACCACGGTGATCTTTTGCGGTTTTCTTTCTGCCCACGTATGGAAATGATAGGAAAACTTGTGATTGGATATCACGATATATTCATCCACCTCGCCGGTGGTATCGATATCATCGATCAGCCAATCCAAGATCGATTTTCCTTGCACTGCGAGCAACGGCTTGGGGAAATTCTCCGTCAGCGGGTACAGGCGCGTGGCATATCCCGCCGCTAAAATTAAACATTTCATATGCAACTTCCTTTATCGATTCATAATACCGTCGGCGCTGTCGCACACGTGAACGGAATATTTGCCCTCCAACTGAGGGAATTGCTTCAAAGTCGGAGGCCAAGC
>JAZOBT010000046.1:0-10606 GCA_045596125.1 Acutalibacteraceae bacterium | reverse complement strand
CCCACAACGCTTGGCATTCCTCGCTGAGCTTGGGAACTTGCGCGGCGCGGTACAGCAGCGGCACCGTGGGCTTCGCCGCGGATAGGATCTCTTTTCCTTTGGCGTTGGCGGCCAGTACCCGCGCATACGGCGGACGGCGGGTGGCGTACCCCGCAGGGATACCCAAATACGCCGACCAAATGAGCCGTCGCACCCGCGAGAGCGGATACCGCTTGGTTTTTATGGTTTCTTCTAACTCGGTAAGTGACCCCGCCTTGCGTATCGCGTTGTATACGCGGTTTTCCAATCCTTCGGAAATACCGGGAACGGCGCGCAGATCGTCAATACTCATTTGTCGCAAGTGTGCAAGTACCGCGCGTTCCATCCGCACGGCATCGGCGGGGACACGCTGTTTTTGCGCGCTGTCCGATAATACTGCCGCACACGACGGCGGCATATACGGCAATGCGTTAATCAATCGATCGGATAACAGAAGCGTACGCAAATATGTCGCCGATGCGGTATCGCCGATGGGGGCGAGACTGTCGTGCCCGCACCCCTCGCGTTTAACGGTAAACGGTTGTATGGAACTGCCCAGCCGCGCCAATGCTTTCATATACTCGATCCCCAACGTGTTGTTGGGCGTGCTGAGCACCGAAGCAGTGCTTTCACCCGCGATCTCCGCCAGTGCCTTTTGCTGTGCCTCGGGAAACGCAATGCCCGATCCCAAAAAATATTTCAGCAGGGTGGTAAAACGCGGGGTGTCCATAATGGTCACAACTTTGCTCAGCGGCGCCAAGGTTCCGGCTTCACTGCCGAAACTGAGAAGATCCACACAACCCAACGAGTCCAACAAGGAGATCGCACCGAATGCGAACCCTTCTGCCGAGGACAGACACCACGGTACAGGCAGTTCAAGCACCAAGTCAGCACCGCCCGCGAGCGCGGCTCGCGCACGGTCGAATTTCGGCATAACAGCAGGTTCACCCCGTTGCACAAAACTGCCGCTCATTACGGCTACAATGTGTGTGGCCGTGCCGCCCGTATGGCGTGCACGGGTGAGTTCCAACTGTCTGGCGTGCCCGTTGTGGAACGGATTGTATTCCGCAACAACTCCGGCAATACGCATTTCCAAACACCTCCGCCTCTTTTTTTCAAAAACTCTTGAAAAATTTTCCGCTTTGTACTATTATAGTATACGGTATATAACGCAAAAAATCAATACTACGGAATAGGAGCGCAAAGTTATGAAAATTCTGGTTATTAACGCAGGTAGTTCTTCACTCAAATACCAACTTATCGATATGGACGGCGAGCAGGTCGTTGCCAAGGGCTTGTGTGAGCGCATCGGCATCGACGGCCGCTTTACCCACAAGACCGGCGACGGTCGCGTGGTACAATTGGATGTGGCTATGCCCGATCATGCTACCGCGTTTGAGCAGGTCAAAAAAGCCTTAACTTCGGGCGAGGGTAAGGTCGTTAACGAACTGTCCGAGATCACGGCCATCGGTCACCGTGTGGTGCAGGGTGGTTCGAAGTACGATCGTTCGGTTCGCATCGACGAAGAGGTGTTGCAGGCGGTTCGTGAGTATTCGTTGCTCGCTCCGTTGCACAACCCCGCTTGCCTGAAGGGCATCGAGGCGGCAACCGAAGCGTTCGGCACGGAGATCCCGCAGGTTGCGGTGTTCGATACCGCGTTCCATCAGACCATGCCCGAAGAGGCCTATCTGTGGGGCTTGCCGTATGAGTATTATGAGAAGTATGGTGTCCGTCGCTACGGCTATCACGGCACCTCGCACCGTTTCGTGTCTGCCCGTTGCTGCGAATTGCTCGGCAAACCCGACGGTAAGGGTACTCGTATCATCACCTGCCATTTGGGCAACGGTTCGTCGTTGGCTGCTCTGCGTGACGGCAAAGTCATCGATACCACGATGGGTCTCACTCCGCTGGATGGTTTCTTGATGGGCACCCGCAGCGGCGCGATTGATCCGTCGGTCGTTACCTTCCTGATGGAAAAAGAAGGCCTCACGCCGGCTCAGATGGATGACATTATGAACAAGAAGTCCGGTATGTTGGGTGTTTCCGGTGTGTCCAGCGATGACCGCGACATTACCGCCGCTGTGGAAGCGGGTAACGAGCGCGCTCAGTTGGCTTGGAAACTGCGCAGCTACCAGATCCTCAAGTATATCGGTTCGTACGTTGCGGCGTTGGGCGGCTTGGATGCTATCGTGTTCACCGCCGGTATCGGTGAGAACCAGTGCTTACTCCGCGCCGAGTTGTTGGAAAAATTGGCATATATGGGTGTCAAGCTGGATGCCGAAGCCAATGCTACGCGCGGCCAAGAGATCGAAATCACGACCAAGGATTCGGCGGTTCGTGCTTTCGTCATTCCCACCAACGAGGAATTGGTTATCGCACGCGACACCAAAGCGTTGATCTGATTGTAGAAACTCACAATAAAAACAGGGCCGCCTGTAGGCGACCCTGTTTTGCCGATTTTCGGGGTTACTCGTGTTCTTCGGGCAGCGGTCTGCGGCGACGGAACAGCAAGGTGATACACCAAATACCCGCCAACGCGACCAACGTGTAGATCACGCGGCTGATCGGGCCGCTCTGTCCGCCGAAGATCCAAGCGACCAAATCGAATTGAAACAGGCCGATACCGCCCCAGTTCAAGGCACCGATGATGACAAGGATCAAAGCAATGGTATCCATAAAATTGTCCCTCCTCGTTTGCGTGCATATTACTACTTTTCATTCATTATTTTGCTTTCGCAACACTAGTATGGGCAGTTTTATGGGCAATATACGCTCAAAAAACTTTTGAAAATTTCAGTATTTTGCGCGATTTGTTTACAAATCTTTCATATTCTGTTTTAAAAATATTGTATCATAATAAAGGAGAGAGTGTATGTTCGGGTATATCAAAACGTATCAGCCGGAACTCAAAATGGGCGAATTTGAACAATACCGTGGACTGTATTGCTCACTGTGTCGCCGTCTCGGTAAACGGTACGGATGTACTGCGCAGATGACTCTCAGTTATGATATGACTTTTTTACTGCTTATGTATTTGGCATTGTCGGAGGAATGTGTGGGTTTTCACAAAGGGCGTTGCCCGTATAACCCGCTGAAAAAGCGTTCCTGTTGCGGCGACCATCCCGCGTTGGATCGTTGCGCCGATGCGTCGGTGTTACTGGTGTATTATAAAATGCTGGATACGGTGGCGGACAGCAAGTTCCTTAAGCGCCTCGCTGCCCGCATCGCGCTGATTCCCGCGAGCCGCCATCGCCGTCGTGCGGCGTCGCACGAGCCGGAAATGGACAAAGCGATGGAGACCTATATTCAAGCACAGAACGCCGTGGAACAAGCGCGCACCGCGTCGCTGGATGCGGCGGCGGAACCGACCGCCAATCTGTTGTCGTTTTTATGTGCTTTGGCCGCCACGGATGATAAACAGCGCCGTGTGCTGGAACGGTTCGGGTATTGCTTGGGGCGTTGGATCTATTTGATGGATGCCGCAGATGACCTGGAAAGCGACAGCAAAACCGGGAACTACAATCCGCTGTTACAAGGCGCAGCCGACACGACTGTGCTGACCGACTGCCGCGAACGTGTCCGATATTCGCTGAACGCTTCACTGGCGGAATGTAAGGCGGCGTATGAATTATTAACCATCCGTCGATTCGACGGTATTTTACGCAATGTTCTTGAACACGGGATGCACGCAGCACAACGCACCGTGCTGGACGGCAATCCCAAGAAAAAACCAAGGGAGGTACAACGATGAAGGATCCGTATCAAATTTTGGGTATCAATCGCGATGCGACTGACGACGAAGTCAAGGATGCTTATCGTCAAATGGCGCGCAAATATCATCCCGATAATTACGGGGATAATCCGTTGTCCGATCTGGCCAAGGAAAAAATGCAAGAGATCAACGAGGCGTATGATGCGATCATCCGTGAACGTCGGAGCGGCGGCAATCGTCAGTCGGCGGGCGGTAACTCACACTATGCGGATATTCGCAACCTGATCCGTACCGGTCGCACGGTGGATGCCGAGACGTTACTTGACGGCATTCCCGCCCCCTCGCGCGATGCGGAATGGTATTTCTTAAAAGGCAGTGTGCTGTATAAAAAAGGCTGGTTGGACGACGCTTACGGCCATTTCTCTACGGCGGTGCGCATGGATCCCTCCAATATGGAATATCGCGCGGCATTCAATCAACTGGAACGCCAGCGCCGCACGGGTGGCTATCGTGCCCCCGGTCCTATGGGCGCGGGTTGCTCGGGTTGTGACATGTGTCTGGGCTTGCTTTGCGCGGATAATTGCTGTGAATGTATGGGCGGCGACTTGCCGTTGTTGCTGATAAAGAGGAGTGTTGCCTTGTGAAACGCACGGCACGTGTGGCGTGGAGCGGGTTGATGGGAGCACTGTCACTGGTATGTTTACTGTTGACGGTATTCCCGTTTGCGACTTACGCACTTCCCGCACTGGCGTCGGTGTTTCTCATCCCCGTGGTGATCGAATGCGGCAGACGGTGGGCGCTTGCGGTATACGCGGCGGTGGCTCTATTGGCGCTGTTGCTCGCGCCGGATGTGGAAGCGCGTCTTCTGTTTGTATTCTTTTTTGGATATTACCCGATACTGAAATCGGTTGCAGAATCCATGCGCCGTCGCGTACTCGAATGGTTGTGCAAACTGGCGGTATTCAACGCTGCCGTAGTCGCCGCGTATGCGGTGCTGTCCGCTATCGGCTTTTCACTGGAAGAGTTCGTAGTCTCGGGTGTACCGCTCCCGCTTACAGGGTTTCTTGTGGCTTTCCTTGTGGTGGGGAACGGGATATTCGTTTTGTACGACATTGGACTCTCCCGCCTGTTGCCATTGTATTTTTCTCGGTTTCAACCACTGTTTCGTCGTTTCTTTCGTTGAATATCTTCCACTATCGCGGTATAAGTTTCGCTTACCGCACAGAAGGGTTGGATGACGTTGAAATTTGATCTCATTGCCCATATCACGCATCGAATGCCGGAGTTTTCCAAGGGCCAAAAGTTGATTGCCAATTACATTTTGGAACATTACGATGCGGCCGCGTTTATGACGGCGTACACCCTCGGTGAAACGGTGGGGGTAAGCGAATCCACGGTGGTTCGCTTTGCGACTGAACTGGGCTTCGCGGGTTATCCGCGTTTGCAAAAAGCGATGCAAGAACTGGTGCGCAGTCGCTTGACCACCGTGCAACGTGTAGAAGTGACACGAGCACGTATGCGCGATGAGGATGTGCTGGACAATGTAATGTCCTATGACATAGCCAACCTTCGTCAAACCTTGGCAGAACTCGATCCGCACGTGTTTGACGACGCGGTGGATGCGTTAGTGAACGCTCGCCGTGTGTACATTTTCGGTGCGGGCAGTTGCCGCGCGCTGTCGTATTTCTTGGCGTATTACCTTAAATTATTGTTACCCGATGTTCGGTTGATCTCGGTGACGGATCAAACCGAAATTTTGGAAGAAATGTTTCCCATCAACGAAGAGGATGCGGTTGTCGGTATCAGCTTTCCGCGTTACTCCAGCCGTGCGGTGAAAGCAATGCACTTTGCTCATTCCCGCAATGCCAAAGTGGTAGCGATCACCGATAGCCTGCGTTCGCCCATCGCCGATTTCGCTACTTGCCTGCTTTTGGCGCACAGCGATATGGCAACGATCGTGGATTCACTGGTTGCGCCGCTGAGCATCATTAACGCGTTGGTGGTTGCGATTTCGCTCAAGCGGATGGACGCGAACCAAGCAACGCTGGGCGAACTGGAACGGTTGTGGGAGACATATCAAGTGTATCAACCATTGGAAAAACCGTCACCCGTTGAGGAGAATTCCCATGAGTGAGCCGTTACATGTCGTGGTGGTCGGCGGCGGTGCCGCAGGCCTGATTGCCGCGGGTTCTGCCGTGCGGCGGGGATATCGCGTTACCGTTGTGGAACGCAATCCTCGTCCTGCCCGCAAAGTGATGATTACGGGCAAAGGCCGTTGCAATGTCACCAACAATTGCACACCCACCGATTGTGTGTCGGCAGTCGTCGGCAACGGTCGCTTTTTGTATAGTGCGTTTTCGGCGTTTTCACCGCAAGATACGATGGACCTGTTTACCGAACTCGGCGTGCCGCTCAAAACAGAACGCGGCGGCCGCGTGTTTCCCGTGTCGGATAAGGCGGTGGATATCGTCGATGCGTTGGTACGGTATGCCCGCGGTGCACAGTTCGTGAACGGTCGTGTCACGCGCCTTTTGCTGGAAGACGGCGTTTGTTGCGGTGTGGAACTTGAAAACGGCACACAGATTCCCGCTTATGGCGTAATCGTGTGTACAGGCGGTTGCTCGTATCCTGCCACGGGTTCTACGGGCGATGGATACGAGCTGGCAAAGCAAGCGGGACACACCGTGATTCCGCCGCGTCCATCGCTGGTGCCGCTGGAGATTCGCGAATCGTGTTGCGGCGATATGCAAGGCTTGTCGTTGTGCAACTGTACCTTGACGGTTACCGATACCCAAACGCAAAAGACGGTGTTCCACGAACTCGGAGAATTGCTCTTTACTCATTTTGGTGTTTCGGGTCCGCTGGTGCTTAGCGCCAGCGCCCATATGCGCGAGATGTCTCCCGCCAGATATCGCTTGTCGATCGACTTAAAACCCGCACTGACCCCCGAACAGGTGGATGCGCGACTGGTTCGTGAGATTGAGGAAAAACGCGGTATGTGCGTGGGCAATATGATGGCGGCATTATTGCCGCGCTCGCTGATCGCATCGGTGTTGCGTGCGGCGCAGGTGGCGGGGGAGACTAAGTGCCACTCGCTGTCGCGTGAAGCGCGGTTGCGGTTGGGCAGTGCGCTCAAAGCATTTTCGCTCACCGTGGAGGGATTCCGTCCTCTTACCGAGGCGATCGTCACGGCGGGCGGCGTTTCCACCAAAGAATTAAACAGTAAAACAATGGCCTCGCGCTTGGTCAGCGGGTTGTCCTTTGCCGGTGAAGTGATCGATGTGGATGCGTATACCGGCGGATATAATTTGCAAATTGCGTTCTCAACCGGTATGGTGGCCGGTATGTATATTTGATCTTCAAAATTCAAAGGGTGGCATTTGCCACCGCAAAGGATGTTGAGTAAGCTATGACAAAACGAGAAACCGTAGCCATTGCGATTGACGGCCCCTCCGGCGCCGGTAAGAGTACCATCGCACGTATTTTGGCGGCTGACCTCGGCTATGTATACGTTGATACGGGAGCATTATACCGCACCGTCGGTTTGGCGATGTTGCGGCGCGGTGTGGATCCGCACGAGCCGGATGCCGTTGTTCCGCTGCTTCCTGAATTGAAAGTAGCACTCGGTTATGTGGACGGCGTGCAACGTGTATTCCTCAATGACGAGGATGTCAGTGATCTCATTCGCACGCCTGAGGTGTCGATGGCGGCGTCGGCCGTATCGGCATTGCCACCCGTGCGTCAGTTCTTGTTTGATCTTCAGCAGGATACCGCACGTCGGCAAAACGTGATTATGGACGGGCGCGATATCGGCACGGTCGTGTTGCCGTTTGCGGATGTCAAGATCTTTCTCACCGCTTCGGCGGAAGAGCGGGCACGCCGCCGTTTTATCGAGTTGCAGGAAAAAGGCATATCGGTCACGTTTGAAAGCGTGTTGCAGGATATGAAAGAGCGTGACTATAACGATTCCAATCGTGCGGCGGCGCCGTTGCGTCCTGCTGATGATGCGGTTCTGGTGGATACCAGTAATAATACGTTGGAAGAAGCGGTAGCGATTCTCAAGTCTGTAGTTACCGAACAACTGAAAGGGTGACGGTGTACTATGTGGTTGGGTCGTTCTGTGATCCGTTTGCTCGGCCCGCTGGTGCGTTGGTTTATGCGGGTAAAGGTCATCGGTAAAGATAATATCCCGCCCGCGGGCGAAAAGACCGTGTTGTGTTGCAATCACATTTCCAACTGGGATCCCGTTCTGCTTGAAATCGCGCAGCCCAAACGGCACATTCATTTTATGGCAAAAGCGGAACTGTTTAAAAATCCGTTATTTGCGTGGCTTTTGGGCAAGCAGTTTGGAGCGTTTGCCGTGCATCGCGGTACGGGGGATACCGGTGCCATTGATACAGCGAAACAACTGGTGTGTGACGGCAAGATCATGGGTATTTTCCCCGAGGGTACTCGCTCGCGAGACGGGCAGTTGTTGCGCGCTAAATCGGGTGCTTCTCTCATTGTTGCCCAAACGGGTGCCACCGTGTTGCCTGTAGCCATCGTTGCCAAACAGCAAAAAGTGCGTCCGCTTCGTCGTACATTGGTGGTATACGGCAAACCGTTATCGCCTGCCGAACTGCATCTGGACGGCGATAAACCCGATATTCGGTTTGCCTCCCGTCGCTTGATGGAAGTCATCGGAGATCTTATTGAACAGCACCGCGCGGAGGTGGACGGATGATTATTCGGGTTGCCGATTCTGCCGGTTTTTGCTTCGGTGTCAAGCGCGCCGTGGATGCGGTGTATAATCTGTTAGAACACGGCAAGCGCGTATGTACCTTGGGGCCGATCATCCATAACCCGCAAATGGTGGCGGCACTGGCTGATCGCGGGGTGACCATTGTGGACGATCCGTCGGAAGTTCCCGTCGGTGCCACTTTGGTGATCCGCTCGCACGGTGTGCCGGAACAAGTGTATCGTACGCTGCAACAATCGGGTATTGATTATCACGATGCCACCTGTCCGTTCGTCGCCAAGATCCACCGCATTGTGGCGGAACACTCGGCAAACGGGGCGTCGGTTTTGATCGCGGGCGATGCTACCCATCCCGAAGTCGAGGGGATTCGCGGCCATTGTCGTACCGCTTCGTACGTGTTTTCTACCGAACAAGAACTGCTTTCTTTGATAGAACAAGGGGTTCCAAGCCCTGATGAATCGCTCATTTTGGTGGCTCAAACCACCTTTCATACAGATATTTGGAAAAAATGTTCGAAAATCTCAAAAAAACACTATACAAATCTGCAAATCTTTGATACAATATGTAACGCGACCGCCCGTCGTCAATCGGAGGCGGTCGACCTGTCACAGCAAAGTGATGTGATGGTGATTGTCGGTGGACGCCAAAGTTCCAATACCGCTAAGCTTCGGGATGTTTGTAAGCCGCATTGCCGCACCGTTTTGATTGAAACGGCGGCTGAGCTGAAAGCAAGCGATTTTGCCGATGCCAAAGCGGTGGGGTTAACTGCCGGAGCGTCAACGCCCTCCGATATTATAAAGGAGGTACTTTCAACCATGTCCGAAGTCGTCAACAACAGCGAAGTCCAAGAAACCGAGGTAGCGGAGGCTGCCGCAACTGTCAAATCCTTTGACGAAATGAGTTTTGAGGAGGCGTTAGAAGCGTCGCTTCAAAGTTTAACTACAGATGAAAGAGTGCGCGGCATCGTTATCGCCATTGCCCCCAACGAGGTGCAGGTGGAAGTCATCGGTCGCAAGCAGACCGGTTACATCCCGGTGGATGAACTGTCTGCCGAGGGCACCGATCCTGCGAAGCTCGTGAAGATCGGCGATGAGCTCGAATTGCTCATTATGCGTACCAACGATCAAGAAGGCACCATCATGCTTTCCAAAAAGCGCGTCGATGCCAAGAAGGGTTGGGATACCATCGTGGCTGCCGGCGAAAGCGGCGAAGTTCTGGAAGGTGTCGTGACCGACGTTATCAAGGGCGGCGTATTGGTCGCCTCTCACGGTGTCAAGGTGTTCGTTCCTGCATCGCATGCCTCGCTGGCACGTATGGAGGATCTCACTCCCTTGCTGAGGACCACCGTTCGTTTCAAGGTGCTCGAGATCAATCAGGCTCGCCGTCGTGCGGTGGGTTCTGTGCGTGAGATCGCTCGTGCTGAGCGCAAAGAGAAGGAAGAAGCTTTCTTTGCTCAAGCTGAGGTCGGCCAGAAGTACACCGGTACGGTTCGTTCGCTCACCTCTTACGGTGCATTCGTTGACCTGGGTGGCGTTGATGGTATGATCCACGTTTCTGAGCTGTCCTGGAAGCGCATTAAGCACCCCTCCGAAGTAGTGAACGTCGGTGATGTGGTGGAAGTGTACATCCGCGATCTCGATGTCGAGAAGCGCAAGATCTCGCTTGGCTATCGCCGTGCGGAAGACAATCCGTTCGAGATCTTTAAGAGCAAGTACGCTGTGGGTGATGTGGTTACCGCTAAGATTGTGGGCATGACCACGTTTGGTGCGTTTGCCCAGATCCTGCCCGGTGTGGACGGCTTGATCCACATTTCGCAGATCGCAAACCGCCGCATTGAGAAGCCGCAGGATGCGTTGAAGGTTGGCGAAGAGGTGCAGGTTAAGATCACGGCTGTGGATCTTGAGAGCAAGCGCATCAGTTTGTCGATCCGCGCTTTGTTGGAAGAGGCTCCCGCTGTGGAAGCTCCTGCTGAGGAAGCTCCCTCCGCCGATGCTGAATAATTGATAAAACAAAAAAGGAAACGGGCTCCCCGTTTCCTTTTTTTAAAGAAATGAGGAAATACAGATGTTGATTGCCATTGCTTGTGACCATGCCGGTCCTGCTTTAAAGTCGGATCGTAGCCATGTCGTTCTGTGAGC
>JAZOBT010000045.1:0-2115 GCA_045596125.1 Acutalibacteraceae bacterium | reverse complement strand
ATTATATGTGGTACTGGTTCCTATTTTCGGTTTGTTCTGTCGGCGGCACGCTACCCCGATCGTGTGGCTGAGCACGCTGATCGCATTGGTCGGTCTGTATTTGTTATGCATCACCGAAAGCTTTTCTATCCAAAGCAGCGATTTTCTCATCTTGTTGTGCGCCATCTTCTTTGCGGTTCAAATTTTGCTCATTGATCGCCTACCGCACATCAACGGAATACATCTGTGTTGTGCACAACTCATCGTGGTCGCCGTCACCAGCACGATCTTGGCACTGCTCTTTGAACATCCCACGTGGCAAGTTGTTACAATGAATTGGGCACCCATCCTCTACTGCGCTGTCTTTTCAAGCGCTATCGCCTATACGCTCCAGATCGTTTCACAAAAAGGCACCAACCCCACGGTAGTGACTTTGTTGCTCAGTATGGAATCGGTTTTCTCCGTGTTGTGCGGTTGGTTGATTCTCGGCGATAACCTCTCTTGGCGCGAAGGCATCGGTTGTATGTTGATGTTCGGCGCGGTAACGCTCGCCAATTTGCCCATCGGCGCAAAGAAAACAACCGCCTCGACATAAAAATTTTAAAAAATTTCATTTTCCACTTTACTTTGCTAATGTGGTAGTGTATAATGGCGTTAGCAAAAATATTATTGCATTTTGAGGAGGATTTTTTATGAAACGCGTTCTTGCCCTGTTGCTGGCCACCCTGATGGTGGTGCTGTGCTTTGTCGGTTGCAAACCGCAAGAGAAAGTAATCACCGTGGGTTACACCATTTACGATCCGATGAACTTCTTGGATGAGAACAACAAGCTGATCGGTTTCGACACGGAACTCGCCGAAGCCGTGTTCTCCAAGATGGGTTACAAAGTTTTGTTCCAAGAGATCGAGTGGTCGCAGAAATACACCGACCTGGAAGCCAACACGATTGATTGTGTGTGGAACGGCTTTACTTGCAACACTGCGGATGACGACGGCGTGCTTCGTTCCGAGAAGGTAGACTTCTCCTACAAATACATGGAAAACCGCCAAGTCGTTGTGGTCAAGAAAGATTCCGGTATCGTTGCTGCGGCTGATCTGAACGGTAAGATCGGCGCCGCTGAAAAGGGTTCCGCCGGTGAATCGTACGCCGCTTCGTTCGAAGGCGCTACCGTGAAGGGCTTTATCAAACAAACCGAGTGTTTGACCGAGATCAAAGCCGGTACCGCCGATTTCGCCGTCGTTGACGAGCAGTTGGCAAAGAGCTACGCGGGCAAAGGCGACTACGCCGATTTGACCGTCATCGATGCGTTGACCAGCGATGTTGAGTACTACGCCATTGGCTTTAAGAAAGGCAGCGAACTGACCGCTAAGGTAAACGAGCAGTTGGAAGCGCTCGCCGCTGACGGCACCATCGAGAAGTTGGCAGAGAAATACGGCAAGGAAGCGCCGTTGCCGGCCATCACCGATTTCTCCTCGCAGAAATAAGACATCACGCAACGTGGCAGTAGGAATCCTACTGCCACGTTGTATAGACAGTGGAGAGTAGTTATGTCATTTTGGGAAGTTACACAATTTTTGTTTGACGGCTTTGTTATCTCGTTGCTTATCTTCGGGGTAACCTTGTTGTGCGGTATCCCGCTGGGATTGCCCATCGCCTTTTGCTCAATGAGTAAGTGGAAACCGCTCAAAGCCGTTTTCAAAGTCATTGTCTGGATCGTTCGCGGCATCCCTTTGATGCTCCAGATATTCATCATCTATTACGTTCCGGGTCTGTTGTTCGACACCCCCATCTTCAGTCATATCGACCGCTATATGCTACTGAATTTCGGCATCGTGGATGCGGGGCGCATCGTAGCGGTACTCATCGCGTTTACCGTCAACTACGCTTGCTACTTTTCGGAGATCTACCGCGGTGGTATCGAAAGTATCCCGAAAGGGCAGTACGAAGCGGGATATGTGCTGGGACTTACCAAATCACAGGTGTTTCGTAAGATCATTCTGAAGCAGGTCGTCAAGCGTATCGTCCCGCCGATGTCCAACGAGATCATCACGCTGATCAAGGATACCGCGCTTGCCAACTGTATTATGGTGTGCGAGATCATCAAGCAAGCCAAAGAATTGGCCGCCACCAAGGCGA
>JAZOBT010000044.1:0-4529 GCA_045596125.1 Acutalibacteraceae bacterium | reverse complement strand
ACAGAACGACATGGCTACGAACCGACTTCATTTGATATTGTGGAGGAATTGATTATGAAATTAAACGGCATTGATTTTGATACTTATTTTAACAACTACCCCAACAAAGACGGTTACTTCGGTAAATACGGCGGCGTGTACATCGACGATAAGTTGAAAGCCGCTATGGCAGAGATCACCGAGGCCTATTACTCCATCTGCCAATCGCGCAAATTCATCGCTGAATTGCGCCGCATCCGCAAGGAATTCCAAGGTCGCCCCACCCCCGTGACGCATTTGGAGCGCTTGTCCGATGCGCTTGGCGGCAAAGTACAACTGTATGCGAAGCGCGAAGACCTAAACCATTCGGGTGCTCACAAACTCAACCACTGCATGGGCGAAGCGCTGCTCGCCAAATATATGGGCAAGAAAAAGGTCATCGCCGAAACCGGCGCCGGCCAACACGGCGTGGCGCTCGCCACCGCCGCCGCCTACTTCGGCCTTGAATGTGATATTTATATGGGCTCGGTGGATATCAAAAAACAAGCCCCCAATGTAGCCCGTATGAAGATCTTGGGTGCCAACGTAGTGGAAGTCACCCACGGTCTGCAAACACTCAAAGAAGCCGTTGACGCCGCCTTTGACGCCTACAGCAAGGAATATAAAGACTCCATCTACTGCATCGGCTCGGTGCTTGGTCCCCATCCCTTCCCGATGATGGTGCGTGATTTCCAAAGCGTTGTCGGCATCGAAGCGCGTGAGCAATTCATCGATATGACCGGTCACCTGCCGGATGCCATTGTCGCCTGTGTCGGTGGCGGCTCCAATGCGGCAGGTCTGTTTGCCGGCTTCCTCAATGACCCCGTAGACATCTACGGTATCGAGCCGCTCGGTCGCGGTCCGAAACTGGGTGACCATGCCGCCAGTCTGAAATACGGCACCGAAGGCATTATGCACGGTTTCAACAGCATTATGCTCAAGGACGAAAACGGCGAACCCGCTCCCGTCTACTCGGTCGCCAGCGGTCTGGACTATCCGTCCTCCGGCCCTGAACACGCCTTCCTGCAAGAGATCGGCCGCGTCAAATACGACGTGATCGACGACGAAGAAACCATCGACGCGTTCTTCAAACTCTCCCGTTTGGAAGGCATCATCCCCGCCATTGAGAGTTCGCACGCCGTGGCCTACGGTATGAAACTCGCCAAAACGATGGATAAAGGCTCCGTCCTCATCAACCTGTCGGGTCGCGGTGATAAGGATATGGACTATATCATCGAAAACTACGGTATCCGCTAATTTCAAACGGCATAACCACCTCGGTTGTGCCGTTTTTATTGTTCTAAAATGGCCTAAAAACCTTTGTTTTATGACATATTTACGCAACCCATTCCTCTTACCTTGACTTTTCATTCCCCCTTGTTATAATAAATTTTGTATGCAGTATTCAAAGAAGGTGACACCGTATGAAATTGCTGTGGTATTATCACGTTCGCATCAAAGGGATGGTCTTACTGGGTTTGGTATTTAAAACCATTGCCAGCATCGGCGAGTTGCTCATCCCCTTCCTTTTGTCACATATTTTGGATAACGTCATCGAAACTGCCCGGCTGGACGCCGTCATTTTCTACGGTGTACTGATGATTCTCTGCGCCCTGCTCGTGTGTGTGTTTCATCTCATTTCCAACCATATCGTCGCCAAGATCACGCGCGTGTTCTCTAAGGAACTGCGCCGCGATCTGTTTAAAAAGACCATTTACCTGTCGGCACACGATACCGACCGTTTTACCATCCCGTCGCTGGAATCGCGCATCACCACCGACACCTATCATCTGCACAATTTTTCGCGCACCATGCAACGTATCGGCTTCCGCGCCCCGTTGATGCTCATCGGCGGCCTTATTATCAGCTTTATTATGGACGCGCACCTCGCCGGTGTTATGCTGGCAATGCTCCCGTTCATCTTTCTTGTCGTGTACACCGTCTCGCGTAAAGGTGTACCGCTGTACCGCAAAGTGCAACGATCGGTGGACTCGATGATCCGTGTAGTACGTGAGGATACACAAGGTATCCGTGTTATCAAAGCCCTCTCCAAAACTGAGTACGAAAATACCCGTTACGATGCAGTCAACAAAGGCCTTTCCAAGGATGAACGCCGCGCCAGTCTGGTCATCAGCATCGCCAACCCGACGATGACCCTGCTGATGAACCTCGGCATCACCGCCGTTATTGCACTGAGCGCTTCGCGTATTGCCGCCGGTACATCTACCGCCGGTACCGTCGTCGCCTTTATGCAGTATTTCACGCAAATCTCGATGGCGCTGATGTCCATCTCGCGCCTGTTTGTGCTGTACAGCAAATGTTCTGCTTCGGCCAATCGTATCTCCGAGGTGCTTGAAACCCCCGATACGTTTTATGTAACCGAACCGGAAATTACAGGAGACCCTCAACTGCATATCGAATTTGAAGACGTCTCTTTCTCCTACCTAGGCAAACGAAACAACCTCGAAAACATCTCGTTCTCGTTACCCCACGGCGGCACGCTCGGTATCATCGGCGCCACTGGTAGCGGAAAATCCACATTAATTAAATTGCTGTTGCGCTTTTACGAGATAGACAGCGGAACTATCCGTATTAACGGACGAAACATTACTTCCTACACCCGCGACGAATTGACCTCGATGTTCGGCGTTGCTCTTCAAAATGATTTTCTGTTTGCCGATACCATCGAAGAAAATATATGCTTCGGCCGTGATCTTCCCCACGAAGCGGTGGAGCGCGCCGCCAAGATTGCCCAAGCAGCAGAGTTCATCGAAGCCCTGCCCGACGGCTATAACCATATTCTTGCCCCCAAAGGCAATAACCTCTCGGGCGGCCAGCGGCAACGGTTGCTCATTGCCCGTGCCATTGCCGCACAACCCGCTATTTTGATACTGGACGACTCCTCTTCGGCGTTGGACTATAAAACTGATGCCAATCTTCGTGGGGAACTGAACGCGCAACTGGGCGGATCCACCGTTATCACAGTCGCACAACGCGTCAGCTCGATAAAAAACTGCGATCTCATTTTGGTATTCGATGATGGGCACATCATCGGCCGTGGCACACATGAGGAACTGCTCACTACTTGCGGCGAATACCGCGAAATCAGCGAATCGCAAATGGGGGGTGCTTTTGTTGACTAAGAAGAGAGCAACCGTCGCACCAAACGATGCGAGTACTCCCAAGCGTCCTCAACGCACCGCCAAAGAAACACGCCATCTGCTACTCCGTATGGGATCGTATGTACTAAAGCAATGGCCCTTGTTTGTACTGGCAATCATACTCACACTGCTTTCCAACCAGTTGGCACTGCTCGGCCCGCGTTATTCCGGCGCCGCTATTGACGCCATCCAAAACGAGACCGGCGTTAATTTCACCGCCGTACAGGAAAACATCGTCCGTATGCTCATCTGCTACGTCGCCGCCGCCGTACTATCGTATACCTTGTCGGTGATTATGGTGACCCTCAGCCAGCGCATCGTCTACCGTATGCGCAAACAGGTATTTGAAAAACTCAACACTCTCCCCGTTTCGTATTTTGACACACACACCACCGGCGATATCATCAGCCGCATCTCGTACGACATCGACACCATCAACTCGTCTCTTTCGCACGACCTCATTCAAGTGATGACCAGCGTGTACACGGTTGTCGGTTCACTCATCTTTATGTGGCAGATCTCCCGCCCGATGATCCTCATTTTCGCCGTCACCGTGCCCATTACGATCCTCTTTGCCCGCTACCGCTCCAAAAAAGTGCGTCCGCTGTTCCGCAACCGCTCGCGCAAACTGGGCGAACTCAATGGCTTCGCAGAGGAAATGTACACGGGTATGCGCAGTATTGAAGCGTATGGCCGCCAAGATGTCGTCACCAAACGCTTTAATGAACGCAACGAAGACGCAATGGAAGTGTATTATCAAGGCGAATACCACGCCTCCTCCATGCAACCGCTCATCAGCTTTATCAACAACCTGTCTCTGTCGCTGATCGCGGTATTTGGCGGTGTGCTGTATTTGTTATCCGTCAAAGGGACAGCCGCTGAGGGCACGCTGTTCTTCATTACATTGGGCGGCGTGGCACAGTTCGTGCAATACTCGCGTAAATTCACCGGTCCTATCAATGAATTTGCCAACATCATTCAGGAATTCCAATCCGCCTTTTCCGCCGCGGAGCGCGTGTTTATGGTACTCGACGAACCGAGCGAACCTGCCGATGATAGCGATACCGCCGCACTCGAAACGGTGGACGGCGCCGTAGAGTTTAACAATATCACGTTCGGATACACCCCCGACAAACTCATTCTCAAAAACGTATCCGTTAAAGCCGCCCCCGGCAAGACTATTGCCATTGTCGGTCCCACGGGCGCAGGTAAAACCACCATCATCAATCTGTTGATGCGCTTTTACGACCCCGATACGGGCGAGATTCGTATGGACGGTAAACCCGCCAAAAAGCTCAAGCGCAAAGACCTGCGCCACGCCTATACGATGGTGTTGCAGGATACCTGGCT
>JAZOBT010000043.1:0-3957 GCA_045596125.1 Acutalibacteraceae bacterium | reverse complement strand
GGTATCGGCCCCGGTTCTATCTGCACCACGCGTATCGTGGCGGGTATCGGCGTGCCGCAGATCACGGCGATCTACGATGCGGCGTGCGCGGCATCGCGTTACGGCATCCCAGTCATTGCTGACGGTGGCCTCAAGTATTCGGGCGACGTTGTTAAGGCGCTCGCTGCCGGTGCGAGCACCGTTATGGTCGGTTCGCTGGTGGCGGGTTGTGAGGAGTCTCCCGGTGAGACCGAGTTGTACCAAGGCCGTCAGTTCAAAGTATACCGCGGTATGGGATCGCTGGGTGCGATGGCGAAAGGCTCGAGCGACCGTTACTTCCAGCAGGGTAACAAGAAATTGGTGCCCGAAGGCGTGGAAGGCCGTGTGCCGTACAAGGGACCCCTTTCGGATACGATGTATCAGTTGATGGGCGGTCTGCGTTCGGGTATGGGCTATTGCGGTTGCCACAACATTGAAGAATTGCAGGCGAAGAGCCAGTTCGTGCGCATCACCAACGCGGGTCTGCGCGAGAGCCATCCGCACGATATCTCCATCACGAAGGAAGCTCCCAACTATTCGACCAACGCATAAGTTTTGCGAGCGGTTGTAAGGAAGTGTTGTTTTGGAACAGTTGAAATTTGTTCCCGTGTTGCTGGGCAGTGATATCAACGTGTACGGTATGGCGCGTTCGTTCCACGAGGCGTACGGGCTTCACTCGGTTGCCATCGGCAAAGGGCGGTTGGGGGCGACCTCCAACAGCCGTATCGTGACGGTGGAAGTGGTGGAGCCGCGCCTCGAAGAGGATGAGGTCTTTTGCGAGACGCTGATCGCGTTCGCGGGCCGCTATGCCAAAGACACGCCGCTGTTGCTGGTTCCCTGCGGCGATAACTATACCAAGTTGCTGGTGCGTAACCAAGAGGCGTTGCGGCCGTATTATCGGTTCGCGTGCATTGATGAGCCGCTGCTGATGCAACTGAGTATGAAAGAATCGTTTTATACGCTGTGCGACAAGCACGGATTTGCGTATCCCAAGACCACCACGGTGACGGTGAACAACTACGAGGGGTTTGAAGTGCCGTTTGCGTTTCCCGTAGTCATTAAGCCGTCCAACAGTGTGGCGTATTGGAATTGCCATTTCCCGCACAAGAAAAAGGTGTTTGTGGCGCAGGATAAAGAGGAGTTCGACGCGATCGTGGCGGCGATCTACGGATCGACGTATCAAGATCACTTGATCATTCAGGAATACATCCCCGGTGACGACAGCCATATGCGGGTGATGAACTGCTACTGCGGCAAGGACGGCAAAGTCCGTTTGATCGCGTTGGGGCAGGCGTTGCTGGAGGAACATTCGCCCGAGGGCATCGGCAGTTATGCCGCCATTGTCCCGACCGAGGATCGCGCACTCGCACGCCAAATGAAGACGTTTTTGGAGGATATCGGGTACATCGGGTTCGCGAATTTCGACTTCAAGCTGGACAGCCGCGACGGGCAGTACAAACTGTTTGAGATGAATCCCCGCCAAGGGCGCAGCAGTTTCTTTGTGACGGCGGAGGGGCACAATCTCGCAACGTATCTGGTGGACGATGTGCTGCTGGATAAGCCCGCGGAGTGTGTCATTGCCAACGGTGAGACGTTGTGGTCGCTGATTCCGAAGCATATCATTTTTGAGTATGTGAAAGATGCGGAGCTGCTTGCCAAAGCACGCGACCTGATTCGGCGCGGTAAGTTGTGCAAGTCGTTGTATTATAAGAAAGACCGTAGTATTCAGCGGTGGATCTATTTCCATAAGAATCAAGCCAGTTATTTTAAGAAGTACGCCCGCTATTTCGGGAATAAGAGTTTGAGGGATTAACTATGTGCGGCTTTGCCGGTTATTTTGTCAACGGCTTCGGCGGTGACCGCCGTGCGGTCATTCAGGCGATGGCGGATCGCATCATCCATCGCGGGCCCGATCAAGCGGATTATTATGTGGATGACGACATTGCGCTGGGCTTTCGGCGGTTGTCCATCATTGACTTGGAAGGCGGGAGCCAGCCTATTTATAATGAGGATAACAGTAAAGTGCTGGTGTTCAACGGCGAGATCTACAACTACCGCGAGTTGCGGGAGGAGTTGATCGCGGCGGGGCACACGTTCCGCACCCACACCGATTCCGAGGTGTTGCTCCACGGATACGAGCAATGGGGTGCCGCGTTGCTGGACCGCTTGCGCGGTATGTACGCGTTTGTGGTGTGGGACAGCGTTGCCAAAAAGTTGTTCGGCGCGCGGGATATTTTCGGTATCAAGCCGTTTTACTATTACCACCGCGACGGCGAGTTTATGTTCGGGTCGGAGATCAAGTCGTTTTTGTCGCACCCGTCGTTTGTAAAAGAACTCGACGAGTCGCGCTTGCCGGATTGGTTGTGTTATGAGTACCTGCCGATGCGCGAGACCTTCTTCAAAGGGGTCTATAAATTGCTCAACGGCGAATATTTTGAGTACCAAAACGGCGAACTTGCCATTCACAAGTATTATGACGTGGCAGATCGTTTCCGTGCCGACAATACGCTCAGCGCCGAGGAGTGGGAGCGCCGTATCACCGAGGAATTTGAGCAATCGGTGAAGGTGCACCAGATCAGCGACGTGGAAGTGGGTTGTTTTCTGTCGGGCGGCGTGGATTCGAGCTACGTTGTCAACGAAGTGGCGCGCGGTACCAAGCAGGTACGCACGTTCTCGGTGGGATACGCCGAGGAAAAATACAGCGAACTCGCCCACGCGCAGGAGTTTTCCCGCGTGGTGGGGGTGGAGAACATCTCCAACAAAGTGTCTGCCGAGGACTTTTTTGCGATGGCGGGCAAGATCCAGTATTATATGGACGAGCCGTTGCCCAATCCATCGGAAGTGCCGCTGTTTTTCTTGGCGCAAAACGCCGCCAAGTACGTGAAAGTGGTGCTCTCGGGCGAGGGCGCGGACGAGTTGTTCGGCGGCTACCCGATGTATCTTGAGGGTGGGCATTTTGCCAAGTACAGCCGTATTCCGCTCTTCTTGCGCAAAGGCGTGGCGGCGGTGGCGCGGCGGTTGCCCGATCGGGTGAAGGGCAAGCGGTTTGCCATTCGCGGCGCGATGAAACCGTACCAGCGGTTTATGCGTGCCAATTACGTGTTCACCCGCGACGAGCGGATGAAATATCTCAAAAACGGCGGTACGCCGTGTGATCCGGTGGAGTGGTCGCGCCCGCATTTTGAAAAGGTGGCGGCGCTGGACGAGCCGACGCAGTTGCAGTATGTGGATATGCAGACGTGGATGCTGTACGATATTCTGCAAAAGGCAGACCGTATGAGTATGGCGAATTCGCTGGAATTGCGTGTGCCGTTCCTTGACCGTCGGATGCTGGAATTGGCGGTGACGTTGCCGACCAAACATCGCGTGCGCGGGAACACCACCAAGGTGGCGTTGCGTACGGCGGCGTTGCGGCAGTTGCCGGAATGTACTGCCAACCGCCCGAAATGCGGATTTCCCGTGCCGCTTAACGATTGGTTGCGGCAGGACCGCTACTATCAGCAGGTGCGCGATGCGTTTGAGGGCGAGATCGCGGCGAAATTTTTCAACCAAGATGCCATTTTGGAACTCTTGGAGCGTCATAAGCAGGGACTTGCCCTGAATATGAAAAAGATCTGGACGATCTATACCTTTATTTTATGGTATGAACAGTTCTTCGTTTTGAACTGATTTTATAGCCGAAGGGAGCCAAACCTCCCGCCGCCCACAGGGCGGCTTTTCGGCATAAGCCTTGTCTCGTCGCTTGAAATACCCCCGTATATCGGCACTCCTCGACGGCGTTTCTGCGCGAAAAGCCGCTCCTGTGGGTTGCCTACAAGTCAAAAGCAAAATTTTGACTTGTAGCTAGGCTTGCGAGCGATGAAATACTTTGTGTATTTCAAGCGAGTATAACGACGATACAAGGGAAAATTTTGTTTTTGACAAGTCGGAAGGCCAAGC
>JAZOBT010000042.1:0-12246 GCA_045596125.1 Acutalibacteraceae bacterium | reverse complement strand
CTGTCAAATCAGCTTGAACGAAGCGGAACAAGTATTGGAGCAAATATCCGCGAGGCGAAATATGCGCACAGCCGTCCCGATTTTATTGCTAAATTACAAATTGCATTGAAAGAATGCTATGAAACTGAATATTGGATCGAGATTGCCCAAAAAGCGAGCATTATCTCTTGTGATGTTGCAAAGTCCGTGTTGCACGACTGCGGATCTATTCGCAGAATGCTCATCTCTTCTATCAATACCGCAAAGGAGAATGAAAGATGAAAGTTTATCATTATACAGACAAAGCGAATCTTGACAGTATAATGCACAGTGGTCTTAAAACTACATCAAGATACGAGTCTTTTACTGAACTTAGAAAAGATGTTGTGTTCTGTTGGTTATCACCGTCTGACAATAAAATTTTCTCCGAGGATACGATATGTCTCGAAATCACTGTGGATGAGAATGATTGTATCGTTGCAAGTATGGATTATATTAGCTTTGCTATGATGTATAAATACGGAGGAGCAAAGTATGGCGGAATGAATATCCCTATAAACGAGCGCGCCTCCGAGTTATTTGTAAAATTATACGAAATAACTGCTATTCCACTATCTCAGTACAGAGACGGAAACTTATTTTCTCCGGAAGTATTAGTAAAAGGAAATATTACTCCGGAAAACATACGGATTTGCGTTGACAAGTAATGTGGTGTACTTTTGCTTACTTTTACCTCGATTTTGCTCCGTTTGGTCGCTCTTTCGCAAACGAAAATCCGTTCACGAAAGTGGACGGATTTTCAAATGAAGAATGAATCCGCTTCGCTGATGAATAATGAATAATTCTTACAGCTTCGCCGCTTTTATGCTACAATACCCCCAAGGCGGTGATGATATGAAAATAGTGCGAATAATTTTATAGAATATTATTTGTGTAGTTTTTAGAATATACTTGCGATATATGATTGAAAAAAACAGCCAATTATGATATAATTTCCACGAAATTTATGTTACGTTACTGTTAGGAGTGTCCAACAATGAAAAAAAGTAAAACCTCGCTTGTTTTTACGGGTGACATCGGCTTTGACCGTTATATGGACCGCAAGTGGGAGGACGAATCCTTGTTGTCCCAACCCATTTTGGATTTCTTCCACAGTGCTGACCACACGGTTGCCAACGTGGAAGGGGCTGTGATGGATATCGTCAATGACGGTTCTCGTGGTGCTTACTTTCACACAATGGACCCGAAAGCAACCACCGTGCTCAACAAAATTCACGCCGACATCTGGAACATCGGCAACAACCACATTATGGACGCCGGTAAAGATGGGGTTGTCAGCACCAAGATGTTTGCCGCGCAAAACGGTGCGTGCACCATCGGGGCGGGTCTCAATGCAGCGGAAGCATCTGAGCCTGTCTATTTGGACGAAGCGGGCGGCATCGGCCTGTTCTGCACGACCTATATTTCCGAAGCAACCTTGCGCAACGGCGGACGTGCCGCCACGGAAACGACACCCGGCATCTTCCGTTGGGATGATTACGATTCGATTGCCAAGCGCATTGCCGAGGTAAAAGCAAAGTGCCGCTGGTGCGTTATCGTATGCCACGGCGGTGAAGAATTCACCTGTATGCCGAGCCCGTATACCCGCGACCGTTATGTGAAATATCTGGAGTTGGGGGCTGATGTGGTGGTCGCCCATCACCCCCACGTTCCCGAAAACTACGAGTTGTTTGAGGGCGGCAAGGCGATTTTCTATTCGCTGGGCAACTTTATTTTTGATACCGATTATCAACGCGCCCACGCCTACACCGATGCGGGCGTGCTGCTAAAATTGATCTTCACCGAAGAGAAAATGGAATTTGAAGCGATGGGTATTCAACTCATCCGCGGTGATCAGCGTATTGTGGAAGCCCCGCTCCCTGCTATTTTCGAAAACGTCCCTGCCGAAGATTACGAGCGGCTCGCTCCTTTGGCCGTAAAGGCATTTATCGCCGAAGAAAAACGGCGAATGATCTTCTTGCAACCCGACGCCTATACCGACGCCACACAGGATGTATGGGATGCTTATTTCCGCACTAAGCCGGAAGGCTTTTTTGCAGGAGAGCACATGGATTTTAGCCATCTTGTGCCGCTGGCCGCCAAGGCTGAGGACGGTGCGTGGAAAGAAAGCCGCCTTGAAACGGTGAAGGCGTATATTCACAGTCTGTTATAAAAGGTGTTGACGGTATGGTTATTTTGATCCACGGCGCTTCGCACACGGGGAAAACTGCCTTAGCGCAACGGTTACTTGAAAAACATCACTACCCGTATTTATCCATCGATCACTTAAAAATGGGATTGATCCGCAGTAAGTACACCGATCTTACACCACAGAGCAGTGATGAAGAATTGACCGCCTATCTGTGGCCGATCGTGCGCGAAATGATCAAAACAGCAATCGAAAACCGACAGCACTTGATCGTAGAAGGGTGCTATATCCCGTTTGATTGGCAAGCGGATTTCACAAAAGAATATCTCGCCGAGATACAGTGCTATTGTTTGGTGATGAGTGAAAATTACATTCGCAAGCATTTTGCCGATATCAAAAAATACGCCTCGGTTATCGAAGAGCGTTTGGACGATAGCGACTGCACGTTAGACAGTGTCTTGGAAGATAACGCGCAAATCCTGCAAGCCGCACGCGAGCACAATGCGGAATATATTCTTATTGATGACACGTATTCTATTGACCTTTAATGAATAACGCTGTCTTTGTCGATCGACAAAGACGGCGTTTTATTAAGGCATCCATGTGCGAAGCTTGGGGAAACGGTCTTCAAACTTCCATAAGCGCTCATACAACCGGCAAAACCAACCGATGAGCGTACCGTTAACAAGGGCGCAGATCACTGTCCCCCACTGTACACCGACGAAGCGACCCCAGCCAAAGAAAGCAAACGACATCGCCACACTGAGCAAGCAACTGGCAATATCGTACCCCGTTTTAAAGCGGTTAATGGGAATGCGGTGCTGCTGTGCCACCACACGCACAAACAGTTCATACACTTCGGGGGCAATATACGTTTTAAAAAAGAACGCAACCCCTGCCGAGGTAATGACCATTCCCAATAGATACAGCAAAATCCGCATCGATAACACATACGGGACGAGGTTCATTACCGTAATGGCGGTATCCAAACACAACCCGTAAAGAACTGCCGTGACGAACGAAAATAAGTACGACACCCGAAAGCGGCGTAAAAGCACGCACATAAGCGCAAGCAAAACGATTTGAAACACAGCTTCGGCGAAACCGAATGTAAAGAACGGCAGAAACTCCGATACTTTCACGTGCAGTAAATACGCGGGGGCAACAATCATAGACAAGCCGAAGTCCGCCCGTGTCATACAAGCGGCGCCGAGCGCCATCGTCAAAAGGCCCGCAACATAACAATATTCTCGATAACAGATCCGTTGTTTCATAACCGTTCCCACTGCCGTTGTTTACAATATTAAATCAAATTCAGTATCGGCTGAAAACCCATCAGCGCTAACGCGAGCAATCCCAAGTACACCAACGTACCCGGTAGGCCGCGGAAAGCGGCGGGAATCTCGGGGTTATCCATCCGTTCCAATGCTTCGGCACTCATTGCCGAGATGAGTGCAAAACCGAGTGAAGAACCTACCGCCATACCGACGGCGGGCAAGAAAGACACCGCAAACTGGTAATTGGTTACAAGCGCCACGCCGATGACAATGTTATTAAATGCCGCTAACGGCATAAAGCGGCGCACGCGCCGATACCACTCCGGAAAGCGGTGAGCCGTGACCAGCGTCGCCGCAACATACAGAAACGCCGTAATCATCACAACAATGAGCGGGCGCAGCATACGCCACTGCCACACAGCAGGCAAGCAGTGATCAATCGGGAAAAACACCGCTGTGGTCGCCACGCTGAACCCAAGCAACAAGCCTGAAAACAGATATCGTTGACGGGGGCGGCGCAACATACGTGCCAACGAAGATGAACCAAAACCCGTAGTAAGCACCACATTTTGTATAGTGGCCGTAACGAGGAGATAGACGATCATATCACTGAGTGTTTTCACACCGTCTCCTCCTTTCCGGCAACCAAGCGACGCAATAACTGACGCGACCCTTGCAATGCCGCCGCCATAAAGCCGAGCAAGACATACCCGATAAAGGGGTGTTCTGCTTCAGGGAAACGCGCTTTAAAGCCGAGCGGCACATTCCAAATCGTACCGTAGATCGCCGCCTCACGCAGTGCGCACGCAACACACAGCACCAAGCCAAAGCCGAGCGCCATTCCCAGTGAATCCGCCAACGAAATGAGTGGATGTGTGACCGCTACTTGTTTTCCGGCGGCACGCACGGTGAACAACGAGTTAACTGCCATCAACGGTAAAAACAGGTACAACGCCGCGTAGATATCTGCCGAAACAAATTGGCGAAGCACCAGTGCTACCCCCACCAACAAGGCGGTCGTAAACACGGCGTACACGGCGGGGCGCAACCACAAAGGAATGCGTTTTCCGAACAAGGAAAGCAACAAATTAGCAGGCAACAACACGATTGCGGTGCACACCGCCAGCGCAACGCCGTATTTCAAATCGTATCCCACAGCCAAAATCGGGCATAGACCCATCGCCTGTACCAAAACTACATTTTCGGGTAAGAAAGACGACCAAAAAGTCGAAAAGACTGAACGGAACGAAGGTAACCGTTTCATACGTTCGCCCCCTCCTTCCAACGGCGCAAAAATCGCACAAACGACCAACACGTGCGATCCAGCAGTGACGAGAACGAATTGACCAGCAATACCGCAAAAAACTCGCAACTTTCAAAGCGACCGTACCAGCGCAGTGCCATAACCAAGACGCCTGCCACCACACCATACACAATACGCGCCAGCCAAAAACGCGGTGCTGTAACGGGGTCGTTGAGCAAAAACACACCCGCAAACAACAGCAAGCCGGTGCACAACTCCAACTGAATACTCACACCCACGTCCACAGCGGCGCGCGGAAATAACGCTGCACCGAGAGCACACGTAGCCAAATACGATACCAAGATAACAAGTGAATACGGGCGGCGCGCAAACAAGAACAGCGCGGTCGCTAACAGAATAAGTACGCCTGCCGAACCAATCGGGCCGGGAAAATCGCCACTGAGCAAAGCCAACCACCCGAGCGACGTACTGCCGCCGCTACTAAGTTGCTGGGTGGGTGACACCGCCGTGATTACCGCTGAGGTATCCCACAACGGCAAAGCCGTAGTCAAAGCCGGATCGGGATACGTAAACAAACGGGTCGGGAAACAAATCGCGCAAAATGCCATACCCGCCGCCGCAGGATTGAAAATGTTTCTACCCGTCCCGCCGAACGGCATTTTTGCCACACCGATAGCAAACGCCGCACCCATAATCGGAACCCAAAACGGCGTCAGCGGCGACATCATCGTACCGATAAGTGCACCTGTTACCGCTGCCGTCCCGTCAGTTACCGTAGGGCGACGATGCGCCACCACACAACACAACAGTTCCACCAACACCGCGCTGACTGCGCCGATAGCGACAAGCAATAACGGGCGAATGCCGTAATACAAACAAGAAAATGCTACCAACGGGAGCAAGCACAATAATACACCGCTTGCTTGGTAGAAGGGACGTTGCCCTCCGCGCAAATGGGGGGCTACAGGCGGTTTAAGCATCGGTATCCTCCTCCAATTCCAACAAAATGGTACCGTCTGTCTGGCGAATATCAACGATCGTCGCCGCCAGATCGATACCGCACGGGCAAACATAGGAACACGCACCGCAACCGTCACACGAGGAAACATCCAACGAGCCGAGGCGTTCATAGTGCATATTGCGATACCGCCGTACAATTTCAAACGGGAGCAGCCCCGTATGGCACACCTGCACGCAACGACCGCAACCGATACACGTGCGTTGCGGCACACGCCGCAGCGCTTGCGCCGTGAATGCTAAAATACACGTCATACCCGGCAAAATGGGAATATCTTGCGTGGAGGCGGTTGTTCCTGTCATCATTTCGCCAAGAATCAGGTAGGACGGATCCTCCGTTAACCCGCACCGTGCGAGAACTTCTTGCACCGTGGTACCGAACGGCACGGTTACATTTTGAGGTTCGCGCACGGCATCACCCGCAACGGTCAATGTACACCGATAGTGTGGTTCTTGGAAATGTACCGCACGGTACAGCGCCAAACACGCCTGCACACCGATGCGTTGCACCTTTTCGTCTGCCGTAACGGAATACGGTCCCTTTTTACGAGAGGTCGGCACCAATTCCGATACCGGATAGTACGAGTCGGTTTGATATAGGCGATGTTTATCGATACGCGCTTCCAAAGAGCGTCGGCGCTGACCCGATAAGCATACCGCGATGTGATACCGCGTGGTGCCCGCCGCTTCTGCTGCCAGCGACAGTCCACCGACAACTTGTTCGGCATAATCCCGCAGTACCACCCACGCGCTCGATTCATACGGTTCGACCTGTACCGCATCGGCCACCAAGTAGTCGCAGCCTTTTTCACACCAGTCACGCAATTTCAGTGCCAGCGGGACACCGTCCAACTCGTCGATGATATGCGCTTCAGCGGCGATCTCGCACAATTCCTGCGGTGTAAATCCTTCCGTATACGGCGCGGGCATTTCGGGCTCCTGTTCCACCGGCAGGCGGTCGATCACCGCACAACGAAGTACGCCGTACAGCGGATGCGTCACCTCACGTTCACCGCTGATAGCACCCGTTACGCTGGACAACACCGCCGCCAATGGTTCTTCTGCCGCACACAAAGGTGTGCCGCGACGCACGGTATCATACAGTGCCGCCGTGGAAGAAACAGCCACATCGGTAAAATAGGTATAGGGTAATACGACCTGCGCAACATCCATCCACTCCGCCGTCGGGCGATTGATAGCAGGCTTCTTTTGGAACAGTAAACGTATGCCTTGTTTCCTGCGCATGGTAGCACCACCTTTCACGTCGAAATTTTGGGAAAAATTGAGCCTTGCCAAGAGCTCGTCTTCATAATAAGATGATAAACAAGGGGGGATCACGATGAAAATGGAACCGCTCAAGGGCGGATGCCTGAAAATATGGATGAGCGAAGCCGATATGCAACATTGGGGATTGCAATTTGATCGTATGGACGCCCGAGATGAAGCTACACGGCGCGCGGTATTGCGGCTCATTCACGTCGCACGTGAACGATTGACATTCCGCGCCGATGACCAGTTGACCGTAGAAGTGTTGCCACTGGAAGACGGTTGCCTGTTATTGCTGACGCCCATGCGCGCTCCTTCGTGGTTTCGGCTCCCGCAACCTGCCGTATATCTCATACGCAGTGCAGACGATCTTCTGCGGTTGGGGGATAGCCTTTGTCATATACCGACCGACTCACTTCCCCCCACTTCGTTATTCGCGTGGGGAGAGGCGTATCACTTGATCGTGTATCCCGATACGGTATCGCTCCTACGGCTTCGCCGTTTACTGCATGAATTTGCCGCACCCATCGCCGTAGGGTATCCCGCCGCGGCACACACCGAAGAATACGGTAAGCCATTGGTGATCGGCGACGCGTTGCACCGACTGTGCGTTACAGCGCCTGAATCTCCTTGACCAACGCCGCCGGATCGGGAGCGTTAAACAGTGCACTGCCCACCACGGCAATATCCGCACCCGCTTGTGCGGCAGTCGGCGCGGTAGTGGATGCCACACCGCCGTCCACTTGAATCTTAACCGACAAACCGCGGCGATCGATCTCCTCACGCAGGGCTTTAACCTTGGGCATTTGATCGGCCATAAACTTTTGGCCGCCGAAGCCCGGCTCCACCGTCATAACCAGCACCATCTCCACCTGATCGAGGTACGGGAATACCGCCTCGGCAGGAGTCTTGGGCTTGATGGTCAGCGCCGCCTGTTTGCCGAGCGCGTGAATGGCGGCTAGCGTTTCCGCAATCGGTGCGGCACTTTCAATGTGGAAGTTAATGAGATCGGCACCCGCATCGGCAAACGCTTGAATGAGGCGATCGGGGTATTCCATCATCAAATGCACATCGAAGAACATCGAGGTAAGGGGACGCATACGTGCAATGACGGGCGGACCGAAACTGAGATTCGGCACAAACACACCGTCCATCACATCCAAGTGCAACATATCCGCACCGGAGCGTTCAACAAAAGCCAGCTCATCAGCCAAATGAGAAAAATCGCACGTAAGAATCGACGGTGAAACCAACATAGAATTATCCCCTTGCATTAAAATATAGTGTATTATACCTCATTTTCGGTAAAAAGTCAAACCCGTACAAAATGCGATACCGCCCTACAGCCGCAAGCCGTAGGGCGGTATTATTATTTTGTACCGAATATACGGTCGCCCGCGTCACCTAAACCGGGGACGATATATCCTTTTTCATTCAAATGGCTGTCCAAAGCGGCGCAGTAAATCTGCACATCGGGGTGTGCCTCCGTCAAGGCTTTCAGCCCTTCGGGTGCCGCGATGATGCACATAAATTTAATGCTCTTGGGGCCGCGCTGCTTGATCTGACTAATGGCATCCACAGCCGAACCGCCCGTTGCCAACATCGGATCCAGCACGATCACTTCACGTTCGTGAATGTCACCCGGAAGTTTGCAATAATACTCAACCGGTTTGAGCGTCTCCTCGTCGCGGTACAAACCAATATGCCCCACACGTGCCGACGGAACCAGTTCCACCGCGCCGTCAACCATACCGAGACCCGCGCGCAAAATCGGAACAAATGCCAACTTACGACCCGCGATCTTTTTGCCCACCATCGCGGCCATCGGGGTTTCCACCTTGGCATCGCACAGCGGCAGATCACGCGTGGCTTCATACACCATCAACTGTGTGATTTCGCGAATGAGTTCACGGAATTGCTTGGACGGAGTGCTTTTATCGCGAAGAATAGAGACCTTGTGCTGGATCAACGGATGATCCGCAATGAACGGTTTACAAGACATACGATCGACCTCCGATTTATTTTTTATCCGCAACGCGGAACATCAATCCGTTTGTGCCTGACGGCGGCGCAATTCGCGCTCCGCCTGCGGCAAACGCAAGTAAACAGGTAACAATGTATCGCCCGATACGGCTTGTCCGTTTTGCAACACGATGGCCGCCGCGCGCGCTACACCCACGGCGTTTTGATCACATAAACCCGTCGGTGCCAATTGCAGGCGGGGTACGGATTCACCGAGTTCGGTGCAACACAGTACCGCGCCGTCGCCCACCACCAGTATGGGTCGATCACCATCGGCTAAGCGAAGTGCCAATTCGTCCAACGTGATGGCTTCATCCGGCGTTTTGCGCATTAACGCGCCATTTTCCAGCGAAAACTGCGCCGTATACACTTGGCGACAACGGGCATCCATCGCCGCGACGATATCGCACGTCATAGGAAGCCCCGCAAAACGATACGCCATCCCTTCCAATGTGGAAACGGGAACACAGGGCAGGTCTTCGGGGAATGCCAAACCTTTGACCGCCGCCACACCGATACGCACACCGGTGAAAGAACCGGGGCCTGCCGCCACAGCAAGCGCATCCACCTCGGGCAAAGACAGCCCTGCATTGCGCAGCATATCGTCGATCATCGGCATCAACGTCTGGCTATGCGTAAGCCGCGTGTTCACCGAGGCGGAACACAGGAGCGTCTGTCTCCCCTCTTCCACGCGCACGAGTGCGCAAGAAGCAGGACCGGCGGAGGATTCCACCGCTAACAAGTGATATGTTTCCGGTAATGCTTTCACAGTTGTACTCCCTCCACCGTAATGGCACGCTCCGTTTCAGACAATCTCTCAAACGTGACGCGCACCGTATCCGACGGCAATGCCGCTTCGATATTCTCGCTCCACTCGACGGCAAGAACCGCACCCGCCTCTTGATAGTCAAAAAAGCCGGTGGTATCCAGATCTTCCCATCCGCTGACACGGTACATATCAAAATGGACAAATTGCGGGCATCCGCCGTAATCGTTCACCAACGCAAACGTGGGACTGGAAACTTCCGCTTCGGGAGCAAGCACACGCGCCATACCACGCACAAACGCGGTCTTGCCCATACCCAGTCCGCCGAAGAATGCGACGACGGTACCCGCACAGCACTGCGCCGCCAAGCGACTGCCGAGCTCCTCGGTTTCGGCGACACTGCGTGTCACGATACGCGTCATTTTTCATTCTCCTTTCGTGCGTTTTCTTCTATTGTATCACAAAAAATACAAAGTGCAACGGGTTTTCGCGGTAATACTATCAAAGGAGGCGAATTTTGTGAATTTAAAATCACATTACCGTGAATATACATTGGTTTTGTTATGCGCCGCGGCATCACTCTACGGCGTAGTTTTAGTGTATTCTGCAGGTGAAAACCCGCTCACACAAGCTATCTGCCTGTTAACGGGTGTACTCGCGGCGATAACGATCTCCACTATTGATTATCACCGTTTGGCAAGGCGGTGGTATGTATTTGCCATCGGCGCCGTTATTCTGGTACTGTTGACATTCACCCCGCTCGGCTACACCGTACCGGGAACCGACGATCGCAATTGGCTGCATTTATCGCTCGCGGGAAAAACGCTGTTATTTCAGCCCTCAGAACTGTTAAAAATAGTATTTATCCTCACCTTTTCCGCGCATTTGTCACGCGTGCGATCGCGTCTGCGCCGCCCGTTGACACTGCTCGGTGTGCTGTTGCACGGTCTGCTTCCTGCCGCTTTGGTAGCCGCCCAAGGCGATGACGGCAACGCTGCTGTATTCCTTATCGTATTTCTCACCCTTTTGGTGGCGGGCGGTGTCCAAAAGCGGTACTTGCTACTGCTGGCGGCACTCACCGCGATTGCCGTTCCGTTTGCGTGGAACGCGATGTCCGACGACAAAAAAGGACGTTTTCTGTGTCTCTTTTACGTCGATGCCTACCGCGACACCATTGGTTGGCAACAGGATATCGCGGTAACCGCCATCGGCTCAGGACGTCTGACAGGTGTGGGTCTGGGTGAGGGCGGCGCACACCGATTATATGCGCGCCACAACGATTTTATCTTTACCGTGGCAGGCGAGGAACTCGGCTTTATCGGCGCTGTCGCCGTATTGCTAATTTTGTTTTGCATTCTGCTTCGCCTGTATCAACTATCGAGACACAGTACCGACCATTTGGGGCAACTGCTTTGCCTCGGATTTATGGCACTCCTCGGCGGGCAAGCCTGCATCAACATCGGTATGGCACTGCGTTTGTTTCCCGTCCTCGGCATCACACTGCCGTTTTTTAGTGCAGGCGGCAGTTCACTTCTCACATTATTTTTAGGAGTCGGGCTGTGTTGCAGTACGCGCCGTTACCGCATTACTGCTTAGCATCGTACCACGTTTTGCCGAAATGCACATCCGCACGCAACCGCACCGACAAGGAGGCGGCGGCTTCCATTTCTTCCTGTAAAACCTGCGCCGCGCGCGGTGCATCCCGCTCGTCGGCTTCCACGATGAGTTCGTCGTGCACCTGCAAGATCAATTTTGCATCTAATTTTTCCCGTTTTAAGCGGTCGTGCACGCGGATCATCGCCAGTTTGATGATATCCGCCGCCGTGCCCTGAATGGGCATATTCCGAGCAACGCGTTCCCCAAACGAGCGCGTCGCGTGGTTGCTGACTTTGAGTTCGGGCAACGGGCGACGGCGACCGAACAACGTTTCGGCATATCCTGTATTACGCGCCGTTTCAATGAGGTTGTCCATATATCCCGCCACCGCGCTGTAATGCGCCAAATACTGTTCAATATAGCGTTTGGCTTCGCCGTATGAGACGTGAATATCCTCCGACAACGAGTGCGCACCAATACCGTAGACAATACCGAAATTCACCGCTTTGGCTTGCGAGCGCATGAGCGGCGTTACCATGGTTTCGGGTACACCGAACACCTGTGCCGCCGTAATGCGGTGGATATCTTCCTCGGCATTAAATGCCGTCACCATCGTGGTATCACCCGACAGTGCCGCGAGCACGCGTAATTCGATCTGCGAGTAATCAGCATCGCACAGCACCGCGCCCTCGCGGGCGTGGAAAAATCGGCGAAGTTCCCGCCCCAATTCCTGACGAACGGGGATATTTTGCAAATTCGGCTCGGTAGACGAAATACGCCCCGTGCGCGTTTCAGTCTGATTAAAGCTGGTGTGGATACGCCCATCTTCGGCGATCTCCTTTTCCAATCCGTCACAATAGGTGGATTTGAG
>JAZOBT010000041.1:0-3246 GCA_045596125.1 Acutalibacteraceae bacterium | reverse complement strand
ATGGCCGCTTCATCCGCGATGATGGCGGCGATGATCTCGGGCGAGGTATCACCGGGAATGTTGATCATATCCAAACCGACCGAGCAAACGGCGGTCATGGCTTCTAATTTCTCCAACCGCAGGCAACCGCTGCGTGCCGCGGCGATCATTCCCGCGTCTTCGGTTACCGGAATGAAGGCACCCGACAGACCACCGACGTGGGAGGAGGCCATAACGCCGCCTTTTTTGACCGCGTCATTGAGCATAGCCAAGGTGGCGGTGGTGCCGTGAGCACCGCATTGCTCCAGACCGATCTCTTCCAAAATATAGGCGACCGAATCACCCACGGCGGGGGTGGGGGCGAGCGACAGGTCCACAATACCGAACGGCACGTTCAAGCGACGAGACGCTTCGCGTGCGACCAACTGACCCATACGGGTGATCTTAAATGCAGTGCGCTTGATGAGGTCGGCGACGGCGGTGAGATCGCAGTCGCCCGCTTTGGCGAGTGCCGCACGCACCACACCGGGGCCGGACACACCGACGTTGATGACACAATCCGGTTCGCCGGGGCCGTGGAACGCACCCGCCATAAACGGATTATCTTCGGGTGCGTTGCAGAACACCACCAATTTGGCAGGGCCGATGCAATTGCGATCTGCCGTCAATTCGGCGGCACGGCGCACCACACGGCCCATCTGTGCCACGGCATCCATATTGATGCCCGCTTTGGTGGAACCGATGTTCACCGAGGCGCACACGTGTTCGGTGGCGGCGAGTGCTTCGGGGATACTGTCGATCAATTCGCGGTCGCCCGCAGCATAGCCTTTTTGCACCAGCGCGGAAAAACCGCCGATGAAGTTGACTCCACATGTTTGTGCCGCTTTTTCCAAGGTGAGTGCCAGTTTCAGCGCATCTTTGTTGTCGCACGCCGCCAGCACCATCGCCGCGGGTGTGATGGAGATGCGCTTGTTGATGATCGGGATACCGTATTCTCGTTCAATGTCTTCACCGGTTTTCACCAGATCACGCGCACAACGGGTGATCTTGTCATATACCCGTGCGCACATTGTATCCACATCGCTGTGGCAACAATCCAGCAAGGAAATCCCCATCGTAATGGTACGGATGTCGAGATTCTCCTCGCGGATCATCGTAATTGTTTCTAAAATATCGCGTGTATTTAACATAGCAGTCACCTCAAATGCGATGCATGGATTCAAAAATATCCTCGTGCATGGCGTGGATGGACATACCCATTTCCTCACCCAAAGCCGCTAACTCGTCGGCGAATTGCGTGAAAGGTACATCACTTTTATCAATATCCACCATCATGATCATCGCAAACATATCCTGCAGGATGGACTGCGTAACTTCCAAAACATTGATATTATGGGCGGCACAAGCACAGGATACCTTTGCCAAAATACCCACCATATCTTTACCGATTACCGTAATAACTGCGCGCATGGTATTCTCTCCTTTAGTGTTACTTATTGGGTCTATGATACTGTATTTTTAGCAAAAAATCAATAAAATCTTTATTTTTTTCCCGCGGTGTGGTATACTGCACACGAAAGAGGAGGCGATAGGTATGCGTGTAACGGTCCAAGCACCTGCCAAACTGAATTTGGCACTGGATGTCATCGGGAAACGAGCAGACGGATATCACGAACTGCGTACGGTAATGCAAACGGTGGACTGGTGCGACGTGGTGACGGTGGAGACGGCGCCCGATACGGATATTCATTTGCAATGCGGTGGGGGCATACCCGCCGATGAAACCAATACCGCCTACCGCGCCGCCGCGTTGTTCCGTGAGCAAACGGGACAGAGGAAGGGGTACATCATTACTGTCCAAAAAAACATTCCCTCGCAAGCGGGAATGGCGGGCGGCAGTGCCGACGGCGCCGCCGTGTTGCGCGCGCTCAACGAGTTGACGGGGAAGCCTTTGGAAGAGGAGACGCTGTTATCGCTTGCCGCTAAGATTGGTGCAGATGTACCGTTTTGTTTACAGGGCGGCACGGCGCTGGCGACCGGTATCGGCACCGTCCTTACACCGCTTCCTGCGTTGCCGCCGTGCACGTTTGTGATCGTTAAGCCCGACGGCGGTGTCTCCACCCCCGAGGCATACCGTTTGTTGGATGGTGCCTCGCAGTTGGTGCATCCCGATGTGGATGGTATGTGTCAGGCGCTCTACCACGGTGATCTGAGCGGTGTGATCGCGGCGATGGGAAACAGTTTTGAGCAACCGCTTGCGTTGCCGCATACCGCTGCTATTGTGCAGTTGTTGAAAATGGGTGGTGCGGATGCCGCGTTGCTTACGGGTAGCGGGTCGGCAGTATTTGGAGTTTTTACAGATGAACACCGCGCCGTCGCCGCAGCAGATGTAGTTAAAGAGCAATATCCTTTGACGCGGATTTGTAAACCCTTCGTGTCACTTTATGAATAAAAGTCGCCTCCCGACGGCTCTGCATTCTTAGCGGAGAAAACACGAACACCACCAAGGATTTTTCTTTGGTGGTGTTTTTGTCGATGTGAACTTATGAAAGGCTCCCTCCGGGACGGAGCTCCCGACTGAGTCGGGTGTGGGAGAGCGCGTTGAAATAAAACTTATGTAAACTTAAAGTCACGCGGGCTCCTTCCACCACTTCGTGGTCCCCTTTCCTCCCGGAGGAAGGCTTTGGCGCGTCGTTTCTCTGCGGATGGTGGGTTTGGGCTTCTGCCCGATGGTGCGTGGATTGCCACGCGCTATGCTTGCCCCAGACGCGAGCGTCGGGAAAGCGGTAATTCAACCCAAGGTAGAACTTTCGCAATAAAACTCAATATGTTTACTATTGCAAGTTGCGTTTTGCCATGATATAATATAATCACAAGATAGCTATCTCGAAAAAATCTTGGAGGAAAAATATGTTAGATCAAAAAGTATTTGGCGAAAAGCTTCGCAATCATAGAAAGAAGCTTGGTATGACGCAGGAAGATGTTGCAGAAAAGGTTGGTGTTTCTCCGCAGGCTATCTCAAAATGGGAGGCAGGTGATTGTTTGCCCGATTGCTTTAATTTGAAGGCAATAAGTGATGTTTATAAAATATCTGCTGATGTACTTCTTGAAACTGAATCAAGTGGTGATCTTGATGCCGTATCAAGCAAAATTGAGCAGCTTGCGACAGAATTTGTTTGGTCAATGGCAAACTATGACCGCTATAAAAATAATCTTCGCCAAGAGCTTGGCGAGGATCTTTGGGAAATGTGGAAAGGAATCTATTTT
>JAZOBT010000040.1:0-5288 GCA_045596125.1 Acutalibacteraceae bacterium | reverse complement strand
GTCAGAAATTTGTGGGGTTCCACCGTCATAATCAAGATTTGGTTACGGCGCTTGTTACCCGCGTTGATCCGCGCACCGGTGCTGCTACGGTGGAGATCGGTAAATCCGAAGCCGTCCTTCCCAAAACCGAGCAAGTCGGTGACGAAGAGTTAAAAGAAGGTATGCGTGTTAAGGTGTACGTGGTGGACGTCAAAGACAGCGAAAAAGGTCCTCGCGTTTTGATTTCTCGCACGCATCCCGGTTTGGTAAAGCGGTTGTTTGAAATGCAAGTACCCGAGATCTTCGACGGTACGGTGGAGATCAAAGCCGTCTCGCGTGAAGCGGGTTCTCGCACGAAGATGGCGGTGCTTGCCCACGACGAAAATGTGGATGCTGTCGGCGCTTGTATTGGTGCAAAAGGCATCCGTGTCGCAGAGATCGTGGAAGAACTCGGCGGCGAAAAGATCGATATTATTGAGTACAGCGAGGATCCCGAAAAGTTCATCGCCGCCGCGTTGGCTCCCGCCAAAGTTGTGGGCGTTGAGGTGGATCCGGATGGTGCCAAAGCCTGCCGCGTGACAGTGCCCGATGCACAGTTGTCGCTGGCGATCGGTAACAAGGGCCAGAACGCTCGTCTTGCTGCTCGCTTGACCGGTTGGAAGATCGATATCCGTCCGGAAAGCGGCTTCTACGGCGAAGAAGAAAATTAATGGGAAAAGGGGATGGCACGATGCCGCCTGTTAAACGCATACCGCTGAGGAAATGTACCGGTTGCGGTGAAATGAAACCGAAAAATCAGCTCGTACGAGTGGTAAAAAGTCCCGAAGGCGAATTGTCGCTGGATCCCACCGGCAAAAAGGCGGGAAGAGGGGCGTATGTTTGCACCGATCCTGCGTGTTTGGCAGCCGCTCGCAAGGCGCGCCGCTTGGAAAAGGCATTTGCTTGTCGCGTCCCCGATGCGTTATATGAGGAACTGGAGGCGTTGCAAAACCATGACAACGCATAAGCTTATCGGTTTGCTCGGTATGTGCCGACGCGCCGGACGGCTTACGGTTGGATTTGATGCGGTGGCGGCGCTGTGTCGTCAGCCCGAGGTGTTGCTGATGATCACCGCCGACGCCTCCCCGCGCACGGTGCGGCAGTTGACATTCCACGCCGAAGACAAGCGTGTCTATGCATTGCCCATCACGCGCGACGAAGCGGCACACGCCGTCGGATCCTCAAAACCGGTGGCGGTACTTGCTACCACCGATAACGGCTTTATCAAGGCACTACGTCCCGTATTAGACTCACTCGAAGAGGAGGAATCTCAATATGATGATTAAATATCGCGTTAGCGAAGTGGCGAAGGATTTCGGTATCCAAAGCAAGGAGGTCATTGCACTATTGGCCCGCTTTGTGGAAACACCCAAGAAAAGCGCTACCGCTTTGCAGGAAGAAGAACTCGATTTGGTGTTTGATTATCTGACTCAACAGCATAATCAAGACAATCTCGACGAATACTTTGCGGAGGCGGATCGCCGCCGTGAAGAAAAAGCGGCAAAGGCGAAGCCGCAAGAAACGGCAGCGAAGGAGGAAAAATCGGTACAAGCCGGTTCTAAGCAACAAGCTGCTCCCGCACCGGAGAAAAAGCAAAAAAATCCGCCGCAACCCCGCGTTCAGATCGAGCGCCGTACTGTGGATACCCGTAGCATTCAAACCAATGTGGGCAACAAGTACGACGAGCGCTTTGACGTGATGGCACAGACGTCCAACCGTGTACGCGGCGACGGCGGCGCGATCAAAAAGCAGAAGATTAACCAAAAATCGCAGCAGTACAAGAAACCGCAACGCCGCCGCGAGACGGAGGCCGAGCGCTTGAAGCGTATCCAGATGGAACGCCAGAAGAAGCAAATGACCATTACGGTCGGCGACACCATCACCGTCTCGGAACTTGCGTTGCGCTTGAAAGCCACAGTCGCGGAAGTTATCAAAAAGCTGATGCTTCTCGGTATGATGGTCACCGCCAACGAAGAGATCGATTTCGATACCGCCTTCTTAGTGGCTGAAGAGTTCCACGCTAAGGTGGAGCGCGAAGTGGTTGTCACCATTGAAGAGCGCATCATTGATGATCACGAAGATGAAGACAGCGAACTGCAACCGCGCGACCCCGTTGTGGTCGTTATGGGTCACGTTGACCACGGTAAGACCTCCATTTTGGATGCTATTCGTAAGACCAAGGTCACCTCGGGTGAAGCGGGCGGTATTACCCAGCATATCGGTGCCTATCGTACCAAGGTCAACGGCCAGTCGGTGACGTTCCTTGATACTCCCGGTCACGCCGCGTTTACCGCCATGCGTGCACGCGGTGCCCAAGCAACCGATATTGCGATCTTGGTCGTCGCCGCAGATGACGGTATTATGCCGCAGACCATCGAAGCCATCAACCACGCGAAAGCGGCGGACGTTTCGATCATCGTAGCCATCAATAAGATGGATAAACCCACCGCTAACCCCGATCGTATTCTGCAACAGTTGACCGAGTACGAACTGGTTCCCGAAGAGTGGGGCGGCGATGTGATCTGTGTTCCCGTGTCCGCATTGACGGGTCAAGGTCTCGATCAGTTGCTCGAGTCGGTACTGTTGGTTGCCGAAATGCGCGAGTTGAAAGCCAACCCTGCCCGTGCGGCAAAGGGTATCGTTATCGAAGCGCGCTTGGATAAAGGCCGCGGCCCGATTGCCACGTTGTTGGTGCAAAACGGTACACTGCACGCGGGTGATATCGTAGTCGCGGGTACGGCGGTCGGTCGTGTCCGTGCGATGACGGACGATTGTGGTCGCAAAGTGACCAGTGCCGGCCCGTCCGTTCCGGTGGAAATTATGGGCTTGGCGGAAGTGCCCACCGCGGGCGACGCGTTTAATGCCGTCAGCGATGAGCGCTTGGCACGTGAATTGGTTGAGCAGCGCAAACATTCCGCGAAGGAAGAACAATTCAAACAATTCCAGAAAGTTACGCTGGATAACTTGTTCACTCAAATGCAAGAAAATGACCGCAAAGAATTGTCGGTCATCGTCAAAGCCGACGTGCAAGGTTCGGTGGAAGCGTTGCGTCAATCGCTTGAAAAGCTGTCCAACGACGAAGTGCGTGTGCGCGTTATCCACGGCGCCGTCGGTGCTGTCAGCGAAAGCGACGTTATGCTTGCTCAAGCGTCGGGTGCGATCATCGTCGGCTTTAACGTGCGCCCCGATCCGTTGGCACAAGCCGCCGCAGAGCAGGCGGAAGTGGATATGCGTATGTATCGCATCATCTACGATTGCTTGGATGAGATTGAGTCGGCTATGAAGGGTATGCTCGCGCCCAAAACGCGCGAAGTGTTGCACGGTCGTGCCGAAGTGCGTCAGGTGTACCGCATCACGGGTGTGGGCCTGGTTGCCGGTTGCTATGTGCTCGATGGCAAGGTCTACCGCAACGATCTGTTGCGTATCGTGCGTGACGGTATCATCGTCGGTGACGATAAGATGATCTCGCTTAAGCGCTTTAAGGATGACCAACGCGAAGTGGCGCAGGGCTACGAATGCGGTATCGGTCTGGAGAAATTCACCGACATTCAAGAAGGCGATATTTACGAGACGTATATCATCGAGGAATATCGCGACTAATTACACTAAAGGAGGGGCGTTATGCCCAGTTATCGAATGGACCGCACCGGCGAGGACATTATGCGGGAATTAACCGCGATTCTGCGTACGGTTAAAGATCCGCGTGTTACGGGACTTATCAGTATCGTGCGCGTGGACGTAACGCGGGATTTGTCCTATGCCACGGTGTATGTCAGTGCTATGGACGGTCTGGATGCGGCGAAAACCGCTGTTAAGGGGCTCACTTCCGCCGCGGGCTATATGCGCCGAGAGTTGGGAATGGCACTTAAATTGCGTCACGTTCCAGAACTTCGGTTCGTGGCGGACGATTCCATTGCCTACAGTTCGCGCATCGCGCGCACGCTGGAACAAATGGATATAAAAGAAAAGGACGGAGAAAGCGATGAGTAATCGCGTAACGGTTTCTGAGGCGGCGGCGTTACTTCAAAACGCCGACCGTATTCTGATCCTGACCCATCATTTCCCCGATGGCGACACATTAGGCTCGGGTTTCGCCCTGTGCCGCGCGTTGCACGCGTTGGGGAAACAAGCGCGTGTGGTATGCCACGATCCTATCCCCGAGAAGTACGAGTATATGTGGGACGGTATGCAAAAGCAAGAGTTTGAGCCTGCTTTTGTGTGCGCCGTGGATGTCGCTGATCGCGCCCTGTTGGGTGAGAGCTTGCAACCGTATGCCGATCAAACGGAACTGTGTATCGATCATCATGGCTCGCACCGTGAATTTGAGAAACAGTTGTTGTTGGATGCCGGTATGGGCGCCAATGCGATGATTATGATGCAGGTGATCGAAGCACTCGGTGTATCGCTCGATGTGCCGATGGCGGATTGCTTGTATACGGGTATCGCCACGGATACGGGATGTTTTAAGTACAGCAACACCACCCCGCAAACGCACCGTATGGCGGCGCAGTTGATGGAGATCGGCGCCCATGCCGAGATGATCAACCGCACGATGTTTGATATCAAATCGCGTGCGCGTGTGGCACTGGAGCAACAAGCGTTGCAGTCGATGGTGTTTTTCGCCGACGGCAAGATCGCGCTGATGAAGATCACCGAAGAAATGATGAAAACCAGTGGCGCGTGCGAGAGTGATATGGAAGGTTTGTCCCCGCTTCCGCGCCAGATCGAAGGCGTTTGGGTTGGTGCGACATTGCGCCGCAAGGTGGACGGGAATTACAAAGTCAGCGTGCGTACCGGTACACATGCCGATGCATCGCAGATCTGTGCATTGCTCGGCGGCGGCGGTCACGCCCGTGCGGCGGGTTGCACGCTCGCAGGCAGTGACGACGAAGTGGTCGCTCAATTGCTGGATGCTATCGAAAAAGCCGTTCCGCGCTTATCGGAGACCACGGTATGAACGGCATCCTTTGTGTGGACAAGCCGCAGGAAATGACCTCGTTTGCATGCTGTGCGGTTCTGCGCCGACTGACAGGGGAGAAACGCATCGGCCACGCGGGTACGTTGGATCCAATGGCAACGGGCGTGCTTCCGATTATGCTGGGACGTGCCACCCGTGCCATTCCGCTACTGCCGACGCACGACAAAGAGTATCGCGCAACACTGCGTTTCGGTTATACCAGCGACACGTTGGATGTGTGGGGGACTGTAACTCCTACCGTTAAGCAGCTCCCGCCGCTGTCGGCAATCGAAGCGGTGTTGCCGCAGTTTCG
>JAZOBT010000039.1:0-8506 GCA_045596125.1 Acutalibacteraceae bacterium | reverse complement strand
GCCAGCACTACCAAAGCAACGGCCGAGATCAGCAACGTACGTGTACGTTTACTCATAAGTGCCTCCTTTTCAGGAACACAACGAGGCAAACGGCAATCAGCGCTACCGGAATGACGATCATAATGATCTCAATCGCGCGAGCTTCCGAAACGGAGTAGGACAGCGTGGGCGTGGTCAGGCTTTGGCCCGAGATGACCACGGTATCGCCCAAGCTACAGATGGCGCGCATCGGCTCCAGTACCATCGCTTCGTTGGCGTATTGAGTGAGTTGTGCGTAGCCGGGGAATTGATAGCTACCGCTGACGATGACGTTGGTTTCGCCGTTTTCGCCGAACAATTCTTTGGCATACACCATACCGTCGATGGGATATTTCTCTGCTTTGATCTGTGCTGAGGTGTTGTCTTCACCCAGCGATTCCTGCGGGATCAATTCCGCGCTTTCGGGGAAAGTGACGAGAGAGTGGTTGGTAACCGCTTCTTCGTCTTGATCGGTGCCGAAAGATTTGAGAAGTTGCAGCGTGTACGGCATAATGATCTTCTTATCAAAGAGTTCTGTTGTGACCTCGGAATCGTCCACCGTGGTGACGGGGGCATAGGCACCGTCGGAATACATCATCAGGTAGTTATCGGTGTTGGTTTCGACCACGAGATTATCGGTGACGGTGATGCCGTAGTCGGTCGCCAAGAAATCATACAGGTTGGGGCATTCGCCCAAGTAGTTGCACAGCACGACGAGGTCGTGGTTGAGCTTATCATCGTTACGCAACCACGAACGCAGGCGGGTGATCTCGTCCACCGAGAAGTCGGTGAGGGGACCGGCAATGATCATCGCTTCGGTGTACTCGTTGATTTCACTGGCCGAAGCGAGATTGAGCGTGCTGGTAGAATAACCGTTCAACTCGTAAATGTCTTTCATAAGCGAGATGAGCGTTTCGTTTTCACCGTGGCCGGTCAAGAATGTGAGGTTGACGGTCTTACCGCCGCAGATGGCGTTGATGACAGAGGCCAATTTTTGCTCTACCACCGAAGAATACACGGATGCGTAGGTGGTGGAATCGTACTCTTCCAAGTACAGATCCTCCACCGTGATCACGCGGTAATCCTTGCCGCAACGGAACAAAATGTCACCGCTTTGGATATCGTATTCTTTATACGTAGTGGACAGCGTGGGGTTGGTTTCCATATCCAAATACTTGGTGGTGACGCGACCGCCGCTGAGCGACTGATAATCCTTGGTGAACAGATGGAATTGGCGCAATACCGTATTGAGTTCATCCGAGCCGGTGGCAGGGGCGGAGAAAATGGATTCCTCCAAGAACGCCAAGATCTCGACATCTTTCTTGACATTTTTCGCAACGGTGCGGCTTTCTTCCGACAGGGTGAATGTGTTATCGGGGGTTAAGTCGAGAGAAAGCGGAAAACGGTCGTACAAAATACCGACAATGATATTGAATACCACGGCGGCGGCAACGACGACAGCGGTCAGAACGGTGGCGCTGGTACCCAAACGCAACTTACGGTTGGTCTTCCAGCCGGTGCGGCGTTTCTTGTTTTTCGTCGCGGTTTCGGTGGTTTGCTCTTGCATAACTTCGTTTGTCTCTTTTTCTTTCATAGCCGTATTCCTCCTCTCAGTTCCATCTCTTACGGTCCAGTAGGCGTACCGTTAAGAACAGGAACACCGCTTGGAACGTTAGGAAAAAGATGATATCATCGTATTGAATGGTGCCCGCCGAGAAGCTGGTGCACCGTTGGTTGACCGATAAGAAATTCACGACTTTCACCATTAAATTGCTGCTGGGGAAGATGGCTTTCAGGTTATCCACCAAAATGAGCATCAGTGAAGCCAAGAAGCAACCGAGTGCCGCGATAAACTGGCTTTCGGTGAGGCTGGAGATGAGCAAGCCGATGGCGATAACCATACCGCCGAGCAGCAACAAGCCGATGTAGTTGCCGAAAATGACCATCCAGTCGGGGGTGTGCTGCATTGCTACGATGACGGCGCACACCAGTGTCATAGAGCAGCCGATGGCGAACAGCAACAAGGCAGCGAGGAATTTACCGACCACGATGCCCGTTAAGCTGATGGGCGAGGTGAGCAAGATTTGATCGGTCTTTTGGCGTTTGTCATCACTCATCAAGCGCATCGTGAGGATGGGCAACACCAAGATCAGCATATACGATTGCAAACTTTGGAATACCATAGACAGATCGGGGGAGGCATACGTGATGTTGTACCCCACGAAAAAGAAACCGGTCAGACCAAACAGGATCGCGAGTACGCAATACCCGATGGGGGAAGTGAAATAGGTTTTAAATTCACGTTTGAAGATAGCGCTCACGTCCGGTCACCTCCTTTACCATCGACATCGGTCAACTGTTCACGCGTCAGCGAGATAAACACTTCTTCCAATGTCATTTCCATTGATTTCAGGCCGAGCAGCGGATAGCCTTCCTTGGCGAGTGCCGTGAACAGGGCACGACGGAAATCGGCGCCGTCGGCGGGTTCGAGTGCGTACTCGTACACGTTGGCTTCCCGTTCGCCGCAGGTGCTGACCTTGGCGATGCCGGGGATATGTTTGAGGAGCGAGTAAACACGCTGCTCGTCACCCGCGATGCGTGCGAGCAAGCGGCGATCGCTCGAGAACTGTGCCGACAGGTTTTCGGCAGTGTTGTCGGCAACGATCTCGCCGCCGTTGATGATGACGATGCGGTCACACACCGCTTCCACTTCCGGCAAAATGTGCGAGGACAAAATGACCGTGTGGTGTTTACCCAAATTTTTAATGAGGGTACGGATCTCGATGATCTGCTTGGGATCCAAACCGACGGTGGGCTCGTCCAAAATGAGTACAGGCGGGTTGCCGACAAGCGCTTGCGCGAAGCCGACACGCTGACGGTAACCTTTGGAGAGGTTCTTGATCAAGCGGTCATATACGTGCTCGATGTGCATCAAGCGGCAGATCTCCGCAATGTGTTTTTTGCGGTTGAGTTTGCATTTCTTTAAATCGTACACAAAATCCAAATACTCGCGCACCGTCATATCCAGATACAGCGGGGGCTGTTCCGGCAGATAGCCGATGCTGGCTTTCGCCTCGTTGGGCTCTTCGAGAATATCGTGGCCGTTGATGCGCACGGTACCCGCGGTGGAGGAGAGATAACCCGTTAAAATGTTCATCGTGGTGGACTTACCGGCGCCGTTCGGCCCCAAGAAGCCCAAGATCTCGCCTTCCTCGACCCGAAAGCTGATATCGTTTACCGCACAGTGCGATCCGTATCGCTTGGTCAGATTCTGTACTTCGATCATAGGAACACGTCCTTTCATTGAAATATAATTTAACACCTTACTACTATAAAGAAGTTTTGTGTTTTTTTTGTGTCTTTTTTGAAAACCTCTTTTGTTTTCTAAAAGAATGTGATAGACTATACTGCAAAAGGGGGGAGAGTATGCTGTATCGAGAGTGGAAACCGTCGGAAACACTGCCGCGGGCGCGGCGTTCGGTGGCGCTTGGCGTGTTTGACGGGTTGCATTTGGGTCACCGTGCGGTGATCAGCGCGGCGCGAAACGTGGCGCCTGCGGTGTGCGGCGAGCTCCCCGTGGTAACGGTGCTTTCGCTGATCGGTGTTCCCAAGTCGGGCGGTAAGATGCTGACAGCGGCACAGGAGCAGGCGGTGGCGTGCAACCTGGGTGTGGATGAATGGCTCAATGTGCCGTTTGTGCTGCTGCGTGATCTCAGCCCCGAGCAATTTGTGTATGATATCTTACACGGAATGCTGGGTGCTGAGACGGTGTGTTGCGGATATAATTTCCGTTTTGGCAAGGGTGGTGTCGGTACGGCCGATACCTTGCGGTCGTTGTGTGAGCCGTTGGGGATCGCGGTGCGGGTGGTACCCGCCGTGGAGCGGGGCGGTACTGCCATCAGTTCCACCGAGATCCGCGCCGCGTTGGAAGCGGGGGATCCCGAGCGGGCGATGCGTTTATTGGGTCGCCCGTATGCGGTGGCTTTCCCCGTGCGTGCGGGGAATCATTTGGGCACGCAGTTTGGGTATCCTACCATCAATCAGCCGTTTCCTAAGGGGTATACTTGCCCGCGTTTTGGGGTGTATGCGTCGCTGGTGATCATCGACGGGGTACAATACCGCGCCATTACCAATATCGGGGTGCATCCCACGGTGGGGGGGAGTGCGGTGCCGCAGGCCGAGACGTTTATTCACGATTTTGAGGGGGATCTGTACGGCAAGGTTGTGACGGTGCAGTTGATCCGCTTCCTGCGTGAAGAGCGGCAGTTTGCCGATACCGCGTCGTTGACAAAGCAGATCACCGAGGATGTTGCACAGTCCAAAGCGTGGCTGGATGGCGACAATGAAAATCGTGCCATTTTGTTCGATTTTGACGATACCTTGCAACATCGACCGCAGGCGTTTTTGAAGACGGCGAACGAGATGTTGTTGCGGTATTTTCCACAGATATCCGCCGAAGAGCGGGAGACTCGTGCGCAGATCATGTTGCAAGAAAACTGCGACGGGTATGTGGATTACATTGCGTATTTCGATGGGTTGCGTGCGCGCTGGGATTGGGGCGCAAGTACGGAAGACTTGTATGCCGAATTTCGGCGTCGGTTCCCGTTTTACAGCACCTTATTTCCGGATGCTGTGACGGTGCTCCGCGAGCTGAAACGGCGCGGGTATCGGTTGGGCATCATCACCAACGGCGATGCGTTGCAACAAAACCTGAAGCTGGATGCCGCGGGCGTGCGTCCGCTGGTGGATGTGGCCGCAGTCGGCGGTGAAGAAGGCGTGGACAAGCCTGCCGCGGAAGTGTTTCGCCGTGTGGCGCAACGGTTGGGCGTGACACCGGAGCGGTGCGTGTATGTGGGTGATTATCCGCCCAACGACATTGTGGGGGCGCAAAACGCGGGGATGACACCGCTCTACATCGATGTGTACGGGCGTGGGGCGTGCGGTCCCGAAGTGATGCGGGTGACGTCGCTGACACAGTTGCTTGATTATTTTGAATAAAAACAAAGGGCGGGGATGACCGATGCGGTCATCCCCGCTTTCTTAGTAGATCTGGACGATATTGGGCAGTATGCCGCGGTCGGTAATATCGATAATGGCGTAAGATCCGCCGAAACGGAGCGAGCCGGGGTTAATGAGATACAATCCGTTCTCATACCGACAAAGCGGCTCGTGCGTGTGACCGAACAGGGCGATGTTGGCACAGCGGCGGCGTGCTTCAACTTCCAGACGCCCGATTCCCGATTTGACGCTGTATCCGTGGCCGTGGGTGAAAAACAACACGGCGCCGCCGATACGGATCTCTTGTTCGGCGGGATGGTGGGCACAAAAATCGCAGTTGCCCGCGACTTGGTAGACGGGAATGGGGCAGGTGGGGAGCAGTTCTTCCATATCGGCGGCACCGTCGCCCAGATGCAGGATGCTGTGTGCATCGGGGTGGCGGTCCAGCACGCGGCCGAGTGTGTAGCAACTGCCGTGTGTATCCGAGACAGCGAGAATACGAATCATAAAAGTCAACCTTTCTATGGATACTTTTTCGCCCCCCAGCATATGGTGGAATAAGGGGGTGAGGTTGTGGGTCAGATCACACCGGATCAGTTGCAGGCGTTGCTTGGTTACGCATCGCGGCAACTGGGGATGACGCCGGAGCAATTAGCCAAGACCGTGCAAAGCGGGGGACTGCAGGCGGTGTCCAACAGCGTGAGTCCCGAGAATGCCCGTCGGATTAACGATTTAGTGGGCGATCCGCAAAAGGCACAGCAATTTTTAAATTCTCCCGAGGTGAAAAAGGCATTGGGAAAATTGTTAGGAGGCAAGTAACACGATGGAAGACGAGTTGAGCCAAAAGATCGACCGATTGCTGAACTCGCCCGACGGGATGGAAAAGATACGCAGTACGATGGCGGCGCTCGGCATTTCGATGGATGACGTCGCCGCGCCCGAAGCGCCCCCCGAACCGCCGCCTGCTTCGCCGCCGAGCACGGAAGACAACGGATTGTTATCGGGGTTGTTAGGGTTGGCTCCATTGCTCGGATCGCTCGGGCAGGAGGACCAAAACACCGCGCTGTTGCGGGCGTTGCGGCCGTATCTGCACGATGGCAGAGAAAAGCGATTGGATGAATCGCTGAAGCTGTTACAACTTCTCAAAGTGTTACCACTGTTGCAAGGGGGCTTGTTCAAATGAGCACGACGGGTAATGTGTTGCGGATGCAACAAGAGGCAGCGCAACGGGTGCAACGGATGCAGGAACATTCCCGCCGTTTGGTGCGGGAGCATCCCATAAACGTGTATCACGGGGTGACGTTTGAACCGTCGCCACCGTGCGAAGAAGAAGCGCCGACGGAGCCGCCGTGCGATATGGAAAAAACGCCCCCGCCGTGCAAAAAAGAAACAACGGGCGGGGGGATTGCGGCTTTATTGGGCGGCGATCAAGAGCAAACACTGGTACTGCTGCTTGCTGTTATCCTTGCCAAAAACGGGGCGCCGCTGGAATTGGTGCTGGCGCTGTTGTATATCGCGATGTGATCAATCGATAAACTCGTCGGGGTTATCGCGAATGTATTGTACACACAGCACGAGCGGTTGCTCGGCGGCAATCGCTTCGCGGAAGACGGTGGTAACGGCATCCCATAGGGGTTTTTCCTCTGCGTTTTCGGCGGCACGTACGGCGGCGCGCAACGCGGTGGCAGAGTTGGAGGCGCCGATGCGGTCCAACCCGTCAACGGCGGGTTCGGCGAAACGGCGGGAGGAAGAGGCGAAGAAGGTGTCAAAGCCTTGCTTCTCCAACTCGTTACACAACAGCCATACGCTGTACACGGCGGCTCTGCCGCGTGACAAGAACGGGAGTTGCGCCGCCGCATCGGGACGGCGTTTATCTTGCTTGTTCATCAGGTTGGCGACGACGGCACGCACCACTTCTTCATCGGGGGTGCGGGCGAGCAATTCCTCCGTCATAACAGCATAGGTCTTACAAAGAGCGGCGGTACCGTCGCTCTTTCCTTTTTTATCGAGATAATACAGGTAGGCGGCGATGATGAGTATCAGCGCGACGAGTATCAAAGAGCTCGGTTTTAATAATCCGTCAAACATAGTTTATTCCTCCCCGTGAATCAGCAAGCGGTAAATATCGCCTTTTTTGAGCCCCGTTTCCGCCGCAGCACGGCGAGCGGCTTCCGACGGAGAAATGCCTTCCGTTTCCATCAAGGAACGGGCAAGTGTGGCACCGTCTTCGGGTGTGGAAGCGGGAATCTCCGATGGGGTACAGCCGGACAGAATGAGTACAAATTCGCCGCGGGCGGCTTCGTTGCGATAGCGCACGGCGGCCTCCGCCAAGGTAGTATGAATGATCTCTTCGTGGAGCTTGGTGAGTTCGCGCACCAGACAGATACGGCGGTCACCCAACGCTTCCAACATATCCTCCAGTGTGGAGGCGAGCTTGTGCGGTGCTTCATAAAACACCATCGTGCGCGGCTCGCTGATCAGCGATTGCAGATGTTCGCGACGGCTGCGGCGGTTGACGCTGAGAAACCCTTCAAAGGTAAAACGACCGGTGGGGAGACCCGATACCGCCAAGGCAGTGATGACCGCGCTCGGACCGGGGACTACGGTGACGGGAATGCCGCGTTCGTGGCATTGTGCCACCAGTTCTTCGCCCGGATCGGAAATGGCGGGCATACCCGCATCGGTGACCAACACCGCGTTTTCACCGTCTTCCAACTTGCGGCAGATCATTTCGCCGCGCTCGCGTTTATTGTGCTCGTAATAGCTCACCAACGGTTTGCGGATGCCGAAATGGTTGAGCAATGTCAGCGATACACGGGTATCTTCCGCGGCGATGAAGTCGCACGCGTTGAGGGCTTCTATGGCACGCGGGGACAGATCGGACAGGTTACCGATGGGTGTCCCCACTAAAGTTAAGGTTCCGGGCATAGTTCCACCTTGCTTTCTAAGATAAGTGGCGGCAGTACGCACAGCGAGGGTTTGGCGTTGCGTACGGCATCGCAGAGTAGTAAAAACGGGGGGTGTTCCGCACGGGTGTGTACAAATTGCAACCGTTTGGGTTCCAAGTGATGTGCGCGCAGTGTTGTGATGACATCCGCTAACCGTTCGGGACGATGGCACAGCGTGAAATGCCCGCGTGCACGCAACAGTCGTGCGGCGGCAGAGGCGACATCGTCTAAGGTATTGCCGCGCTCTTCCCGCGCCAAGCGGCGGGCGGGCGAGGGCGAGGATTTGCCGCTCCCTTCGGGAAAATACGGCGGGTTGCACACGACACGATCGTACGCACCCGTAGGTAAGGTCAAGTCGCTCCAGTCTTGTTCGTGGACGGTGATGAATTGTTCCAAGCCGTTGAGTGTCACGCTTTGACGAGCGAGGGCAACGGCTTCGGGCGCGATTTCCACGGCGTCCACCACAGGGGCGGGGGCGTGGCGATGAAACAGCAGTGGTATAATGCCGCAACCCGTGCCCAGATCGCACACCCGCTCGTGCG
>JAZOBT010000038.1:0-3651 GCA_045596125.1 Acutalibacteraceae bacterium | reverse complement strand
ACTTAAAATGAGAAAACACCTCTGCTGCGGCAGAGGTTTTTTATTGCTTGACAAGGGTTTCAAAACCGAGTACACTGTAACTGGTCTTATTATAATTTCATTACCAAAAAGGTGGATACGATCAGATGAACTATCGTATTGAGAAAGATAGCGGTAAACCCGCCTATTTGCAAGTGTACGAACAGTTGCGCGGCGATATTACGGCGGGCGTGTATGCGTACGGCAGTAAATTGCCTTCCAAGCGGTTGTTGGCGGAAGAGCTGGGAATCAGCGTGATTACCGCCGAGCACGTCTATTCCCTCTTGTGCGACGAGGGGTATGCCGAATCGCGGCAACGCAGTGGGTACTTTGTTTGTTTTCGGGACGGTGATCTCTTTTTTTCGCCGGAAAATGAAGTGCCCACCATCGCTGTGCCGACCGCGGTAACGGGAGATTTTCCGTTTTCCGTGCTTGCGAAAACCATGCGGCGTGTTTTGAACGAATACGGCGAGGCGATATTGGTAAAATCGGAAAACACGGGGTGTGCATCACTGCGGCTGGCACTGTCGCGGTATTTGATGCGCAGTCGCGGCATCGGTGCCGCGCCCGAGCAGATCGTTATCGGGTCGGGTGCGGAGCATTTATACGGATTGATCGTGGAGTTGCTGGGGCGAGACCGTGTGTATGCGCTGGAATCTCCCTCGTATGAAAAAATTGAGCAAGTATACCGCGCGGGCGGTGTAACGTGCGAGATGCTCCCGCTCGGAAAGCACGGTATTCGCAGTGATGCACTGAGTGAGAGCGATGCAACGGTATTACACATCACACCGTATCGCAGTTTCCCGACGGGGGTTACCGCGACCGCCTCCAAGAAACGCGAGTACCTACACTGGGCCATATCACGTGATCGGTATATTGTAGAGGATGATTTCGAGTCAGAGTTTACGCTTTCCAGTAAACCCGAGGAAACGGTGTTTTCGCTGTCGGGGCAAGAAAATGTCTTGTACGTTAACACGTTTTCCAAAACGATCTCCCCCGCGTTTCGTGTGGGGTATATGGTGTTACCCAAACCGCTATTACCGCTTTTTGAAGAACGTGTGGGTTTTTATTCCTGCACCGTGCCCACGTTTGAGCAATATGTGTTGGAGCAATTACTGAGCAGTGGTGAGTTTGAGCGGCACATCAACCGCGTGCGACGTCGCAAACGGAACGAGTTAGGTTAAAACAAGCCCCGAATCCAAATGGATTCGGGGCTTGTTTTATTAAAAGACGAGTTGTACCAATACCATATAGCACGCAGTGCCTCCGACGATGCTGAGCAACGTATTGCGTTTCCAGCAATGCAAGCCAATCACGACCGCGCAAGCGATACACTCGGGGATGCCGTGCGGGGCGGCAAGCGGGGTTATTCCGCGCAAGCAATAGACCACCAGCATACCCATAACGGCGAACGGTAACACACGGCTGAAATACTGCACCCATGCGGGAATTTCGCGGCTTTTACCGAACAACAAAAATGGAGCGGCGCGCAGAGCAACCGTTACCAGTGCGATGACTGCGACCGTTAACAGAGCGTGTGTATTCATATCACTGCGCCCCCTTTCGCCAACGGAGGAGCAGTAGAGCGATACTGATCACAACCATCGCTGGAATGAGAAAACGGTCGGGGCCGAAAAGCAACAAGCAAAGTACCGAGCAACCCACGCCGATCAGCGCGGCGGCGTGGTTTTTGGTGCTGAGCCATTGTTCCGTAAAAATCGTGACAAACAGCGCGGTGAGGGCAAATTCGATACCTTCCACATTGAACGGCAGTGCGCCGCCGATCAGACCACCAATGACACTGCCCGTGACCCAATAGATATGATTAAAGAGCGATACCCAAAAATCGTACCGATGGCGGTCTTCCTCATTGTTATGGATGGCATCGGCACATACCAGTGAATACGTCTCATCGGTGAGGGCGAATATGAGATAGGGTTTCGCTTTACCGGCGCCGCGGTAGCGTTCCAGCACGGATGTGCCGTACAGCAAGTGACGCGCGTTTACCATCAGTGTCGTGATCGCCGCCGTAAGCAACGAAGCACCGCCCGCCAGTAGATCCACTGCCACATATTGCATCGAACCGGCATACACAAACAAACTGATAAAAAACGCCCACCACGCGCCAAATCCTTTGGAATACAGCAATACGCCGAAGCCGATGCCAAGGGTTAGGTACCCCGCCATAACGGGTAGGGACGCCAGTAACGCGCGGCGAATCGTATCGGTTCGTTTCATAGGGCACCTGCCTTTCACAGTACAGATAGACAAAACAGACCCGATATATCGGGTCTGTAATACTTCATCACGAAGCGGGTTGGTTTTCGGCGATCACCGATAGCAAAGTCCAACTGCCGTCCTCATTTTTTTGCACAACAAAACGCTGTGCGTATTTGCTCATTGACACCGTGGGCGGGATCGTATTTCCACGTTCATCCACTTGCACATCCGCATTGGATACATAGGCTACCCGCACCGTGTACTGATCGCCCTTGCGTTTGAGCGTATCCAGCACCGGCACATAGCCCGAGGTGCTCAGCGTGAGCGGTACATAATAACATTTCTTTTCGGTGTCGTACTCCGCTTCACCCACGGTTTTATGTTCACGAATTGTTTTTTCACCAAACAGTGCGGCAAACGAGGCCTCGATATCCTCTCTCGGCACGATCATTCGCCACAATTTTTCTTCCAATTTATAGACACACGTATCATCTTTCTCGCGCAATTGGCGAATACGCTCGCTCTCTGCCACGTCATAGATCGCCGCCATAATGAGCGTGTCTTGCTCCTCTGCCTCACCCGCATCCTCAAACGGGGGCGGGCACAGTTGCACCACGGGATCTAAAAACAGGGATAATTCATTGCGCAACGCCGTGTCATCGGTCCATTTTTTCACCGTTTTTACACCGGCGATCACGGTGGAAATAACACCGATCACCGCAAACAACAACACAAAAAAGCCAAGCGGCGCGGCATACCGTACCTTACGGCGACGTCGTTTTTTGCGTATAGGGGTAGTAACCACTTCTTGTTCCTGTATCACATCTTGTCTGATCGTGGATTCTTCCATTATGAATTCCTCCTATCTCTCAAACTAACAAGCGAAGGATCTGTAATTCCCCGTCACGCGGGGTGCCCAAACCGAGAAAACCGCCCTGCGGTGCATAGACCCGCACCGTTCCCGTAACCGTTTGTTCGCCCAATCGGTCAAGCGATAAGGCACCACCATTTTGAAACCGTGTTGCCTGCGCCTGCGAAACCGTAACGGTGGGATATACCTGAAAAGCAGAATCAACAGGGCGAAAGTGCTGCTCCAAAGTACCCTCTTCAGCAAAGGCTTTCCATTGCTCGATGGTATAACATTCCGCGGCGGTATAACCGACGGCGGACGTGCGACGCAACGCAGTCATCACCGCACCGCAGCCCAGTACACGCCCGATATCGTCACACAACGTGCGAATATAGGTGCCGGCGGAACAAGCGCATACAAGTGTCAGTTCGCCGCGGGCAGCGTCATACGTTTCCATTTCCAAACGATAGATCGTCACAGGACGGGCTTCGCGTTCAATTTCAATGCCTTGCCGCGCTAATTCGTACAGCCGCACGCCATCTTTTTTCAGTGCCGACATCATC
>JAZOBT010000037.1:0-5218 GCA_045596125.1 Acutalibacteraceae bacterium | reverse complement strand
GAAGCAAAATCACTCAAGGCCGTTGCGGAAGTGTTGGATGAAACGCCGCTGCTCAGCGAGGAATTGTTGGATCTGGCACTGTGGATGCGGGAGCGCACCTTCTGCACGGTGTTTGACGCCGTGCGCGCGATGTTGCCGACGGGGCTTTACTGGAATGTCAAACCGGTGTTTTTGCCGGTGCGCCCGTTGCCTGACGGGGAAGAGGCGCGTATGTCTGAACAAGAGACGGCGCTTTATAAACTTGCTTGTACTATGAGCGAGCGGTTGACTGATGGAGTCCCCGCGGATAAACTGTTGCGGTGCGCGGGGCTGGGTAACGATACCGCCGTACTGGAACGGATGATGCGTCGCGGTTGGCTTAAACGCAGTGACGATGCGTTTCGTCGCTCGGCGGATGCGACTCGCCGTATGGTGCGGTTTTGTGTGCCGCCCGAGGAGTTGGATGACGCTGTCGTGCGCAACAAATGCACTGCCAAGCAAAAAGCGGTGTTGTCCTTGCTTGGTGCGGCGGGTACGGCCTCTGTCAAAGAACTGTGTTATCTCGGCGGTGTCACCGAAGCAGTGATTACCGCACTCGTTAAAAAAGGCTTGGTGGAGGTGTACGATCAGGAATGGTTGCGCACCCCGTCACGATATACTGAAAAAGCACGAACGGAGCCACCCGTGTTGGCACCTGAACAAGAAACCGCGTTGCAGGAACTGCTGGAGCGGTATCGCGAACCGGATGCCGCTTGCGCGTTGCTGTACGGTGTCACGGGAAGCGGTAAAACGCAGGTGTATATGCGGCTGATCGACCACGTGATCGCCGAAGGAAAACAAGTGATCGTGCTGGTGCCCGAAATCGCACTCACCCCGCAACTCACGGAACAGTTTTTGCGGCGGTACGGTGCGGGTGTCGCGGTACTGCACAGTGGCTTGTCGGTCGGTGAACGGATGGACGAATGGAAGCGCATCCACCGCGGTGAAGCCTCCATCGTGGTGGGAACGCGTTCGGCGGTGTTCGCCCCCGTGGTGCGGCTCGGTTTGGTGGTCATAGACGAAGAACAAGAGTATACGTATAAATCGGAAAGCACACCGCGCTACCACGCGTGCGAAGTGGCGAAATTCCGTTGTGCGCGGCACAAGGCGCTGCTGTTGCTTTCGTCGGCAACGCCGTCGGTGGAGAGTTATCACGCCGCATCGACGGGTCGCTATTCACTCCATACCTTGCCGTCACGGTACGGCGAAGCGGTGTTGCCGCAGGTGGACGTGGTGGATATGCGCACGCAGACCGACGGGTCGCTGTTCAGCGAGTCGCTCAAATACGAACTGCGGCAGTGCTTCGAGCACAATCGGCAAGCGATCCTCTTACTCAATCGGCGCGGATATCAAACCTTTGTGTCGTGCCGTTCCTGTGGTCACGTGGTGATGTGTCCGTCGTGCAGTATCTCGATGACCTACCATCGTGCGAACGGACGGTTGATCTGCCATTATTGTGGGCACACGCAACCGTTTGCCACGCGGTGTGCGGAATGTGGTTCTGAGCATATTCGGTATTCGGGTATCGGCACACAGCGCGTGGAAGAAGAATTACAACAATTGTTCCCCGACATTCGGGTGTTGCGGATGGATACCGACACCACAATGTCGCGGTTTGCTTACGAAGAAAAATTCAAAGAGTTTGCCGATGGCGCGTATCACGTGATGATCGGCACGCAAATGGTGGCGAAAGGGCTGGATTTCCCGAATGTCGCGCTGGTGGGCGTGTTATCCGCCGACCAATCGTTGTACGCGGGGGATTATCGCGCCTATGAGACCACGTTTTCACTGTTGACACAGGTCATCGGCCGAGCGGGACGGCGCGAATTGCCGGGCAAGGCGATCATCCAAACCACCGTGCCCGAGCATTACATCATCGGTCAGGCATCCGCGCAGGATTATCCGTCGTTTTATAAAGTGGAGATCGCGGCGCGGCGGCAGATGAAATATCCGCCGTTTACCGAACTGTGCGTACTGGGACTGTCGGGCAATCACGAACCGACGGTACAGCGAGCCGCCGAGCGGTTGCTTGCTAACTTGCAACAACTGGTAAAGAAACCCGAATACGAAGGACTGCCGCTCATCGCATTGGACCCCGCCCCGGCGGCGGTGGCGCGTGTGGCGGGTAAATATCGTTATAAAGTGTTGATCAAACTGGGAGCGACGGCGCTGTCCCGCCGATTGATCGGGGAATTGCTCACGGCGTTTTGTGCCGACCCCGCCAATCGCGATGTGGCGATATATGCCGACCGCAACCCGGCGGCGATTTTGTAGAGGAGAATGAGAGATGGCGATCCGCAATATTTTAAAAGACGACGATCCGATGTTGCGCAAAGTGTGCCGCCCCGTTACCGAGTTTAATGAGCGGTTGTGGCAGTTGCTCGACGATATGGCCGATACGATGCATGAAGCCCCCGGTGTGGGTCTGGCAGGCCCGCAGGTGGGCATTTTGCGCCGTGTGGTGGTAATGGATGTGGGCAACGGTGTCATCGAAGCCATCAATCCTGAGATCGTCAGTGCCGAAGGCGAGCAAGACGGCGAAGAGGGTTGTTTGTCGTTCCCCGGTAAATGGGGGATGGTCAAGCGCCCGTATAAAGTCAAAATGAAAGCGCAGGACCGCCACGGGAAATGGTATTATCTCACGGGCGAGGAACTGCTCGCACGGTGTATGTGCCACGAGATCGACCATCTGGACGGCGTGGTGTTTCTGGACCACGTTTCTGAAGTGATGGTGGATAGGGGGAACCGCGCGTGAATATCATCTTTATGGGAACGCCTGAATTCAGCGTTCCTTGTCTGGAACGGTTGATCGCCGACGGCCATCGCGTCTCGTTGGTGGTAACACAGGCGGATAAACCCAAAGGACGCGGCCAAAAACTGACGCCGCCGCCCGTCAAAGACTGTGCCTTGCGGTATGACATTCCCGTACTTCAACCCGCCACACTGCGCGATGCCGCCGCGCAGGAGACCTTGAGGGGGTACCAACCCGATTTGATCGTGGTGGTAGCCTACGGCAAGATCTTGCCGCGCGAAGTGCTGGAGATGCCGGTGCACGGTTGCATCAATGTACACGCGTCACTGCTTCCGCGTTATCGCGGCGCGGCACCCATCCAATGGGCGGTGCTCAACGGCGAAGCGCAGTCCGGTGTTACCACAATGTGTATGGATGTGGGTTTGGATACGGGCGATATGTTGCTCAAAGAAACGTGTGAGATCGCGCCCGATATGACGGCGGGTGAACTGCACGATCGCTTGTCCGTGATGGGTGCGGAACTCTTGTCCCGCACATTGCAGGAATTGCAGGCGGGAACGCTCACGCGTACGCCCCAAAACGAGGCAGAGTCGTGTTACGCGTCGATGCTGGATAAATCGTTGTGCGCGATGGACTTTACTCGCACCGCACGACAGTTGCACAATCAAGTGCGCGGTTTATCGCCGTGGCCCGTTGCGACAGTGATGCACCGCGGCAAGAAACTGAAAATTCACCGTACCCGTGTGGCGGGCACCTGCGATGCTGCGGCAGGCGTCATCGTGACGGCACACCCGTTGACGGTGGCGTGCGGTGACGGCACGTTGCTTGAAATTTGCGAGGTGCAGGCGGAAGGCGGCAAGCGGATGGACGCTACCGCGTATTTCCGCGGTCACCCTGCCCGGGAAGGAACGGCGTTTGCCGATTGATGTAGGGCTTAACTGCTCACCCTAAAGAGAGGAGAATGGTATGCCGTCGGATGTACGTACAGCAGTAGCGCAAGCGTTGGCTGAATTGCATCGCCGTCAGGGGTATTCCAACATCGTGTTGGATCGGTTGCTTCGCACGGCGGAGTTGTCGGATGCGGATAAAGCGCTGGCGTCCCGTTTGTTTTACGGCGTTATCGAACGCCGCTTAACACTCGATCATATTTTGTCGCGGGGGTCGTCGATGCCGTTGCGCAAACTGCACCCGCTGGTGCACGAGACATTGCGCGTGGCGGCGTATCAACTGCTTTTTATGGATAAAGTGCCCGATGCCGCCGTGGTGAACGAAGCGGTTGCGGGTGTACGGCGATTGAAGCAAGGGCAAGCCTCAGGGTTTGTCAACGGCGTGTTGCGCGGTATTGTGCGCCGCCGCGAGACGTTGTTTGACGATCTGCCCGACGGTGATGCGGGGTTATCCGTTCGCCACTCGTGCCCGACGGAACTTATCGCCTTTTGGCGGAGAGCCTATGGCGATGCGATGGCAGAGCGGTTGGTGGCTTCCCTCAATGAAACGCCGCCCGCTTTTTTGCGGGTGAACACCTTGCTTACTACCGATAAAAAATTGGGCCGGCGGCTCACTGAAGTGGGTGCGGAATACCGCGTGTGCGATGATTTGCCGCATTGTTTTGAGTTAAATAACGGATATTTATTAAATAAACTTGCAACTGACGAGAAAAAATGGTATTATTATCAGGATAAGGCCTCGCAATGGGCGTGTTTGGCACTCGAAGCACAGCGTGGCGAGTCGATAGCCGACGTGTGCGCCGCCCCCGGCGGTAAGAGTTTTACCACTGCACAGCGGATGGAAAACACGGGTCGTTTGCTCGCGTGTGATATTTATTCCGCCAAATGCGAAACGATGGAACGCCGTGCCGCCGAACTGGGTATCACCGTACTGCGTACCGCGGCACGCGATGCGAGCGCCCCTTGTCCCGCACCGTTGCGCGGTGCGTTTGACCGCGTGTTGTGTGATGTACCGTGTTCGGGTCTGGGCGTCATTCGCCGCAAGCCTGAGATTCGGTACAAAGATCCGGCGGAGTTTGAAGCGCTACCGGAATTACAGTACCGCATTTTGGAGAGCAGCGCCGCGCTGGTGAAAGACGGCGGCGTGTTGCAGTATTCCACTTGCACGCTCAATCCGGCGGAAAACGAGCAGGTCGTGGCACGCTTCTTGGCAGAACACACGGAGTTTTCACCCCGCATATTGCCGCTGGACGCGTGCTTTGAAGCGGCAGGGTTGCCGCCGTCGCATCAGATTACGCTGTTCCCGCCCGTACACGGAACCGATGGTTTCTTCATTGCGGGATTTTGTAAAAAATGAGGTGTCCGCACGATGGCGGAAGATATTCGTTCGCTGACAGAACAACAACTGCAACAACGGTTTACGGAGTGGGGTTATCCCGCGTTTCGTTGCAAACAGGTCATACAGTGGCTTGACAGCGGGTGTCAGTCGGTTGCGGAAATG
>JAZOBT010000036.1:0-3209 GCA_045596125.1 Acutalibacteraceae bacterium | reverse complement strand
AAGGAGTTGGCTAAGACATTTGTCTTCCTAAGACCCGCTTGGCCCCCGACTTCACCTAAAAATTTTTGCCCGTCCTGTGCGCCGTGCATAAAGGACATCGCTGCCCCGCCGATGACCTGCGCTTTTTGAAAAGCGTGAATGCTATGGTAGCGATCGGCGCGGAGGCAGAGACGTTCAATCAGTCGGGTGAGACCGAACCCAACCAGCAATGCCGGCAGAGTGGAGAGTGCAAGTCCGTAGAGTACTTTTATCCATTCGTGTGGGTTGATGCCGTGAAATCCACCTTGTAAAGCAATGGCAGCACCCGATAATCCTGCGATCAGTGCGTGGCTTTCGCTGGTGGGAAAACCGAAACACCACGCCGTCACGGCCCACAAAATAATGGCAAGCAATGCAGCACAAAGTGCTACGGTTGATGTGTATGTATCTGACTTGAAATTGGCGATATTACGAATGGTGAATGTCACGGATGTGTTGAGCGCGGTCATTACCATCACACCCAAAAAGTTGCACACGGCAGACAGTGCGACAGCCATGCGCGGTGATAACGAACGGGAGACCACGCATGTGGCGATAGCGTTGGGGGCATCGGTCCATCCGTTGACAAAAATCACGCCCAGCGTGAGTAACAACAGTAGTGTGTGCAACAGAGTACACCTCTTTGTTTTGAATGATTGTATATTTTTTTACAAACCGAACCATACTATAATCAGCAATGAGACAGGGAGGAACGATGTGTGAAATTTGATCCGCAATATACAAACGATGATATGCCCGTCAAAGCGGGCGGTAAAGGATTTTATCTTGCGCTGGCGGTGTGCTTGGTAGCGGTGTGTGGGGTAGCAGTGGCGACATTTGTGGGAGGTTTGTCTACCGATGTTCCCGACAAAGGAAGCACCACAGGTACGACCAGAACTACCGCGGTGCAACAAGTGGTGATTCCGGCGACGGATGTAAAAGACGATCGTACGACGACTGCCACAACCACGACAATTACGACCACCACTACGACAGTGCCCACGACGACTGCGACCACCAAGACGGCGGGAGACTTATTTGTGTTCCCCGTATCCAACCGGGTATTGTTGCCGTTTAGCGAGGACTTGCTGTATTCCGAAACCTTGGGTGAATGGAACACGCACAACGGTGTAGATTTTGTTGCTGAAAACGGACAGGCTGTTAAAGCGCCTGCCGACGGTAAGATCAAGCGCATTTACCAAGATGGTCTGTGGGGCGATGTTATCGAGATCGAGCACGGCGGCAACGTGCTATCGCGCTGCTGCGGTGTCAAGGCGCAAGGCGTTAAAGAAGGCGATCAAGTCAAAGCGGGCGATACCATCGGCACGGTAGGCGAGATTCCCGCGGAGATCGTCAGTAAACCGCACGTGCATTTGGAAGTGCTGGCTAATAATAAGTATGTCGATCCGCTGTTGCTTATTCGCGGCAAGACGGTAAGCGAGACGGCGAAAGAATAACCCGCCCTCGAAACCGGTATTTACCGGAGCGGCAAGAAGGGCGAACAAAAGGGCTGTGACGTTTTGTCACAGCCCTTTTGTCTTATACTCAAACTTTGCTGAAATTCATCATGATGGCGTGGGGAAGCAGTTTGGAGAGAACACGGTAGAATTTATATAATCCGCGATTGGTATACCAACCTTTACCGCGCAACAGCCGCCGCAACGAATGTTTGGCGACGCTCTCAGCTTGGCAATAGGGAAGCGTTTGGAAGGTTTTCGATTTTCCCGTGATGGAAGCGATATCCAAAAATTCGGTGGCCATCGGGCCGGGACAGACCGCCAACACGTGAATGCCGCGAGGGCGCAGTTCCACACGCAAGGCGTGGGAGAAGCTGGAGACATACGCTTTGGTGGAACAGTATACCGCCATGCGCGGCGTGGGGACGTAAGAAGCGATGGAACTCACATTCAGTATCCCGCTGCCTTTTGCCATAAACGGCAGGGAGACATTGGTGATAGCCGTGAGTGCGCGGCAATTGAGATCCACCATACCAATTTGGTCGCCCAGCGGCTCATCGGCAACATTGCCCAACTTGCCGTAACCGGCGTTATTGATCAGCAAACGAACCGTCGCACCCGCTTGTTGCAACGTTTCACGGTAGGTTTCGAAACTTTGCGTTTGGCTGAGATCCAGCGGTAAGCAACGGAACCGTTGCGATGGGTATGCGTTGGCGATCGCTTCCAACCGTTCTGCACGGCGGGCGATCAGCCAAATCTCATCCAGATCGGGTACTTGGGCAATGAGTTGTTTGACATATTCGTGTCCGAGTCCGGACGAGGCGCCCGTAACCACAGCAATATTCATAACGATCCACTCCTTCCTGTGTATTATGACACAGTTTGCGCGGTATGTAAAGGTTTTTTACTAAACGGGAAAAAGGGGGCTTCCCTTTTTTATTTTTATATGTTATACTGAAACATTATAAGGGAAAATGTGAGGTTTTGTCCTATGCAACAACCGCAAACGGAAATGTCGGTGGACGATCGCATCGTTGGGCGCAATGCGGTCACCGAGGCACTGCGTTCGGGTCGCGCGCTGGATAGTGTGTGGATCGCGAGCGGTGAGCGCAGTGGCAGTATCAGTGCGATACGCGCGAAGTGCCGTGATGCCGGTATACCGATTAAAGAAGTGGATGTTCGCAAATTGACCGCTGTGGGCGGTGAACATCACCAAGGCGTTGTGGCGTTTGCGGCGTGCAAGGCATATGCCGAGATGGAAGACATCTTTGCCCGTGCCGAGGAGGCGGGTGAGCCGCCGTTCATTTTGGTGTGTGACGGGCTGGAGGATGCACACAATTTGGGAGCTGTCTTGCGCAGTGCCGAAGCAGCAGGTTGCCACGGTGTCATCATTCCCAAACGGCGTTCGGTCGGGCTGAATGCCACGGTTGCCAAAACGTCCGCAGGCGCGGTGGAATACGTGCCGGTGGTACGGGTTGCCAACCTTACCGAAACCCTTCGTCGTTTAAAAGAACGCGGCATTTGGGTCTATGGTATGGATATGAACGGCAGTCAATGGTGTCAAACAAATTTGACCGGTGCGATCGCGCTGGTTGTGGGGTCAGAGGGGCACGGTATCAGTCGCTTGGTACGCGAACAATGTGATGGTATTTTGTCTCTTCCTATGCGTGGAAATATTAATTCGCTTAACGCTTCGGTCGCGTGCGGTATTATGGTGTACAAAGTGACTCGTCA
>JAZOBT010000035.1:0-2922 GCA_045596125.1 Acutalibacteraceae bacterium | reverse complement strand
GCTTTTCAACATACCTTCACGATATTCACTTGATAAATACGTGCGTAGGGTCACACCCATATGTTTTTTAAACAACCGATACCCGTAGGCAACATCCATAATGGAGACGCTTTCGCACGCGGTTTTGAACGACACTTCGCGACCTTCCATTACTTCGGCGATGAGGCGGACTTTTTCATTATTTATGTACCGATGAATGCTAATGCCCGTTGCTTGGCGGAAGGCGCTGTTGAGGTAGTTAGGCGTTTTCCCCAATGCATCGGACAAATCCTGTAAGGTAATGTTTTTGTGAATGTGGCTCGCAATGTAGGTTTTGATCTTATACTCGAGCAGTGATGTACCGGTGCGTTCCGACGCGGCTTCCCAACGGTGTACTTGGTCTAATTTACCGAGGATGCCCATCGCCAGAGCAGCCGCGGTCTTGCTCCGTTTAGCACGCGAAATACCAATGTCCGAAACGATGGTGTACAGGTCCTTTTTGATACTTTCGGTCTCACCGCAAGGCGGGAGCACAAACGGCAATAGTAATCCCTCAAACGACTCCGGCGGGAGTTCACCATCTTCCAACACGGTCAGGGTGTAATCCAAGTTAAGTTGCACACTGCAATGCTTATGGGAGGTTCCATCAGCCGAATAAATGCAAAATGGTTCGCAACGAAACAGCAGGACGATACTGCCTTTTTTGATATCAAACATTCGACCGAACGCCTCCAAAACCGCGTCACCTTCTTTGAAGTACACGATCTCGATGCTGTTCTCTTTTCTTCGATGCTTTTGCATATATTTATCCATATAAAAATGATGTGCGAAACCCACACGCGGTAAGTGCGAAAAATCGAGCGCCGCATAGGCCATAGTCCTTCCCCCTTTTGTCTAAGAATATCACAAAATCGTTGTTTTGTCCATATATCTTTTATATGACCATTGTTTTAATTTGTCAACGGGTATATACTGTTCCAGTAATCTTTTTTAGAGAAAGGATGTATTCATTTGGAAAAGTTAGCCTATTTTTTTATTGACGACACCCTTTGGGTATTCCGTGACTTAGCTCGTCAAAGACCGAAGTCGATTTTCGACAACGCATTTCTCAAAATGCTCAAGCGTGCGCACGACGATCACGGTTTGACGGTTCAGCTCAACCTGTTCTACCGCACCGATTTCTTCTACGGCAGCGATGAGTTCACCTTAAAGGATATGCCGGATATTTACAAAGCGGAGTTTCAGGCTGCTTCCGATTGGTTGCGTTTTGCGTTCCACGCCAAGCAAGAATTCCCGGATTATCCCTATGTGAACGCCTCGTATGAGGACGTAAAAAACGATTATTATGAAATCTACAACGAGGTGGTTCGTTTCGCAGGTGAGACTTCGTGGTCGTTAGCGGTAGTTCCCCACTGGTTGCCGATCAGCAAAGAGGGTTGTAAGGCGCTTGCGGATTGCGGTGTGAAATTTATGTCTCCCAGCTATGGTGAAAAAGTGCCGTTTGATGGCGACGACAGCGTCCTCCCCTATGGTCACGCGGCACGTTTGCGTCAAAACCGTAAACCTGAGACCGGCTTGTTCACCCGCAGAACTAAGAACAAGGCAATTGCAGCATCCATCGCAGGTCACAACCACGTATCGCAAGAGCAGTTTGACAAACTGTTCGGTCACAACGTCTCCATTTTAGATGAAGAGACGGGCATGCGTTTCCACAACATCGGCGGCGGTCCTTGTGTGAACCTGAACACATGCGACGAGATCCGTGAGCGTTTGGCGCAACTCAACGGTAACGAATACATTGGCGTGGGTAACCACGAGCAGTATTTCTACGATGATTATTACAACTACATTCCCGACATTGCGGAGCGTATCTACACCGTGGCTGAGGTACTGCACGGTTATGGCTATCGCTTTATCACGGCGGATGAAATGAAATAATTTCTCCGCACTTAACAAGGAGTGTGTTTAAATGAACGAGGTTATTCGCGCTTGGTACGAAGAGCACGGCCAAGAAGTGAAAGACTTTTCGAGACAATTGTGGGAACTGGCAGAGACGGCACTGGAAGAGTATGAGTCCTGCCGTTTGACCGCTGCGTTTATGGAGAAATTCGGTTTTTCCGTTGAAACATTCAACTGCTGCGACAGCACCAAGCCCGCCAACACGGTGGTCGCTACGTGGGGTAGCGGCAAGCCTGTTATCGGTTTTATCGGTGAGTACGATGCCCTTCCCGGTTTGGGCCAAGAAGTGAAGCCGTACCAATCCCCCAAAGAGGGCGGCGGTCAAGGTTGCGGTCACAGTTTGATGGCGCCGTCCTGCGGTTCTGCCGCAATCGCATTGAAAGAAACGATGATCGCCGAGGGCTTGTCGGGTACGATCAAGTTCTTCGCCTGCCCCGCCGAGGAGACGGTGGAAGGCAAAATGCATATGGCGCGTGATAATGTATTCGACGGACTGGATTGCTGTATGGCGTGGCATCCCAAGTACTGCAACTTGGAAGTGCGTGAGAACATTCAAAACTCGTTGACCAATATGAAGATCGAATTTTTTGGTCGTTCCGCACACGCCGCCAGCGTGCCGTTTGATGGTCGCAGTGCGCTGGATGCGTGCGAGTTGATGAACGTGGGTGTCAATTACCTGCGCGAGCACGTCGATCCGACGACACGTATCCACTATTCCTATCTGGCGGCGGGTGAAAAACCCAACATTGTACCGCCGTATGCGGCATTGCATTACTTTGTGCGCACCAAGGATCTGAAATACGGATACGAACTCCTTGAACGCATCAAGAAGGTGGCACAAGGTGCCGCGCTGATGACCGAAACCGAGTGTAAGATCACCATCAATGTGATGGCATCGGGCTGCATCCAAATCTCGGCATTTAACGATTTCTTCTACAAAGCGATGCAGGATGTACCCGGCCCCACCTATACGGAAGAGGAACT
>JAZOBT010000034.1:0-6781 GCA_045596125.1 Acutalibacteraceae bacterium | reverse complement strand
AGAAAGCACGTGCAAGCTTGCACGTGCTTTTTGGTTTTACTCATCCAGTTTAAGCGCTTTCACTACCGCCTCTGCCAGTATGCGAGATCCTTGTTCGTCAAAATGTACCAATCAGAGTGCAAGGAGTTATCAAATGTCTGTGAAAGGCTGTAAAGATCGTTGATCTCGACACCAAGTTCATTCATAACTTCGATTGCTTTGGCATTATATTGCTCGATCTCGTGGTTGTAGCGGATGAATTCGGGGTGTGCCCATTCTTCGATAACGGATGTAGACAGCGCGAAAATAACTTTCGCATTGGGGAATAAGAATTGTATGCGCTTATATACTCTTTTGAGCATATCGCCATACACATTGAGTGGTGTCAGAGGTTCGTCACCAAATAAGCGAAGTGCATCCCATAACCCGTTGTTCCAGTGCACAATGTCGATTTGTTCGGCTGGCACTTCCTTTGCCCATTTGTGCAGGAAGCGCAACGTGAACTGAGCAAAGCGACAGTTTTCATCCGGTGCATACACGTTGGCAATACCTTCCAATTGTTCTTTGACATAGACACCGTATCCGGGGCTCCGGTCGCTGTACTTTGTTACACGGTAGGAACCGTGCCGTATGGAATCGCCGATTAAAAATACATTTTTCATACGTTTACTTTCCCTCCAAATATTTTAAGGCACTCGTCACCATCACACGCATACCGATGGGGAAGCACGCGGGATCTACCACCAAATGCGGATTGTGTGTGGACAAAAACGGCTCTCCCGGTTTGTGACAACCGGTGCGATAGAACACAGCGGGTATCTTTTCAGCGTAGAAAGAGAAATCTTCGCCTCCCATACTGATCTCGTTGGGGATGTTTGCTTTTTCCGCGCCGTACAGTTCGGTTACCGTTTCGCGTATGAGTTCCACCATTTCGGGCGCATTCATAATGGGGGAGTAGCCGCGCACATAACGGAACGTGTAGTTAGCACCCATACTCTCGGCGATTCCTTTGACGATCTCGCCCATTTTCCTTTCGATCACATCGCGACTGGCAGGATCCAGATTGCGACAGGTGCCTTCCATTTCTGTGTGATTGGCAAGCACGTTATACCGCTCACCACCGTTAAACTTGCCAATGGTGATAACGGCACTTTGGCGAGGGTCGACATTACGCGATATAATGGTTTGCAGCGCGGAAACGATTTGTGCGCCGACAACAATGGTATCCACACCCATATGCGGTCTGGCGGCATGGCTGCCGTGCCCGTCGAGAGTGATAAAGAATCTGTCGGAAGCAGCCGAGGCCACGCCACTGCGCGTGGAAATATAGCCCGTATCCGACGAGGTGTCAACAAGCTGCCCGATAATGGCATCTACGTGAGGGCTTTCAAGCACACCGTCAGCGATCATCCGCTTGGCACCGCTGTCGGCTGAGTTTTCTTCGGACGGTTGAAAAATCAGTTTTACACAACCGTTGAAGGTGTCACGCAATTCATTCAGTATCATAGCCGTGCCTAACAGCATTGCCACATGGGTATCGTGACCGCAGCCGTGCATTACACCGGGAACCTCCGAAGCAAACGGTAACCCGGTCTGCTCTGTCATCGACAGCGCATCCATATCGGCGCGCAGGCCGATGCATTTGCCTGCACCGCGCCCGTGGATAACTGCCGTTACACCGTAGCCGCCCACATTCTCTTTCGGTTCCAATCCCATGGCTCGCAGTTGCGCGGCAACATAGGCAGCGGTTTCTTTTTCTTCTCCCGAAAGTTCGGGATGGGCGTGTAACCAATGGTAATGTTTGACCACGGTATCTTCGTATTTTTTCAATAACTCTTCAATCGGTTGTGTATTCATCGATGCAACTTCCTTTCTTCTTTATATAGAGAATACTGCCATTACGGCGGGAACGGTAATACAAGCCAACAAACTTGTAACCAGCACTAAAGAAGCACCGGCCTCGCAATCTTCGCCCATAAGACGCGGAAACACAATAACATTCAGCCCGCAAGGCATTGCGTGCATCATCAGCGCGGTTATTACTATCTCGTTACCAAAACCGATCCATTTTAATATACCGGCGATGGCAGAGGGGATAACAAGCAACCGCAATGCTGCCACAATATAATTCTTTTTTCGTTTGAGAAGAGAAAAAATATTAAACTCCGATACTACCATACCGGCAAGCAACATTCCCACCGGTGCCATGCAAGCGGCGGATTTATTTACCAAGTCGGTCAGTACCAGAGGGAGTTTGAGTCCCGTTAATCCTATTACGGCACCGATCAAGCTGGCTGTGATAACAGGGTTAAAGAACCGTTTGAAAGAAAATTTGGTGTTTGTCAATCCCATATAACCTAGCGTGTATGTATACATCGAAATCGGCAGAGCAAATATCATCGCATTTTGCAGCATAACATCGTCGAATAAAGCGGCGACCAACGGATAACCGAAAAAGCCGTAGTTGGATACCGTCAAACTGTAACGATACACCGTCTGAATATATGATTTTTTCACGAGCAAGCCTGCTAAAATATATCCAACTATGATCATTACCACCATGATGGCGGCAGAGACAATGAGCAACGGATATTTTTCGCGGATATAGGTTACTGTGAAATTGGCAGAGTACGTGTTGATGATGGTGCAGGGGAAGAATACATATACCTGTAGGGTGGAAAGCATCTTGGTATGGATGTTGTCAATTTTTCCTGTCTTACATAAAACGTACCCGACCGCCGCAAACAAAATCAGCAACAGCACTTGCTGGACAACAACAAGCATGGAAGCACCCTCTTTCTGTATCTCCCTCATTGTACTGAGTGAGCAGGGAAGTGTAAATGGAAAATTCATAATTATATGGAGTTTTTAAAACAATATTTCAAAATTATTCTCTTTGTAATACAATAATTCCGGTGATATTATGCTAAGACATATGGAAAATTTAAAACTTATAAGTGCTATTAAAGGTGTCACGAGTCCACACACGATTCATACGACTTACCCACATCGCCTCATTTTGCGACTGACCGGAACGATACGGTATCACGTGGGAGGGGATATGCTGACGCTTTCTCCGGGAGATGCCTTGTTTTTGCCCAATAGCCCGACGTATTTTGGCGAACAGATGACGGAAGAGACGGGGACATACATTTTGGTGAGTTTTGAGGGAGAGTTGCCGGACACGGAGCCACGACCGTATGCGATTTATCAAAAAACCGAACTACAACATTTATTTACGCAATTGTACAGCAGTTGGCTGATTAAAACACCGGCGGGACATTGCCGCTGTATGGCGTTGCTTTACGAACTATTATCACACTTTGCCGAGACTGGTAAAAGCGGGGCGACTTCGACTATCACGTCCATTCAGCCTGCGATGGAGAATCACGTGTTCGATACGGCGCTCAAAATTGGCGCGCTTCACGAGTTGTGCGGGTGTTCCGATACCTATTTCCGTCAACTGTTTATGAAACGGTTTGGTATCTCGCCTAAGCAATATGTAATGAAACATCGACTCGCACAAGCGAAGGCAATACTTGATAGCGGAGAATATAGCAGTATCGGCGAAGTGGCGGCGCTGGTAGGGTTTGAAGATGCTTTGTATTTCAGTAAAGCGTTTCGAAACAAGTATGGCTATCCTCCGTCTGCGCGGTCAATGTGAATTTGTTGGATTGCGGTTGACTTTATCGGTACCGGTGGTATAATTGTCGGGTGGAGGTTGGGATATTTATGAAAGAGTTTTATTTGCAACCGAAGTTGATTGCTGCACTGCGCGGATACAATAAGCAACAGTTGTTAAAAGACTGCATTGCCGGTGTGATTGTCGCGATTATCGCGTTACCGTTGTCTATTGCGTTGGCATTGGCGTCCGGTGTGGAGCCGGCTTGCGGCGTATATACCGCTATTGCCGCAGGTTTTGTTGTATCGTTGCTCGGTGGCAGCCGTGTGCAGATCGCCGGTCCTACAGCGGCATTTGCCACCATTGTGGCGGGGGTGGTTGCCACACAGGGCATGGACGGGTTGTTCCTGGCCACCGTTATGGCGGGCATTTTGCTCGTCTTGTTCGGTGTGTTGAAATTGGGATCGTTCATTCGCTTTATGCCGCATACCATTACGGTAGGATTTACGGGTGGTATTGCCGTAACGATTTTGCTTGGACAGATCAAGGATTTCTTGGGATTGACCTATGCACAAGGCGTGCGTCCCATTGAGACATTAGAAAAGATCGAAGCCAATGTGGAAGCGATCGGTACATTTAGCCCGTGGGCATTGCTCATCGGTGCGGTGAGTTTGCTTATCTTAATCGTGTATCCCAAGTTTGAAAGGCGGTTGCCGCCGTCGCTGATTGCCGTGGTGGTGTGCTCACTGTTGGTTGCTTTTGTTCCCGCTATCGGCGACAATGTGTACACCATCGGTGATTTGTACACCATTCCGACGGGGTTGCCTCGTGTGGATTTTGCGGCGATGGATTTCAGTACCGAGAAGATCGTGTCGGTCATTCCCAATGCGTTTACGATTGCGATACTGGCGGCGATCGAGTCACTGCTCTCTTGTGTGGTAGCCGACGGTATGGTGAATTCCAAGCACAATCCGAATGCGGAATTGGTAGCACAAGGCGTGGGTAACATTGCCTCGGTGTGCTTTGGCGGTATTCCCGCAACGGGGGCAATTGCCAGAACATCTGCCAACGCCAAGAATGGCGGCAGGACGCCGGTGGCGGGAATGGTACACGCGGTGGTGTTATTGCTGGTGTTGCTGTTTTTGATGCCGTATGCGGCACTCATTCCGATGCCGACCATTGCGGCGATTCTGTTTATGGTCGCCTACAATATGAGCGAATGGCGAAAATTTGTTGAAATTTTTAAGAAAAAATACATATTGGATATCCTCGTGCTGATGGTGACATTTGCTTTGACCGTGATTTTTGACCTGGTGGTAGCGATTGCGGTGGGTATTGGCTTGCAGTTGGTATTTTGGCTTGTGAAGAAGCTGTGCGTGCGCAGCTAAATAATCGGGAGGGCTAACCATGCTGTATGAGAAGTATTTGAATGTCATTGATGAAAAGCGCGACGATGTGTGCGCTATCACCGATGCGTTGTGGGATGAACCGGAGTTGCCGTTCGGTGAATACAAGGCGGTGCGGCTGCTCACGAAAGCGTTGGAGGAAAACGGGTTTACGGTTACTCGCAATGTTGTGGGTATTCCCACAGCGTTCAAGGCGACCTACGGCAACGGTTCGCCGTCGGTAGGCATTTTGGCGGAGTTTGACGGCCTTTCCGGTATGAGCCAGGAGGCAAATGTTGCTAAAAAAACTTCTATCCCCGGCAAGGATACCAACCATGGTTGCGGTCACCACTTGTTTGCGGGAGGCTCTTTGGCGGCGGCGTTGGCGATGAAAGCATACATCCAAGAAACGGGCAAAGGCCAAGTGACCTTGTTTGGTTGCCCTGCTGAAGAAGGCGGCGGCGGTAAAGTGTTTATGGCGCGTGACGGTGCATTTGAAGGTGTGGAAGCAATCGTCAGTTGGCATCCCGAGAAGATGTATATGGTGCGCACGCGCCCCGCTCTTGCCAATGTGAAAGTAGATTATACGTTTGAGGGCCTCGCCGCCCACGCCGGCGCGGCACCTCATTTGGGTAGAAGTGCGTTGGATGCTGTAGAATTGATGAACGTTGGTTGCAACTTCTTGCGTGAACATATGGACCTCACCAGCCGTATTCACTACGCGATTTTGGATGCGGGCGGCACGGCTCCCAATATGGTGCAGTCGCACGCCGTTGTACAATATATGATCCGTGCCTTGAATGCGGCGGGTGTGCGTGAGTTGCAGGAGCGTGTTGATCGTATCGCACAGGGTGCCGCGTTGATGACCGATACCGAGGTGACGTCTCAAGTGGTGGCGGCGTATGCCGATCTGATTACCATTCCTACGTTGCAAGCGACAGCAAATGAAGCGATGCACGATATTCCGTTGCCGGTTGCTACGGAAGAGGAGATTGCTTTTGCGCGTGCTTTGCAAGCCACGTTGAATCCGGATAAACAAACGATGGAGCTGCCGCCTTATGCAACAAAGGTACTGGATCCCGCGCCGCCCGTGGCTCACGGTGGTTCGACGGATACGGCGGATGTCAGCTGGGTATGTCCCACTGTACAGTTGCATATTGCTACGTGGTGTCTCGGCACGCCGAGTCACAGTTGGCAATCCACGGCACAAGGTAAGGGCTCTTATGCGAAAAAGGCAATGCTGTACGCGGGTAAAGCTGTGGCGGCAACACTGATGCGCTTGGTGGATAACCCCCAATTGATCGCGCAGGCACAAGCCGAGCATAAGGCGAAAGTCGGAGACGGTTATGTTTGCGGTTTGCCCGCCGATCTGAAACCGCAACTCTTACCCGAGACTGTTTAAATGAATTTTTGAGGAGTGTTGTTCGATGAAAACCGTAAAAGCCGTTCCGTTGACTGTGGAAGGATTTGCTCCGTTTGGGCAGTTCTATACGATGGATAAGCCGCAAGGCTATGCGCTATGCGGTGAGTTGCATCAATTTTTCCCCGATCGTTTGACGGCAGACAGTGTGCACCGTGTGGGGTATTCGCCCATCGTAGTGAAAAAGCCCGAAACGATGGTGATTACACAACAAGAGTATCATACCACGACGTGGGAGATGATCTTGCCGCTGGATGATGATATGATCCTACATTGTGCGCCTGCGTCGGCGGGAACGCCGGTCACCGATTTGGCACAAGCGTTCATCGTGCCGAAAAACACGTTGATCAAAATGAATGCCGCCATCTGGCATTT
>JAZOBT010000033.1:0-3863 GCA_045596125.1 Acutalibacteraceae bacterium | reverse complement strand
ATGAATGCCGCCATCTGGCATTTGGCACCGTTGCCGGCGTCCAAAGACGCGCTGACGGCGATGATCATTTTGCCGGAGTGCACGTACGCCAATGATTGCACGGTGGTAGATCTTACTCCTGAACAGCAATTTGAAATCGTGTTATAATTCTAAGAATAAAGCCGCTGAGTTGTTGACTCAGCGGCTTTTGTTATTGGCTTTTGTGAACGAAAACGATAGGTTTTTTATATTTGTCAAGGGAACGCGGAACGCTTATAATATCTATAGAATGGTGTAGTGGGGGTATGGGTATGACGATACAACAATGCAGTTATGTGTTGGCGATTGCCAAGACGGGATCGTTCAGTGAAGCGGCCAAGCAGTTGTTTATGGCGCAATCTTCGCTGTCGGTGAGCATTAAATCGCTGGAACAGGAACTGAATATTAAAATTTTTGAACGTTCCGGTAACGGTGTTTATCTGACCGACGAGGGTGCGGAATTTGTGAGATATGCGGCGCAAATCTGCGAGACGGGTGATTTTATCACCCGCCGATACAGCGATCGTGCCGTACAGCAGACGTTGTATATCGCCACGCAACACTACGATTTTATCGCGGATATTTTTGGCAACCTACTGAAATCTATCCGTGAGAACAGCTATCGGTTTGCGATACGTGAGATCGAGACCTACAACGTCATTCGTGAGGTGGAAACTTCACACAGTGATATTGGTATCATTGCCATCAAGGGCGGTGACAGCGACATTATGAAGCGGTATTTAACCAAGAAAGGACTGTCTTTCACGGTGCTGGTGAAAGTGTCGCCGCATATCTTTATGCGAAAGGAACACCCGTTATCGCATTGCGAGAGTTTGAATCTTACCGCACTTAAGGAGTATCCGTACGTTTCCTATGAGCAAGGAGAACACAACAGTTCATTCTTTACCGAAGAGTTGATGGATGCGATGTGCGTGGATAAGCACATTGAAATCAGCGATCGCGCGACGCTGATGAACGTGTTACTGTTAACCGATGCATATACGGTCGGAACGGGGATCATGCCGTCAGCGCTCAATCGCGGTGATATTATCAGCGTGCCGCTGGAAAGAAAAGAGCAGTACATCATCGGTTATTTGCTGAACAAAGAACGTAAAGTTTCGGATATGACCAAGCGGTTTATTCGCTTGTTAGAACAATCCACCGGCAAAATTGAAGAACAGGAGGAATTAGAATGAAAGCTTTAGTAAAAAAATATCCCCAAAAGGGGTTGTGGTTTGAGGACGTACCCGAACCGCTTGTCGGCGACAATGATGTAAAGATCAAAATTCACAAAACCGCGATCTGTGGTACCGATCTGCATATATATAATTGGGACGAATGGTCGCAGAACACCATACAAACGCCGCGTGTCATCGGCCACGAGTATGTGGGTGAAATCGTGGAAGTGGGCGCGAATGTCCGTACATGGCAAGTAGGGGAGATCGTTTCCGGCGAAGGGCATATCGTGTGTGGTAAATGCCGCAATTGCTTGGCGGGTAACGGCCATTTGTGTAAAGAAACCATCGGTGTCGGTGTCAATCGCGATGGCGCGTTTGCGCAGTATTTGGTGATTCCCCAGGAAAACGTGCGGCGGTGCGAGAAAGACATTCCCCAAGAAATGTATGCGATTTTTGATCCGTTTGGTAACGCCGTACACACCGCATTGTCATTCAACCTTACGGGTGAAGATGTGCTGGTGACGGGCGCAGGTCCTATTGGCATTATGGCGGCGGCCGTTTGCAAATACGTGGGCGCGCGGCGGGTGGTCATTACCGATATTCACGATCATCGCTTAGAATTGGCGAAAAAACTGGGCATTCAGTATACGGTGAACACCGCCAAAGAGGATCTGCGTGAGGTGATGGATCGCTTATCCATTCGTGAGGGGTTTGATGTCGGTTTAGAGATGTCGGGTAGCGAAATTGCCTTGAACACAATGATCGACAGTATGTGCACGGCGGTAAAATCGCATTACTGGGATTACTCAAGCGCGACAGTCACGTGGATTGGTCGAAGATCATTTTTAACGGTTTGGTCCTCAAAGGCATTTATGGTCGTGAGATGCACGAGACGTGGTATAAAATGTCTGCGATGTTGCAGAGCGGGTTGGATATCTCTGCGATTATCACGCACCGTATGGATATCCGCGATTTCGAAAAGGGATTTGAAGCGATGAACAGTGGGAAATGCGGCAAAGTCATTTTGGATTGGACAACACTGTAAGGAGGATGGACGATGAAACAGGCATTACAATATTTTAAGGAAACGTGTGACGCGATTGAGCGGGACGGATTGACTAAAAACGAGAAAGTGATTACGTCGCCGCAAGGTGCGCAGGTCTTACTGGATGACGGCAGACAGGTCATTAATCTGTGTGCCAACAATTACTTGGGATTGGCGAACGATGCTGATGTTATTCAGGCCGCCAAAGACAGCTACGACCATTACGGATACGGTTTGTCGTCGGTACGGTTTATTTGTGGAACGCAAGAGCTTCACAAAAATCTCGAGCGCAAACTTAGTGAGTTTTTGGGTACCGAAGACACCATTTTGTATTCGTCGTGCTTTGATGCAAACGGCGGTTTGTTTGAAACGCTACTGACCGATGAAGATGCCGTTATCAGCGATGAACTGAACCACGCCAGTATTATCGACGGTATTCGTCTGTGCAAAGCCAAGCGGTTCCGTTACAAAAACAACGATATGCAGGATCTCCGCGCGAAATTGGAAGAAGCAAAGGATTGCCGTATTAAACTCATTGCCACTGACGGTGTGTTTTCGATGGATGGCATTGTTGCCGATTTGAAGAGCATTTGCGATCTGGCAGAGGAATACGATGCGCTCGTGATGGTGGATGACAGCCACTCGGCGGGCTTTATGGGTGAGACGGGTCGCGGAACTGCCGAATATTGCGGCGTGACGGGACGTGTTGATATCATCACCGGTACATTCGGCAAGGCACTGGGCGGCGCTTCGGGCGGTTTCACGTCCGGCAGAAAAGAAATCGTGGCATTACTTCGCCAGCGTTCGCGCCCGTACTTGTTTTCCAATACTCTGGCACCCGCAGTGGCGGCGGGATCGTTGAGAGTGCTTGAAAAGCTATCCCGAGATACGAGCGCACGAGAAAAACTGTTTGCCAACACGCGTTTGTTTGCCGAAAAGATCAAGGAAATCGGATTGGATGTGCAAGATGGTGGCACGCCGATTTTACCTGTGATGCTGTATGATGAGCACACGGCGGTGGAAATGGCGCGGCGAATGATGGAAAAAGGTGTGTACGTGGTGGCGTTTTCTTATCCTGTGGTACCCAAGGGCAAGGCGCGTATTCGTACGCAGATCTCCGCCGCGTTGAGCGAGCAGGATATTTTGTATGTAGTGGAGTGCTTCAAGCAAGTAAAAGAGGAAATGGGATTGTAAGCATAGATTTCGGCGGCCTGCAAATACTACTTCCGAGGTGAGTGTATGAACCGAGAAGGGAAGAAGTATACCGAACCGTCGGCGAAACCGAGCACGAAACAGCTTCAAGAGCGGCCCATTTCCAAAGCGTATCCGGTGTTGGATACGGATTTGGCGCGGGATAATTTAGAGAACGATATTCCCGCCGCCGATTTGCAAGATCTATCATAAAAATGGAAACCCAACGCGTTATGAACTGCCCCAATTTGTGCGGACAGTACAAAAACCGCCTTTATGGTAGTGAAAATTAAATTTTAAGCAACGAACTGGCATCGCTTTTCAAGTGGTGTCAGTTTTGTTTTTAGTTGAATGCGCTGGTGATTGTACAAATGGATGTACTCACCTATGAGGAGGCGAGCCTCCTCATAGGTCTGAAGTTTGGTTCGGTA
>JAZOBT010000032.1:0-8752 GCA_045596125.1 Acutalibacteraceae bacterium | reverse complement strand
GTTCGCAGTCATTGCCAGAGCCATCTGTACCGACAAGGGCGAAACCAAAACATTTTCATCTTCATCTTCGGCGATTGCCGCTTTGAACAGATCGAGCGCCAGTTGCGTGCTCGCCTTGGCAAACACGTCATCGGTTTCCTTACCCGTGACTACTCCCGCTTTGATATTCTTCATCAGATCCACCGGAGTTTTCGGCTCTTGAGGAGTCGCGGTCGTCTTGACGGGCTCTTCTGTAGTGGTTGTACTGTCACCGCCGAGTGCCGTCGTTTCGGTTTGCGTGGTCGTTGTGGTGACGGTGGAATTTTGCGTCGTGGTTGTTCCGCCGCCTGCCGATGCCGTACAACCGACCATCAACGTACACACGGCCGCAAAAGAAAGCAATCTCAATACATTCGTCTTCTTCATCGCAACTCCTCCTTTCTTTGTACTTCCAGTATATCCCTTTTTACACACACCGTCAACAATTTTTGGCATTGTTTACATTTTGTTCATAATTTCGCTCGGCGTTTTGGTTATTTTGACATTGCTTCGGTGAATTTTCAAAACAAGGTTGTATCTTGCGTGGTTTTTCGCTATAATGAATACATTCGAAAGGGGTAGAACTATGAATATCTTATGCGTTTGTACCGGTAACATCTGTCGCAGTCCGATGCTGACGTGTCTGCTACGCGATGCGCTGGAGAAGGAAGGCATCGAATGCACGGTCACCGGCGCCGGCACAGCAACCACCGACGGGGTCCCGCCCTCGCCGCACGCGATCACCGCGATGCACGAGATCGGTGTTGATATTGCGGATCTCCGCTCACGACAGATCACGCAGGCCATTGTGGATGAGACGGATATTTTTGTGGCACTGTCGGTACAACACGGTGTGACACTCGCGTTTCAATACGGCGCCGACCCCGAGTGTATCGTTGTCCCCGGTGACGGCATTCCCGATCCGTACGGGCAGTCGCTGGAGGTATACCGCGCGTGCCGCGACGAACTCGTGGAACGGTTGCCACAAGTCATCGACGACATAAAGGCGTTGTTATGAGTGTGACGATCGTACCGATGGCAGAAAACCATCTGCCCGCTCTGGCAGAGCTGGAGTCGCTTTGTTTTGCCGACCCGTGGAGCGAATCGGCGTTGCGGGAAGAACTGGGGAATCCGTGTGCGCGTTTCTTGGTCGCGTTATATGATGGCGAAATCGCGGGCTACTTGGGATGTCACCACATTGCGGGCGAAGGGTTTATCGCCAATATCGCGGTGTTCCCCGCATATCGTCGCCGTGGCATTGCCCGCGCGTTGGTGCAAGCCGCACAGGCAAAGCCGCTTTCCCGTTTAACCTTGGAGGTGCGCGCTTCCAACGAAGCCGCCATTGCGTTGTACCGCTCGCTGGGTTTTGTGGAAGACGGCGTGCGTCCGCATTTTTATTCTCACCCCACCGAAGATGCGGTGTTATACAGTTATTACCCCACCAATGGGAGTTGATGTGTTATGAATATACTGGCTTTGGAATCCTCGTGTGACGAGACCGCCGCCGCCGTGGTGCGGGATGGGCGGTATGTTTTGTCGAATGTGATCGCCTCGCAAGCGGACGAGCACCGTTTGTACGGCGGTGTGGTACCGGAGATCGCAAGCCGCCGCCACGCCGAAGCGATCAGCGGAGTCACCCGTCAGGCACTTGCCGATGCCAATGTGACACTGCGCGATATTGATGCGATCGCCGTCACCCACGCACCCGGTCTGATCGGTGCGTTGCTCGTCGGTGTGAATTTTGCAAAAGGATTGGCGCAATCGGCAGGGATACCGCTGGTGCCCGTGCATCATCTGCGTTCGCATATTGCCGCCAATTATCTGGCGCATCCCGCGCTCAAACCGCCGTTTTTGTGTCTGGTGGTTTCGGGTGGGCACACACACATTGTACGCGTAGAGGATTACACGCGTTTTACCGTCATCGGTCGCACGCGCGACGATGCGGCGGGTGAATGTTTCGACAAGGCGGCTCGCGCAATGGGAATGCCGTATCCCGGCGGTGTGCATTTGGATAAGACTGCCGCCGACGGGGATCCGCACGCTTTCACCCTCCCCCGCCCGCACGTGGACGGTTCGCCGTTTGATTTCAGTTTTTCGGGGCTGAAGACCGCGGTGATCAACTTGCTTCACAAAGCAGACCAACGCGGCGAAAGTGTACCGATCCCCGATTTGTGCGCCTCGTTCCAGCATACGGTATGCGATATTTTGTGTTCCCACGTGATGGCCGCCGCCGAACAAACGGGCGACACGGTTATCGCACTGGCGGGCGGCGTTTCCGCTAACTCGGGGTTGCGCGCTGTAATGGAACGCGCGTGCACCGAACGAGGATATACGCTGTACGTCCCACCGATCCCGTTGTGCGGCGATAACGCGGCAATGGTCGGTTCACAAGGGTATTACGAATACACCGCAGGACATACCGCCGGCACCGATCTCAACGCGTGCGCCACGATGCCGATTGAATAATATATTCCACGAAAGAGCGTTTTGTAAAAAACGCTCTTTCTTTTGTCCTATTTATGTAAATTAAGAAAAAGTTTATATTTTTATATTGAATTTGGAATAATTATGTGTATAATGATATTAAGGGAAAATTGGGGATTTTTAATCCTGTTTTCATTGAAAGGAGAACCGATTATGAAAAATGCACTGACCACCAACCCTTCCGTCCTTGCGTGGATCGAAGAGAAGGTTGCGTTGACTCAGCCCGATCGTATTATGTGGATCGATGGTTCTGAGGAACAGCTGGAGGAGCTCCGTGCCGAGGGTTGCCGCACCGGCGAACTCACCAAATTGAATGAGGAGAAGTTGCCCGGTTGCTATCTGCACCTGTCGGCGCTCAACGACGTTGCCCGCGTAGAGGGCCGTACGTTCATCTGCTCCGAGAAAGAGGAAGATGCCGGCCCGACCAACCACTGGATGGCTCCCGCCGAAGCGTATGATCTGCTGTACAACATCGCTCGCGGCGCCTACAAAGGCCGCACGATGTATATCATCCCCTATTCGATGGGCCCTGTCGGTTCTCCGTTTGCCAAGTACGGCATTGAATTGACCGACTCCATCTACGTTGTCATCAGCATGGCGATCATGACGCGTATGGGCAAAAACGTGTACGAAGCATTGGGTGACAGCAACGATTGGATCCGCGGCTTGCACTGCAAGTGCGATATCGACGAGGAGAAGCGCTATATCTGCCACTTCCCGCAGGATAACACCATCATCTCGGTGAACTCCGGTTACGGCGGAAATGTGCTGTTGGGCAAGAAGTGCTTCGCACTGCGTATCGCGTCCAATCTCGGCCGTAAAGAGGGCTGGCTGGCTGAGCATATGCTCATCCTCGGTTTGGAGAACCCGAACGGCGAGACGACCTATGTCGCTGCTGCGTTCCCGTCCGCTTGCGGTAAGACCAACTTGGCAATGCTCATTCCGCCGGAACTGTACCGCGAAAAGGGCTACAAAGTTTGGTGTGTCGGCGATGATATCGCGTGGATGCGCGTGGGCGAAGACGGTCGTTTGTGGGCGTGCAACCCCGAAAACGGTTTCTTCGGCGTGGCGCCCGGCACCAATATGAAGTCCAACCCCAATGCGTTGATCTCCACCCAGAAGAACACCATCTTCACCAACGTGGTGCAAAACTTGGATGATAACACCGTGTGGTGGGAGAGCTTGGATAAGAATCCGCCCAAGAACGCCCGCAACTGGAAGGGTGAGCTGTGGGATTGCACCGACGGCTCCAAGGGCGCGCATCCCAACTCTCGTTTCACCGCTCCCGCCAAGAACTGCCCCTGCATTTCTTCGGAATTTGATTCTCCTGCCGGTGTGCCGATCTCCGCGATCATCTTCGGCGGCCGCCGCGCTAAGACGGCTCCGCTGGTGTACCAGTCCCGCGATTGGGATCACGGTGTATTTGTAGGCTCCATTATGGCGTCTGAGACCACGGCTGCCGCTACCGGTGCGGTGGGTGTTGTCCGTCGTGACCCGATGGCGATGTTGCCGTTCTGCGGTTATCATATGGGCGATTACTGGGCGCACTGGATCGAAATGGGCAAGAAGCTCGGCGACAAAGCTCCCAAGATCTTTAACGTCAACTGGTTCCGCACCGACGACGACGGCAACTTCTTGTGGCCCGGCTTCGGCGACAACCTGCGCGTGCTCGACTGGATCGTGAAGCGTTGCGAAGGCAAGGCTGGCGCACAGATGACCGCTATCGGTTATGTTCCCAACGCTGAGGATATCAATATCGAAGGCTTGGAGAACTTTGATCTCGCAACCCTCAAGTCCATCCTCGAAGTGGATAAGGATCTGTGGAAGGCCGAGATCGCCGGCATCGAAGAGTTCTATGCCAAGTTCGGCGACAAGCTCCCCGCGAAACTCTCCGAGGAACTCGCTACGCTGAAAAACAACCTGCAATAAGTTGTATTTCTCACACGGCACTGCCTACGCAGTGCCGTGTTTTTTTGCACAAAAAAGCGGTGTGTCGAAAACTCGACACACCGCTTTCGGTTGCTATTACAGATGTTCCTCGATATACGCGACGACCTCGCCGACCGTACGCAGAGTTTCAATCTTTTCGTCGGGAATCTCGACATCAAATTCATCTTCCAAAGACATTAACATATCAACAACATCCAGCGAATCCGCACCCAAATCTTCTTGGATATTCGTTTCGGGGGTGATGGTGTCTTGCTCAACTTCGAACTGACTACTCAGTATCATTTTTACCTTTTCGAGAACCATTTGTTATCATCCTTCCATAATGCTTGACGTCGCGGTTGACCCGCGCACTTCATATAAAAATAGTATTCATATTTGGGGTATTTGTCAATACCTTTTTAGTCGTTTTCTTGTGCAATAATGGAAAAAAGTTCCCGCACACGTTCCAACTGTCCCGCCAGATACAAATACCCAAACAACGCTTCGAGACCCGTCGCTTTATGGTATGCCCCGCCGGAGCGCGAGGTATGCGCATTTCTCCCACGTTTATAGATCGCAATTTCCTGTTCCGTCAAATGCGGGTAGACGCTATCCAACGCTTCGGCCTGTGCCTCGGCGCGTACTTGTTGCACCGCCAAACGGTGCTGATCTTTATTGGGGCGACCCGCGGTACTGACCAATCGTTCGCGCACCATCAGTTCGTACACACCGTCACCGACAAACGCCAGATTCAGCGGGCTGACCGTGTGAAGGTCCACTTCCATCGGACATAACCGTTCCATACGATCCCCCCTTAGTTGACAAATTCAAATTCTAAGTCGTAAATGCTGACGGTGTCACCTTCCTGCACACCGGCTTCGCGCAACTTGTCAATGACACCGCTGGATTGCAACACGCGCTCAAAGTACTGCAAACTATCGGGTTCTTGAAGATCGATGGTCTGCAACAATTTCAGCAACCATTCGGCTTCCACAAAGAACACGCCGTCGTGATTTTCAATACGGATCGCACGGTCACGCAGCATCTCGGCATCCTGCATCGGTACGGGTTCGGCTTCAAACGCGCGAATGGGCGGGAGTTCCGCGAGCAACGCCGCACAACGCTGCACCAACGCGTCGGTGCCGTGCGCGATTGCTGCCATCAACGGGAAATATTCCATTCCCCGCTCTTGCATCGCCTTTTCAAACGCCGCCAACTGCTCGTCGGTCGCCAAATCGCATTTGTTACCCGCTACCAACATCGGACGCTTGGCAAGTTCGGCGTCAAACCGCTCGAGCTCCTGCGCGATGGTGTCCAAATCTTCCAACGGATCGCGCCCCTCACTGCCCGAGACATCCACCACATGCACCAGCAAGCGGCACCGCTCCACGTGGCGCAAAAATTCGTGTCCCAATCCGACACCTTCGCTCGCGCCTTCAATGATACCGGGGATATCCGCCATCACGAACGACGCACCTTGGTCCACACGCACCACGCCCAGCACCGGCGTAATGGTAGTAAAATGATAATTCGCAATTTCGGGTTTCGCTTCACTTACCACCGAGACCAAGGTGGATTTGCCCACGTTCGGGAAACCCACAAGACCCACGTCCGCCAGTAGTTTCAGTTCCAAACGGATCTGATATTCTTCACCGGGCACACCGGGCTTGGCAAAACGCGGTACCTGCCGTGTTGCCGTGGCGAAATGGGAATTGCCCCAACCGCCGCGACCGCCTTTGGCGGCAATAAACGGCTCATCGCCCGACATATCCGCCATCAAGCGGCCCGTTTCGTTGTCATACAACAGCGTGCCGCGCGGCACGGGGATAATGAGATCTTCGCCCGATTTGCCGAAACAGCGTTTCGCGCCGCCTTGACCGCCCGATGCGGCTACAAATTTGCGCTTGTAGCGGAAATCCGACAGGGTATTGTTGCCATCCTGCGCCACAAATACCACATTGCCGCCGCGGCCGCCGTCGCCGCCGTCAGGCCCACCCGCCGCAACGTATTTTTCGCGATGGAATGACACCGCTCCGTTGCCGCCGTTGCCTGCTTTGATATGAATAATTGCTTTATCAATAAACATCGCGTTCGTTCCTTTTCTTCGTTGTTATCTTTTATTATACCCGTGCGTGGGGTTTCACGCAAGTCTTTTTATTGTAACCGCCTATCTTTTGCCCCCTATTAAACAAAAAACGATTGACGGCGACTACATTATGTGATATATTGAAAGTGATAGAATATTGTCCTCGTGTTGTGAGAGAGGTCGTTGTATGAAAAAATTATTCAGTCTGTTACTCGTTGTTGCTCTGTTGTGTTGCTGTGTCGGCTGTTCTTCCAAGCCCGCGGACACCCCCGACACGACCACGACAACTACCGCACCCCCTAAAGCCAATCCCGCCTCGGATTTTAAATATGGCAAATATCCGGATGGAAAAGCTGTCTACATTTTGGAATACCTCGGCACCGCAAAGGATGTCGTCATCCCCGCCACTATCGACGGCTTGCCGGTAACAACCATTGGTTCGTGTGCGTTTTCCACCGATACCATCGCATCGGTATACATCCCTGATACTGTGGAACGGATTGCTTATCAGGCTTTTTACCACGCCTCAAATCTTACATCCGTAAGATTCGGAAGCGGGCTTCAAACAATCGATAGCCAGGCGTTTGCTCGTTGCGAATCGCTGCAAGAGATACATTTACCAAGTGGGTTAACAACAGTGGGTAGTAACGCCTTTGCAGCATGTACAAGTGTTAAAGAAATTTCCATCCCCAAAAGCGTGAATGACTGGGGTTTGTGCGCTTTTTTCGGTGATTACTCCGTTACATCTATCACTTTTGAAGAGGGGATAGAAACGATTGGAAGCACCCAATCGTTTATGAACCTGAAAGAATTGGAAACGGTCACCATCCCCGCAAGCGTAACTTTCATTGCCTCTTACATTTTCTATGGTTGCGAAAAATTAAAAACCGTATATTTTAAAGGAGATGCCCCGAAAACTATAAAAGAATTCGCCTTTGACAATTTGGAGAAAAACCCCGATTTGGTGATCTATTATCCCAAAGATGCATCCGGTTGGGACAATACCGAACTCAGCCAATATAAGTTGCAAGCCTATTGATCACCACTCGTATAATTTTGCAAAAAGAAACGCCTTGTCGAAACCCGACAAGGCGTTTTGTGCAGTGTATGAAATTACTGCTCGGTCACATAAACGCTGACGCGCTTGCGATCCTTGCCCATACGCTCAAAGCGGACCGTACCGCTGGCCTTGGCATACAGCGTATCGTCAGAGCCGATGCCGACGTTCTGGCCGGGATGGATATGGGTACCGCGCTGACGCACCAAGATGTTGCCCGCGAGAACAAACTGACCGTCTGCACGCTTAGCGCCCAAACGCTTAGACTCGGAATCACGGCCGTTCTTGGTGGAGCCCATACCTTTTTTATGAGCAAAAAGCTGGATGTTAATTTTCAGCATGTTGTTACACCTCCGTTTGTTGTAGCTGGATATACTGCGGATACTGGGCACAAAGCCCTTCCAGATGGAGCCGCAGACCTTGCAGGACGATGCGGACTGCCGTTTCGTCACCCGAAACGACGGAGACACGCAGATGCCCTTCCTGTTCCTTAGCCGTTATTTGACAACCGCACACCTCGCTGAGCGAGTTTGCCGTTAAATACGCGGCGGAGGAAACTGCGGCGCACACGATGTCGCGACCCTGTTCCGCTTGACCGGCGTGCCCTTGAATATCAAAGCCACATAAAGCACCGTTGCGGTTCAGGAATGTTGCGCGAATCATTGTTCAGCGGCTGCTTCTGCCTTGGGCGCTCTGGGCGCTCTGGCATGGATGCCTTCGATCTGCACCTTGGTGTAGGGCTGACGATGACCCATCGCACGCTTGCTGCCCTTCTTGGGACGATAGGTGAACACGGTGATCTTCTTGGACTTGCCGTTCTTCAACACGTGAGCATCAACATAAGCGCCCTTGATGTAGGGAGCGCCGGTCTTAAGCTCCTTGTCGTTATGCAGAGCAACGACTTTGTCCAACACGATACTGCTGTCTTCAGCGGCATCCAGCTTTTCAATGAACAGAACGTCACCGTTCTGAACCTTGTACTGCTTACCGCCGGTTTCAATAATGGCGTACATAGTAGTACCTGCCTTTTCTTAAGACTCGCTGCGCTCGGGCGGAGATACTCACTTTTGGTGTTTTATCGCAGGACAAAACACCGCCCGGAACAAGCGGCAACGCTCATTGTAGCACACTTCTTCGGCGCTGTCAACACTTTTTTAAAATATCCATTGATATAGCGG